>JAHEMO010000014.1 GCA_024643625.1 Chitinophagaceae bacterium
TGCATATTGGGTACCCTGGGCAACCTGGATAATATGGCTAAGGCACGTGGCGATAATATGTATGCTCAATGGGTAAATGATGGCGCCGATATCTTATCCACCGACAGGCCGCTTGAAGCCTGGCCTCAGGTAAAGCGAACAACTAAGGCAACCAACAATTAAAGCATAATACCATGATTCTAACCGCACCTATTGCGCCTGCAGCAATTGCATCAAATCCCAAGGCGGAAATCTGCTACACTTCTTACAAGCAACTGCTGGAAGCAGTGAATGCAAAATCAATTCCGGAAAATACACAACAGGCGCTTTTGCAAATGAACGAAGCGCTTAATGCCACAAGCAACGATATGAACGCATGGCATAAGCTGCTGCGCAAAACAATTACCAAGGCAATTGCTTTGCTGGCTAAAGAAGCAAAACTATCCACACCTGGCTACTATCGTAATTTATGGATGAGCGTTGGTATGGCCGCTTTTGGTATACCCATGGGAGTGGCTATAGGTATAAGTGTTGGCAATATGGGGCTCCTGGCTATCGGCCTGCCCATTGGCCTTGCCATTGGCATGTCGGTAGGTAGTAAAATGGACGCTGATGCCAAAGCAAAAGGGCTACAGTTGGACGTAACGCCACGCTGCAGCTGATTACAGCTTTTACATTTTTGTGCCACAATATTTGCAATAAGCAGCATCTGCTTCGTGACCCTCTTTGCCACAACCGGGACACACTTGATTGTTGTCTTTTTTATGCCGGGCGGCAGTTGTCATTTCTGAGGTAATAATACCGGTGGGTACAGCAAGAATGCCATAACCCAGCAGCATAATAATACTGGCTACAAATTTGCCCAGGGGTGTTACGGGTGATATATCGCCATAACCAACTGTGGTAATGGTAACAATGGCCCAGTAAATACTTTCAGGAATACTGGTAAAGCCATTTGCCCCATCTTCTACCAAAAACATTACCGCACCAAGTATAATTACAACAGTTAGAACAATAAATAAGAAGATCAAAATTTTATTGAGACTAGCTTTGAGTGCGCCACCAAGGAAGCGCATTTCAGTAAGGTACTGCTGCAACCCAAATATGCGAAACACCCGCAGCAGCCGAAGCGTTCGCAGCACCAGCAAGGTTTGCGCACCAGCTACAAACAAACTTAGAAATGAGGGCAAAATGGCCAGTAAATCTATAATGCCAAAAAAGCTGAGCGCGTACCGCATGGGTTTGTATACGCTGTACAATCGCAGCAGGTATTCAATCGTAAATAAAATAGTGAATGCCCACTCAAGCCTCATGAATAGTTGCTGATGCCTGGCATGTAAAGCAGGCAGACTGTCGAGCAATACGACCACTATGCTGCCTACAATGGCCACCAAAAGCGCTACATCAAATGCCTTGCCTTCCGGGGTATCACTTTCGAAAATTATTTCGTGCAGCCTGTTTTGCAACGACGACGCCTTGCTGTTCATAGCCATGAAAGTACTAAAACAGCATGATGCAACAGTTTTGCCTACCTGTCCTCAAATGATAATGCCTCCATGCATGGGCATAGAGGCATTACTTAATACCATTCGTCTAAAAAAGACTTGAATAACTAGTCTTCATCTTTAGCATGCTTCACATAGTCTTCGTTCAGTTCTCTTTGCAATTCAAATGGAACAGCAGCATAATCAGCAAACTCCATTCTAAACTTAGCACGCCCCTGCGTAATGCTACGCAATGAGCTGCTGTAATCATGCATTTCCGCCAAAGGCACCCTGGCAATCACTTTTTGTAAGCGGCCTTCCGCATCTATGCCTTCTACAATAGCCCTTCGGGTTTGCAAATCGCCTATCACCTGTCCGGTAAGGTCTTCAGGCACCAATACAGTAAGCTTATTTACAGGCTCCAATACCTGTGGATTGGCATGTGCAAAAGCCTCTTTAAATGCTTTTAATCCCGCCAGTCTGAAACTGATGTCGTTACTGTCCACCGGATGCATTTTACCGTCAAAAACACTTACACGTACATCGCGCACATAAGATCCTGTTATAGGGCCTTCATGCATTTTTTCCATTACGCCTTTTAGTATACTCGGCAGAAACCGGGTATCAATAGCACCACCAACAATACAATTGTAGTACACCAGTTTGCCGCCCCATGGCAATGCATGTTCTTCGCGGCCGCGAACGTTAAGTCCTTCAGGATCAGGCATACCATCGTACCAGGGTTCAATACGCAAATGCACTTCGCCAAACTGACCTGCGCCACCGCTCTGCTTTTTATGCCGGTGTACCGCTTCCGCTTTGGAACGAATAGTTTCTCTATAAGGAATTTTTGATTTGCCAAATTGAACATCAAGTTTATAGAGATGCTCAAGTTTCCACTTTATCACCTGCAAATGCAATTCGCCCTGCGCTTTTAATAAAGTTTGCTTGAGTTCAGGAGACACTTCAATAATGAGTGTTGGATCTTCTTCATGCAAAGTATGCAGCGCCTGACTTAGCTTTTCCTCATCACCCTTATTGCTTATTACAGCAACAGTAACATTGGGTGTCGGAAACTGAATAGGGTGCAATTCAAACTGTTTACCTTTTTCGTGCAGGGTATTATTTACGTGCGTATTTTTTAGCTTAAGCGTGGCACCAATATCACCGGCTACCAACTCATTTACATTTACCCTGTTGTGTCCTTCCAACAACAGCAACTGGTTTAGTTTTTCGGCGCTACCGGTATTTTCATTTACCAGTTCTGTACCGGTTTTTATCGTACCGCTGTATACCTTAAATAAGCTGAGTTCGCCAACATGCGGTTCGCTTATAGTTTTAAAAATAAAAATAGCCGGAGGGCCATTGGGATCGCAGGGAAGTTCTTTGCCCTGCAGCGTTTGCTGCGGTGGCATGTCGTTCGCCGAAGGCGCCACTACATCTATGAAACCCATAATGCGACCACTGCCCATATTATTGGCTGCGCTGGTGCAGAACACAGGAAAGATATCATGATTGATCATGGCCTTTTTCAATCCCCTTTTCAATTCTTCTTCAGACAGTTCGCCCTGCTCAAAATATTTTTCCATAAGTCCTTCATCGTTACTCGCAACAGCCTCCACTAATTCACGATGCATTTCGTCGGCTGTAGCTTTTTCGGTTTCAGGTATAGGTCTCTTTTCGGGTTTACCACCGTTATCGGGAAAGTGATAGCACACCATGTGCAGCAAATCGATGATTTCATTGAAACCGGTTCCTGCATTTACAGGATACTGCACGGCCACAACATTAGCACCGAAATGCTCTTTTGCCTGCGTCAGTGTATTTGCAAAATCAGCATTCTCATGATCTAGTTTATTCATGGCAAAAATCATGGGCGTTTTAAACTGTTCCGTGTATTGCCATATAATATCGGTGCCTACTTCTACCCCCATCACTGCATTAAGTACCATGACTCCGGTATCGGCTACACGCAAAGCGCTAATTACTTCGCCGGCAAAATCATCGTAGCCCGGTGTATCAAGTATATTGATTTTATACCCCCGCCATGTAGTATGCAGCAGCGAGGTAAAGATGGAATTACCTCTTTCCTTTTCCAGTTCATGATAATCGCTAACGGTATTGCCATCTTCAATGGTTCCGCGGCGATTGATAAGACCAGCTTCAAAAAGCATACATTCTGCAAGCGTTGTTTTACCGCTGCCGGCATGGCCCAGCAGCGCAATGTTTTTTACATGTGCAGTATCAAATGATGGCATAGCAATAAATTTTATTCAAAAGAAATAAGTGGAAGCATGCTTCCCCAAAAAACGCAGATACCGGCAAGCAAAGCCAACCGGTATCTGTTGCAGCACTACGCTGAAAGAAAATTCTGGAAGTCGTTTTTCAACTTCTCCAAATCCTCAAGAAGACTATTTACCTGCATTTCCAGATTGTGATGCGGAATACGATGCCCGAAATTGGGGTGATGGCCGGCTTCAACAACATGATTTTTGATCTCGTGTTTGAGGTCGTGAATGTTGATGAGCTGAATGTGGAACTGATTATGATAATGCTCCACTTCTTTTAAAAACTCCGAATCTGATTTACCTGCGGCGTAGCCATACAATTTGTCTCGCAAATCATTAATTACGGTACGATAGGCGCGTAATTTCTCCCGCCATTGCTCACTCTCTGTAAGCAGGGCCTTGTGTTCAGCTTCTGTAACCATTTGCTTAGCTTTTTAAGATGAAGTAATTGAAGACATTCACCGGCAGCATGGGCTATCATGCATTCTGGCAACCGATATTGCTGCATTGATGAAAGCCATACAATTTAGGAGGATTAGGTGGATTGAACAATGATTTTGCCCCTGTTTTTTTTGGTACCTAACACCAGTTAGCAGCCGGAAGCAAGTGAATGTTAATTGGATATTGAGAGCGCCTGGCATTCTTAGTATTGCGGTATGAAATGCTACCGACTTGCCTGCTGTTGGGCAATCATGAACATAGGTTGGATTACGGTTACAGCGCAGGATACTGCCTACATAAAAAGCGTTTCCGGTCGTTTGGCGTCGGATTCCATGCAGGGCCGCGGCTACACGGGCAACGGCATGGGTATTGCAGCCAAGTTCCTGCAAGCGCAAATGGATTCAATAGGATTAAAGCCGGCGGGCATAAAAGGCTTTACACAATCCTACAGCTACCCGGTAAATACTTTCCCGGGCAGGATGCAATTGAGCCTCAATGGCATACAGTTGGTACCAGGGACAGATTTTTTGGCGACCCCAGAAAGCCGGGCTGTAATTGCCCGCGGACGTATGGAAAGGCTTGACTCCATAACCTGGGTGGATAGGGAACGCCTGGTAGCGCTCACCACAGTACCGAAACTCACCTGGAGTGTATCTGCGAAACAGGAAGGATACACCATGTTACAGGTAACAGGGTTTAATCTGCCGCCCACATTTGAGTACGATTGTATGGTGGATGCCAAACTGATCCCCGCATTTGAAGCAAGCAATGTGCTCGGTATGGTGCGCGGCACCCGATATCCTGATTCGATATTTATAGTGAGTGCGCACTACGACCATTTGGGAACTATGGGTGACAAAACCATTTTTAACGGAGCCAACGATAATGCCAGTGGCACTGCAGTTATGTTGGGGCTTGCTGCCGCTATTGCCAAAAAACCCCTGCCCTATTCGGTATTATTCATTGCTTTTAGCGGTGAAGAAGCGGGGCTGCTCGGTTCAAAATATTATACCGAACATGCTGTGATTCCACTGGCCAAAACCAAATTTGTGCTCAATCTCGATTTATTGGGTAATGGTGAAGAGGGAATCACCGTGGTAAATGCCACGGAATTTCCACAACAGTTTGCGCTATTGAAAGCTTTAAACGACAGCAAAGAATTTGTGAGTTTTATTGGAGAGCGGGGCAAGGCCTCCAACAGCGATCATTACTGGTTTAGCGAAAAAGGAGTGCCGGCATTTTTTATTTACACGCTTGGAGCACGAAAGGCCTACCACGATATTGATGATGTGACAGCTACCCTACCCTGGCCCGAGGTGAAAGATCTACCGGCATTGCTCTTGTTATTCCTGCAATCGCTGCGCTAAATAGTTATAAGAACATTCCCAATTTTGTTAGGGTATAATCCATGTACTTAGACATGAAAGGTGTCAAAGACATCTCTTTGCATGTATTTCATTAATCCTATTACGGTTGATTGTTCTAATGCAGTGAAAAGCAAACGCATTTATTTGCCGCGGCTAATCAACTATAACTAGCCTGAATATGCAGCTATTTTACTCCAAAGGACCAGGCAGACTTACAAAAAAAACAAATATGAAGTGGCCTGTTTTTAACTGCAACTAACGCAGCAATTGGGCGTTACGTTATTTGTCAATAAGCGAAATGATATGATGTCTTCCTTTCATCATGTAATCCTTGCTTTGCTCTATAGCATCCATTACCTGATCAAGTATAGTATCCGCCGGAGCATCGTAATCAATAGTAAGTGGTGCTTTAATATTTACTTTCAGGTGGGTGCCTTTCTTTTTAAAGCGCAAGCCTTTCTTATCGAAAGCGCGCCAAAATCCATTGATGGTAACAGGCACTACTATAGGCCGGTTTTTTTTAATGATATAGGCAGTGCCTTTTCGGCCGGGCGCAAAGGGCTTGGTGGTACCCTGCGGAAAGGTAATCACCCAATTCTTTTGCAAAGCCTCATCAATTTTTATTGAATCACCTTCGTCTCTGTCGCGTGTCACATCCTTGCCTTCAGCTCGCCAGGTGCGTTTTACACTTACGGCACCAGCCAGAGAAAACAAGCGGCTGAGCCAGTTACTTTTCATGGTTTCTTCAGCCGCCACAAATCGTACGCGGGTAAATGGCCATAGCAGGTAAGTAGGTAGTCCAAGATAATTTTTGCGATGCCAGGCATTGGCGCAAAACACATGCATCATGGTAATTACGTCGGCAAAATAGGTTTGATGGTTGCTCACAAATAAAACATTTTGGCGGGGTAGTCCCTCCAAATGTTCCATGCCGGTAATCTCCGTGCGATTCACAATTTCCAGGCCGGGCCACGAGGCCATGCCAACGAGCGAGTAAACCGGACCTTTTATTAGTCGGCTATCTGCCAACCATTTTCCCAATGAAGCCATAGGGCGATATTAATACTTAAAAATACAAATTCCGGGGAGATGGTGTGGTATGTGCGCAAGCAACGAAATATACAAAAAAGGATAAAGTATTTCCCCGCAACCCTTTCTTTTGCATCGCGCAATATTAGTCATATTGTGGTGCCATTGTTCCATTTGTTGGCATTTGTACAATCTTAAAAGCCTTTTTTCGGCATGCGAATAGATACGGTGATTTTTGATATGGACGGCTTACTCATTGATTCGGAGCCACTGTGGGAAGAAGCGGGCAGCGAGCTATTGGCCCGTTACGGATGTAAACTTACGCATGAGCAATACGCAAGCACTACAGGCCTGCGCACCCGCGAATGGCTGGAGCATTGGTTTCATTTCTTCGAGCTGGAGATGAGCACCATTGCCAAAGCTGAGCAGCGCATATTGGATTTGGTAATGGAAAAAGTGAAAAAGAATGGAAGAGAAATGCCTGGTGTTCAATACATCGTATCGTACTTCCGCAAAAAGGGATTTAAAATTGGTGTAGCCACCTCCTCCCCCATGATGCTTGCTGATTTGGTGCTTTCACAGCTAAACCTCACTAATGTTGTTGAGGCTGTTACTTCGGCGGAAGCCCTTGCTTTTGGCAAGCCTCACCCACAGGTATATATTAATTGTGCTGAAGCATTAGGTGCGTCGCCGCAGGCCACGCTTTGCTTTGAAGATTCCGTAAATGGCATGGTATCGGCCAAAGCTGCCAAAATGAAATGCGTGGTAGTGCCGGGCAGGCATCAGCAGCAATTGGCACAGTGGGGCCTTGCGGATATGAAAATTTCATCGCTGCAAAACTTCAACGATTTGCTACTGAGCCAACTGCACCACTAGGCTACAGTTTTATAAGTAGCGTTATCACTATGGCTACCATTGCCATAATAATAATTTGCCCTACCCAGGTAGCTTTTCTGTTTTCCTGAAATCCGCTTTTTATGCGCAGTTGCATTTTAGTAAGTTCTCTTTTAAGGAGTAGAATTTCCAAAGCCATCTTTTCATTATCCTGTGCTATGGCTCTGGCCTGATCTTCTAGTTGCTGTCGGTTCTCTTCGGAATGATGACGGGAATTGCTGTGGCGATGTTCGCCATTGCCTGAGGTGGAATGGTGATGTGATGGCATATCGTTTTGTTTAAGGTGAAACGCAAAGATGCTGTCATTAGCTGAAGCCTAAAAGCCCTGTGAAAAAAAATCCCCGATGCTTACGCACCGGGGACATATGAAAGAGGTTGGACTCGGATTATTTTCCTTCGTTGCCTTCCAGCTTTTTCTTCAGATCAGCCAAAACACCCAAATCGCCAAGGGTAGTTTTTTCTACCTTGTTCTGGATGGTCTTTACTGCCTTCTTAGTGTTCTCCACTTCTGTGCGGGCTTCCTTACGGGCTACTTCACGCTCTTCGGCTGCTGCCTGTTCCCAAATGCGGGCGTGGCTAAGCAAAATGCGCTTGTCGTTAGGATCAAATTCAATAACCATGAACTGATTAGTTTCATCAGCCTGAATGGTTCCACCATCTTCTTTGCCCAAATGACGACCCGGAGCGTAGCCTTCCAAACCATAAGGCAGGCTTACTACAGCGCCTTTGTCATCCTTCTTGATCACCGTGCCTTCGTGCAGGCTGCCAATAGGGAAAGTTTCAGCCAAAGCAATCCATGGATCTTCTTCCAATTGCTTATGACCAAGTTGCAGTTTGCGGCCGTCCTTATCAATCGCCAGAATGATGATGTCGATGTTTTCACCAACTTTCGTAAACTCGCTTGGGTGGTTAATACGCTTCAACCAGCTAAGGTCGCTGATGTGAATCATGCCGCCGATACCGGCTTCCAATTCAACAAATACGCCGTAGGGGGTAATGTTTTTCACTACACCGGTATGCTTGCTGTCCACACCAAATTTGTCTTCGATGGTATCCCATGGATCGTTGGTAAGCTGCTTGATGCTGAGGCTCATCTTACGATTATCCTTATCAAGCGTTACAATTTTAGCTTCATGGTCTGTACCGAGGCTAAAGAATTCTTTAGCATTGATGGGGGTATTGGCCCAGCTTATTTCGCTTACATGCACCAACCCTTCAACACCTGGCTGAATTTCGAGGAATGCACCGTAATCTTCAATATTTACCACTTTACCTTTAATAACTGACCCTTCCTGAATGGCTTCGCCCAATACATCCCATGGATGCGGGGTCAATTGCTTCAGGCCAAGGCTTATACGCCTCTTGTCATCATCAAAATCAAGTACAACTACATTAAGCTTTTGATCAAGCTGCAATACTTCGCTTGGATGGTTGATACGTCCCCATGAAATATCGGTGATGTACAACAAACCGTCGAGTCCGCCAAGGTCCATAAACGCACCAAAATCGGTGATGTTTTTGATGGTTCCTTCCAGTACTTGTCCCTTTTCCAGTTTGCTGATAATTTCGGCACGTTGTGCTTCTATATCGCTTTCGATGAGCGCTTTGTGGCTTACCACTGCATTCTTAATGGTTTCGTTCACTTTCACCACTTTGAATTCCATAGTCTTACCTACAAACTGATCGTAGTCGGTTACCGGCTTCACATCAATTTGAGATCCTGGAAGGAAAGTTTCCATGCCAAAAATGTCGACAATAAGGCCACCCTTGGTCTTGCTTGTAACAGTACCGGTAACAATTTCGCCGGTTTTGTTGGCATCCACAATACGCTCCCATGCGCGGCTGATGCGTGCCTGACGGCGGCTCAGATGCAGGTTGCCGTTGCGGTCTTCTTTTTCCACTACCAATACTTCCACTTCATCGCTAATGCTCACGGGGTTGTCGCGGAATTCGTTCAGGCTAATCAAGCCATCGCTCTTAAAGCCAATGTTGATAACGGCATCTGTTTTGGTAAGACCAACTACGGTGCCAATAATCATTTCGCCGTCCTGAATGGATTTGAAAGTATCCTCGTACACTTTGTCGTACTTGGCTCTTTCATCGTTGTTGTAGGTGCTTACGTTACGCTTGTCAATGGTCCAATCGAAATCATCGTGCGCAGTAGCTACAGCTACAGGAGTAGCAGAGGCCACAACTGCAGGCGCTTCGGCCACAGCTATTTCCTCTTCCACAGGTGGTGTTGTTATCGCAGCAGCAGCCTCAACTACTTCTTCCGAAGCAGCGGCGCTATTCTCCTGTGCATCTGCGTTTAGTTGTTTGATAAAATTCATAACATAATCCCGCGGTTTTTTTTAACGGGGGTGCAAATGTAACAGTATCACTTGTAAACACTCGTATTTGAGCTCATGAGGGTGTTAAATTTGGCTGGTGAAACCGCATTTTTCCACCTTGGCGCGCTCCGCCAACCGCCAATATGTGCTGGCACTGTTTCTTCGCAGCCCGGCGCTTAGCTGAACTGCTAAATGCCCTTATCTTGCCTCCAATAAGCTATTACGACATGGTACCCGCTATCCGACAAGCATTTAATGCCGCCTTCACACCTGAAAAATATCAATCCTATCTCCGCGATTTACATGCCGTGCATCCCGGAGATATTGAGTTTCGCGTGGCAGAAACACCGGTTTTCATCGATCGGCATTTTCGCAATATGGTGCTGCAGGCCTGTGAAGACATTCTGGATGTAATTGTGGCACCGGGGTTTCTGCAACAAAGCGAAGCAGCCATTCCTGCACATTTACGGGTTCCCAACGATACCGATTACCCCGAAATAATTGCCTTCGACTTTGGTATTTGTGAAAATGAAGACGGCACCATGAGCCCTCAATTGATAGAAATGCAGGGCTTCCCCAGTTTGCTATGTTATCAGATTTTGCAAAATGAAATGGTGGAAAAGCATTTTGACATTCCAGATGATTATGATAGCTATCTCAATGGCTTTGATAAGAATGGCTACATCAGCCTTATGAAATCTGTTATCCTTGATGGCCATGCACCGGAACATGTAATTCTGCTGGAAATATACCCAGATGAACAAAAAACACGAATAGATTTCAGGTGCACCGAAGATTATCTGGGTATAAAAACCGTATGCCTGACTAAGCTTACGGGTAAGGACGACAAATTATATTATGATAACGGTGGAACACTAACAGAGGTGAAAAGGATTTACAATCGATTAATCTTCGATGATCTGGAAAAGCAGCAACTGCCGGATGGCACCATAGACATTACCCGCAACTGGCAGGTGAGCTGGTGTCCGCATCCCAATTGGTTTTATCGGATAAGCAAGCACACGTTACCATATATTAAAAGCCCTTATGTGCCTCCTACGTTTTTTGTAAACGAACTGCAATCCATACCAGCAGACCTCGAAAATTATGTACTGAAACCACTGTTCTCTTTCGCCGGACAAGGTGTAGTAATTGATGTAACACCGGACGATATGGCGGCAATACAAGATCCCGCAAACTGGATTTTGCAGCGCAAAGTGAAATATGCTGATATTATTAAAACGCCTGATGTGCCTGCCAAAGCTGAAATACGCCTTTTCTATTTATGGGAAAAAAATGCGGCTCGTCCCGTTGCCGTGCAAAACCTTTCGCGATTAAGCAAGGGCAAAATGATTGGTGTTCGCTACAATGCCGATAAAGAATGGGTTGGCGGCAGTAATGTATTTTTTCAAAAAGGATAAAGGGGCTGCTATACTTTATTCTTCTGTATCAAACCAAACCGGCTTCCAGTCGTCCCATCCGGCGCTGTAATTAATGGTGAGTTCCTCTCCTGCCAGCACATCGCGCATTACAATTACGCTTATGGTTTCGTCTTCGTAATTCATTTCGTATTCGCAAGTAGCTGGTGATGCATGGTTGTACATGCTTACATAACCAAGACCTATTGCGCCTTTACGTCCTTTATTGCCCCATTCAAAAATGTAATAGTAGAGTTTTGTGTCTTCGCACCGCTTTCTGTCTCTTGCCTTTAACACAATAACCGGAGCAATTTCAACAACGGTTCCTGTGGGAATATCTCTTTGGGTAAACACACCTTTTCCTTTCTTTCCCGCATTGGCAATAAACAAATAATTTTTCCGCATAGGGGTTTAATGAAAAAAGATATAGGCGATAATGATTGCCGCAATTACACCGGCTAGTTCCGCTAACAACGCCGCGGGCACGGCATGCCTTGTGCGCTTAACCGCCACACTGCCAAAATACACGGCCAGTACATAGAAAGTAGTTTCGGTACTCCCCTGAATAACACAGGCCACACGGCTGGCAAAGGAATCGGCACCCGATGTTTCCATCAATTCAATCATCATACCGCGGGCACCGCTGCCACTCAATGGCTTCATCAGCGCCACGGGCAATGCAGGCACAAAATCTGTATTCATCCCCAGCAATCCGAAAACCCAACTTAAACCCTGTGTAATGAAATCGAGCGCACCACTATTGCGCATTACCCCTACTGCTACAAGTATGCCTACCAGATAGGGAATAATTTTAATAGCCACTTCAAATCCTTCTTTTGCGCCTTCAATAAAGGTTTCAAACACATTCACTTTCCGATAAAATGCTACAGACACAAAAGCAATAATGACCCCAAACAGCATCACATTGCTGATGACCTTTGTGGCAATACTCATTTGTGCCTCGGGTAGGTTACTGAAAAAATACAAGGCCGCACCAACTACAGCAGCAAGACCACCCAAATACAGTACTACTACGCGTTGCAATAAGTTGATACGCTGATAAAGTGCAGTAATTACCAAACCTGCCAGCGTACTGAAAAAGGTAGCCAGCAAAATGGGTATAAATACATCCGAAGGATCAAGTGCACCGGCCTCCTTTCTGTACGCCATAATGGTTACGGGCAATAGGGTAAGGCTTGATGCATTCAGTACAAGAAACATGATTTGTGCATCCGTTGCCGTTTCCTTTTCCGGATTCAGTTCCTGCAACTCCTTCATGGCTTTAAGGCCAAGCGGCGTTGCAGCATTGTCGAGACCAAGCATGTTGGCGGAAAAATTCATGAGTATGCTGCCGTAAGCAGGATGGTTTTTAGGAATACCGGGAAAAAGCTTGTGAAACAAGGGCGATACCGCCTTGGAGAACATGGCAATCAGACCGCCTTTCTCGCCAATTTTCATAATGCCCAACCAAAATGCCATCAGGCCAATAAGGCCCAACGATATTTCAGCGGCCGTTTTGGCGCTATCAAAAGTGCCAGAAACAATTTTTTGAAATATATCGTAGTCGTGAAACACCAGCAGGCGCACCAATGCCACCACAAAAGCAATAAGAAAAAAGCCAAACCAAATTACATTAAGCGCCATGCCAGGTATATATGGCGGCCAATATCTTAAATAACATTCAATTTACCACGGTGCGCCTACTTTTGCTGCCCTGAAAAACCGGCGGGTATCAGTAATCTAAATAAAAAAGAAATTTATTATGGCACTACAGGCGGGTATTGTTGGTCTTCCTAACGTTGGTAAGAGCACATTATTTAATGCGGTGAGCAATAGCGCAAAGGCGCAGGCAAGTAATTATCGTTTTTGTACCATCGACCCCAACGTGGGCCTGGTTGATGTGCCTGACACACGCCTGGTAAAACTGACAGAGCTGGTAAACCCACAGCGGGTTGTACCTACCCAAATTGAGATAGTCGATATTGCCGGATTAGTAAAAGGTGCCAGCAAGGGTGAAGGACTTGGCAATAAGTTTTTGGGCAATATCAGAGAGGTAGATGCCGTAGTGCATGTAATACGCTGTTTTGAAGATGAGAATGTATTGCGTGACGAAGGAGCCATCAACCCCATTAGCGATAAAGAAATTATTGACACTGAATTACAACTCAAAGACCTTGAAAGTGTCGACAAAAAGATCCAGCGTATTGAAAAACAGGCCCGCTCCGGTGATGCTAAACTCAAAGATGAACTGACCGTTTTGCAGAAATGTAAATCGCAATTGGAGCAGGGAAAAAACATCAGAAATCTCGACCTCTACGAAACAGAGAAAACGGCCATTGCCGATTTATTCTTACTTACAGCAAAGCCTGTATTATATGTAGCCAACGTAGACGAACCCAGCATGCACACGGGCAACAAATACAGCGATATACTAGCCAAAGCCGCTACAGCAGAAGGCGCAGGCCTTATTATAATGAACAACAGCATAGAGGCACAAATTGCTGAAATGGAAGAGCCTGATGACAAGGCGCTGTTTATGGAAGAATATCATATGACAGAACCTGCGCTAGACAGACTCATCAGATCTGTTTATCAATTGCTGGCGCTTGATACCTATTTTACCGCCGGCGAAAAAGAAGTGCGTGCATGGACTATTCATAACGGCTGGAAAGCGCCGCAGGCCGCAGGTGTAATTCATAGCGATTTTGAAAAAGGATTTATTAAGGCAGAAGTAATAGGCTACGATGACTTTGTAAAATACGGTTCGGAAGCAGCATGCCGTGATGCCGGCAGACTAAGGATAGAAGGCAAGGAATACGTAGTGAAAGATGGAGATGTAATGCATTTCCGATTCAATGTATAAAAAGCACTGCAAACAACTTATAAAGCCGGAAGGCTTAGCGTAGGATTACGTAGTTGTTTTATTTTATCCATGTAGCGCAAGGCCTTTTTATCATTGGCCAGTTTGGTGAGCGCTTCCAAATGTCGCTCGTGGTGCAAGTCGGTACCGAGCCAGTTAACCCATCCCCTGTCAATCAATTTTTGCGCATACTCTTTTTGCGGCGGGCCGTAATATCCGCCAAGGCTAAGCATGTTAATCTGCATTTCGCATCCACCGTCTACCAGCTTTTCATATTCGCGCAGCGAATGATTGAAGTAGTACGGATAACGCTCAGGATGCGCCAACACAGGTTGATACCCCTTCATGATGAGTGCAAAAACCGCCTCCCGAATATTGGGTGATTCCACAGCATAGCTCATTTCTATGAGTACATAATTTTTACCAAAGGATAAAATTTGTTTGTTGTTTACGAGTTCGTCAAAATCATAATTTACCATGTATTCCGCAGCGTAATGAAAGGGTATGGCAAGCGATTCCTGCTGCAAGTGCTGCTGTAATTCTGCAGCCGCCGCCGCAATTGTTGCCGGCGTGTTAGGATGGATATCGCTGATTACGTGTGGCGAGCACGAAAAACTGCTGTACCCCAATTCCAGCATGCGTTGCATGAGCATTTGTGAAGTCTCTGCATTGGGGCTGCCATCGTCAATACCGGGAAGTAAATGGTTGTGCATATCCACGCCTATAAACTCAAAGGCGGGAAAAACTTTAGGGGCAGATCTCCTGAAAATGGAAAACATGTAGCGGTAGAATGATTTTGACTCCGGTCAAATGTAAGCAAGCATACGCAACTAACTCGATATGGCTACGTTCGGGTTGTCAAGGCCATCCATGTGCTGGTAAATAGAGTTCTTACTTTTAAATTCAGGTACTATCCTCTTCATTTGCCGAACGACATCTTCATCATCGTTGCGGTAGGCAAGCTCTATTAGCGTATCTATCAGTTGGTTTATCTGATAGTAATCGTACTCAGGTACTCTGCCTATCAAAATTTTATCGTGATAGGTTTGCTGCACGCTTTCTTTCTTATTCAATAGTTCCTCAAACAATTTCTCGCCGGGGCGCAAACCGGTAAACTTGATCTCAATATCCTTTCCGGGAACATAGCCGGCAAGCTTTATCATTTTTCGTGCCAAATCAGCAATCTTCACCGGTTCTCCCATATCAAACACATAGGTTTCGCCACCCTCTCCCATAGTAGCTGCTTCAACCACAAGATTGCAAGCTTCGGGAATGGTCATGAAAAAACGAATAATGTCAGGATGGGTAACCGTTAATGGACCACCATCAGCTATTTGCTCTTTAAAGCGAGGGATAACAGAACCATTACTACCTAATACATTACCAAAACGAGTAGTAATAAATTTGGTGGAGCGATATCGGCCGGAGTAATCGTAACGGCTACCGGCTGTTAGGTGAACCACTTTTTTCTCCCGGCTACCTAAGGATTGCACATAAATTTCGGCAATGCGCTTGCTGGCACCCATTACATTGGTTGGGTTAATGGCTTTATCTGTACTTACCAAAACAAAGCGCTCCACATTGTATTCCACCGAAAGGTCGGCAAGTATGCGTGTGCCCAATACGTTGTTTCTGATAGCCTCACTGGGATGGTACTCCATCATGGGCACGTGCTTGTATGCCGCCGCATGGTAGACAATATCGGGACGGAATCGCTTGAACAGGTTTTCCATGCTGTTGCCATCCCGCACGTCTCCAACATAAATGGTTATGTTTTCGCATGAGGGCACATTATTGCGCAAAAAATATTCCAGCTCATACAAGCCTGTTTCATTCTGATCGGCAAGAATGAGTTGTGGAGGATTGAAAGTAGCCAGCTGCCTCGATAGTTCTGAACCAATAGAACCCGCAGCACCTGTAACCAAAATGCGGCTTTGGCTCATAAGCGCTGTTGCTTTTTCGTTATACACTTTAATAGGCGTTCTTCCCAACAGCTCATCAATATTTATTTCGCGCAGTTGCGTGAGATATAAATGACCTTTTATCCATTGATCTACCGGTGGAATATTGCGCACTTGTATATCGTGTTCGAGGCAAAAATCAACCACATTGTTTTTGGTATGCATCTCAATATCGTTACGCGCAAAAAGCAATAATCGCACGTCCCAGTTTTTCAGCAAGTGCTTAACCTGATGAAAAGAGTAAATCCTTGCATTGTCAATTGTTTTGCCAACAAAGGACAAGTCCTCGTCTATAAAAGCAATTACTTTATACTGATAGTTACTTGCCTGCTCAATAGTCGCTTTTAATTTAGAACCATTCATTTCGGCTCCATAAATTACTACGTTCAGGTCATTCCCTTTAGCTATGCTGTTGCGATAAATATTCTTAACTGCAAGCCTGTAGCCCACCATCATAAATGATGCGGTAAGCATATTAATCATTAGCACCGACCCGGGCACCAAAACCAGATGTCCGGAAAGCTTCATAACTAAATTGCCTACCATCAGTATCAGGCAGGAAGCGAACAACGCAATGGTAGTGCGCACAGCTTCAGCAAACCCTGAGAACCGAATAATGCCCTGATAGGTCTTGAAAATGTAGAAGAAAAGCGTATTGGTAAGTACTACCAGCAACATGCTGTTTATGGCAGATTCAGTAATTACAGCTTCAAAATCCAGATTAAACCTAAGGAAGTAGGCAATGGCCACCGAAAAGGCACCTATGAATGTGTCAAAAATAAACACCATCCATTTGGGCGCTACCTGATGATTGAGAAGATACTTCCGCAGTCTTTGCACAGTAAGGAGGTGAATTTTAGTTCGTGTGGGTGAATTTGGTAATCGGTCGGCACAATGCTTTCTCTACCCGGCAAAAATAGCGGTAAGGGTCTAACCAGACAACTCCCCGGCCTCTTTTCGGGTAAATGATAAAGCCCGGCATCTGTTGTGCCTTCAGATTAGGGGGGAATTCTCCCTGATTAACCAATTAATGATTTGATAACGGGGCTGCCTTGGTGCTATCCACAGCTTCTTTCACCTCTACAACCTCAATATCAAAAATCAGATTGCTATAGGCCGGCATCTTATCCCCCTGGCTTTGCATGCCATAGGCCAGCATAGCAGGAATCAGCAATTTGCCCTTGCCGCCCTGCTTAAAATACTGTACACCTTCATCCCAACCGGGTATAACCTGACGGGTACCTACCTGAAACTCAAAAGGACCAACATGGCCAAAAGCCGAATCGGTATTGCTATCAAATTTGTTGCCATTCATTAGGTAGCCATCGTAGCGCATATTGACTACAGAGCCGCTATCCACTTTCGGGCCGGCGCCTTCCTCCTCCACCAATACCAATACGCCATTCTTTGTTTTGGTAAGCGATGGGAGTTTCTTACCTGCAGCATACTTTTCAAGCGCCACCACTTCACGTTGTTTCTCCTGCTCCAATTCTTCCTGATAGGCGGCATCCATTTCTTCCTGACTTTTATACCTGCCCAAAATGCGCATTCTCCCCTTAATGGTACTCCCCTTTTGAAATACATTGTTGTACTGAACCATGCCCTTACGCACCAGCGAATCCACAAAGCGAACATACACGGCAGAGTCGCCCACTTTCATCAGGTGCATAATATCTATAAAGTCATGTGTGCCCACATAACTGCTATCGTATTGTCCAAATAACGGCACATGCTCAAAACTGTTAAACAGCACACTATCGCCAATTGTGGCGATGTAATTAATCTTGACAAAATCGCCCTGCTTAATGGTTTCGCCCTTGCCACTGTCAAAAATCTTGTAAAGCATACCCTGCTTACTTTTCTTGTAATCATAATTACAGGATGCAAACAGCAATACGACGCTACTCATCAAAAAGCTATAGAAAATTTTCTTCATAAATATTTATTCCATTAAAACTATGTGGTGTAAAAATCAATACTCGGCCAATTGATCTTTAAGATCCCAAATGGCCTTTTTAAAAAACGCAACAGTGTCTTCCAGACTAGCCGACGAGCGACCGCCGGCTGCATTGCGATGCCCGCCACCTTCAAAATGTTTGCGGGCAAAAAGGTTTACATCAACCTCTCCCTTACTGCGAAACGACCATTTGCGCTCCTCATCTCTGTCAATACAAATAGCTGCAAGCTTTATACCCTGAATGCTAAGTGGATAGTTTACCAGGCCTTCGGTATCACCGGTTTGGATATCATACTTATTGAGATCCTGCCTGTTTACCCAAATTAATGCAGTATTTAATTCGTAAATAACTTCCAGCCTGTTTAGTAACACATGCCCAAAAAAACGCAGCCTGTTTTCTAAAAAGGTATCAAAAAGATTTTCGTGAATCAGGTGGTGGTTTAATCCTTTCTCCTTTAAGTCGGCAATCATACTGTGCACCGAGGCCGTGGTTGAAGGAAAGCGAAAAGAGCCGGTATCCGTCATAGCGCCGGCATACAGGCATTCCGCCATCGGTTCGTTTATTTGTGCTGCACCACCGGAACGAATAATAAAATCGTATACCATTTCTGCTGTGGAACTCTTCTTCGAATCACTGATTCCGTAGGCAAAAGCCGCCGTTTCTGGCTGTTCGTGGTGATCGATGAGTACCAACTGAGCTTTTGCAGCACGCAACGGTTCCTCCATCTTCTTTATACGGCTGAGCGTATTAAAATCAAGGCAAAAAATAAAATCAGCTTCAGCTATTTTGGATTGCGCTTCAGCAGTTTTGGCCTCATAGTCCAATACTTCGAGGCAGCCGGGCATCCAGTTAAGGTAGGTAGCCCAATTGGTTGGTGAGATTACCGTTCCCCAATTACCCAGTAATTTTAAGTAATGCCAAAGGGCCAAACCGGAACCCATGGCGTCGGCATCCGGCTTTTGGTGAAAAGTAATTACTACTGATTTCCCACCTTCACAAACAGCGCCGTAAACATTTTCTATTGCTTCCATTTCGGGGCGCAAAATTCTGCGTCAGGGGCATACCACACAAATTAAAATTTAACCGGTACCAGAATTAACGTTGCTTGCCGGGGCAGGTTTGCGCCTTTGATAGGCAATAAGAAGCCATGCTGCCATGGTTGCCCAACCCATCGTTTGCGCTAAAATGATTCCTTTAAGAGACAAGGCCGATGTCGTGATAAATAAAATCCCTGCCACGACTAAGCCAATAGCTAAACCAGCCAAAACTGCCTTAAGATTCTCGGCAAAAAGGTCGTGGGCGCTATGCCAGTAGCTGAGCATCAGATAAATAGTGTAAGCCAGCATGCCGGGGGCCAACCAACGCAATTGCAACTGAAGGCCGGCATATCCCTCACCAAACAGCAAAGTAAATACCTGCGACGGGAGCAATAAAAGTACCAGATAGGCAATGGTGGAAAGGGCTAATCCAACGATCAGTTGCCTGCTGAACGCCCTTGATTTATAGACGCCGGGCGAAGTACCCGCCATTTTTGCATACAACACGGTTCCCAGGCTTCCGGGTACCATCCAAACAGCCTCTCCTAATGCCGCGGCATTGGCATATATACCCAGTAACGATGCCGATAGCAACAAAAAAGGAAGACGATTATGGGCAAGACTAGTCAGATGGCAGAGCTGATTTAGGATACCCCTGGTAAACATGTTACGCCATACCGAAACTGATGTTGATACAGAGGAATTTACGCTGTTGAAACTGCCGCTTTTCCACAAGCCCAGTGTAGTAATTAGCAGTGCTGCCAGCCAGCCCAACAGCAGGCTGTATGCGTAATGCTGCACCTGAAACTTGGGAACGTACCCATAAAAAAGCGCCAGAAAAAACAGTGGCAGCAATGCAGTAATCACCAGCGAAGTACTGAAAATGAACCACTTACGCTTACCCAGTGCCAGGTGTTGACAAAAGGTAAGCAGCGCCAGAAACCAGGCCGCCACACTCAGTATCCAGGCCGTTTCGGCCGCCACATTCCCAATGCCCCATGCCACTACCATGACCAAAAAACAAACTAACGCCGACCACAGTGCGTACACCCTCACCATGAGTGCTACTGTATGTGTGGCCAGCAAAACCAAAACAGTACTTCCGGCCGCTATTTCACTAATCGCCAGGCAAATAGCAATGAGCATCAGCCAAAAGGCAGCTTCGCCACGGTCGGGCACTACAAGCCACCGGGAGAGCAGGATGATGATGATAAAGTTGAGCCCCGCCTGTGCAAATTTTGCAGCAAGCGTAAGGCCGCTTGCCTTAAGCATAGCCCGCAATATGCAGTAATCCCGCAGCATTTAGTTAGGTTTCCTTTGTTTGAAACTGCCGCCGCCTAATCAGCGGTCAGTTTCCAAAGCCCTATTTTCGCCATTCCTAAAAAAATTGCGTAATAGAATATGTGTGGAATTGTAGGCTATATAGGACCGCGGCAGGCGTACCCGGTAGTATTAAAAGGACTCAAAAGATTAGAATACAGAGGTTACGACAGCGCAGGTATTGCGCTAATCCATGAGGATAAGCTAACCATAGCCAAAAAACAGGGAAAAGTTGCGGCGCTTGAAGAAAGTGTTGGTGACATGGCTATGCAAGGACATATCGGCATTGGCCATACCCGTTGGGCTACCCATGGCGAGCCCAGCGATAGAAATGCTCACCCACATAGGTCGGCTTCGGGGCGATTAGCTATGATACACAATGGCATTATCGAAAATTATACGCAGCTAAAAGAAGAACTGCGCACAAAAGGATATCGGTTTACCAGCGATACGGATACTGAAGTCCTGCTCAATTTTATTGAATCTATTTTTCTTGAAAATGAATGCAGCCTGCAAGACGCCTTACTGATAGCGCTACGCAGAATTGTAGGTGCCTATTGTATTTTACTCATCGACGAACATGATCCTGAAACCATTTTAGCGGCTCGCAAAGGTTCTCCGTTAGTGATAGGCATAGGCAAAGGAGAACATTTTCTGGCTTCTGATGCCTCGCCAATTATTGAATACACCAAAGAGGTAGTGTATGTAAATGATTATCAGGTAGCCATTGTAAAGGCCGACGAACTGGTACTTAAAAATTTGGGTAACGAGAAGCAGACCCCCTATATCACCAAACTGGATATGGAGTTAGCGGCTATTGAAAAAGGGGGTTACGAGCATTTCATGCTAAAGGAAATCCATGAGCAGCCACAAACCATTTTCGATTGCCTGAGGGGCAGGTTGCAGCCGGCCGAAGGGAAAATAGTGATGGGTGGTGTGGAGCAATATATGGATCAGCTTATTGCAGCCAACCGCATTCTAATTGTAGCCTGCGGTACCAGCTGGCATGCAGGCCTGGTAGCCGAATACCTGATTGAAGAACTTTGCCGTATTCCGGTGGAAGTAGAATATGCATCGGAATTCAGGTACCGCAACCCAATTATTCATAAGGGCGATGTTATTATCGCCATCTCGCAAAGTGGCGAAACTGCTGATACCCTTGTGGCGCTGGAAAATGCAAAAGAGCAGGGTGCCATTATTTTTGGCGTGGTTAACGCAGTTGGCAGCAGTATTAGTCGCCTCAGCCATGCGGGTGCGTATACCCATAGCGGCCCCGAAATTGGCGTAGCCAGCACAAAAGCCTTTACAGGACAATTGGCCGTTTTAACTATGATGGCCTTAAAAATCGCCAGAACCAAGGGCACTATTGATGACAATCGCTACCACGATTTATTGCATCAGCTTCAGGCCATACCGGAAAAAGTAGCAGCCATTTTGGAGCAAACCGGCGAAATAGAAAGGGTGGCAAAAAAGTATGCCGATGCCCACGACTTCCTGTTTCTTGGTCGCGGGTACAATTTCCCTGTGGCACTGGAAGGTGCTTTAAAGTTGAAAGAGATTAGCTATATCCATGCCGAAGGTTACCCTGCTGCGGAAATGAAACATGGGCCAATAGCCCTTGTAGACGAAAACCTACCGGTGGTTTTTGTAGCCACCCGTGATCGCTTTTATGAGAAAATTGTTTCCAATGTGCAGGAAATAAAGGCCCGAAAGGGCAAAGTGATATGCATAGCTACCGAGGGAGACACGATAATACCCGGCATGGCTGATGATGTAATTTTTGTTCCTGATGCTGACGAAGTGGTGGGTCCTATGCTGAGTGTGGTGCCGCTACAATTGCTATCTTATTATGTAGGTGTGGAGAAAGGCCTCGACGTAGACAAGCCAAGAAACCTGGCAAAAAGCGTAACAGTGGAATAGTTTTTGGACCGAGGCAGATATTCACATAATAACATCCTGAGTGTTTGGGAGGATATTGAAACCTTCAAAATCATACTTTCGCCCATTAATCAGGCTACAATAAAGCTTTGCAGCCGTCGTTTTAGCAAAAAATCAATTCGGATTCGAATGAAAATAGGTCAATTTTTATTGGCGATAGCCATCACCCTTAGCCTTGGTGCCTGTAAAAACGGTAGCATCTTTCAAAAAAAGAAGGATAAATCCTCCGCAACCGGCTGGAATTATAACGACAAAAATCAGGGCGGTTTCAACGTGATGAAACCCAAAGACATTCAGGCCGGCCCGGGATTGGTATTTGTACAGGGCGGTACTTTTGTAATGGGCGCAGCCGAAGAGGATGTAATGGCCGATTGGAACAACAATCCCAAACGGGTTACAGTAAGTTCCTTTTTTATCGATCGCACCGAAGTGGCAAATGTGCACTACAGGGAGTATTTGTTTTGGCTCAACAGGGTATTTGACCCACTGAGCGACCCGGAATATCTTCCCATTGTACAATCTGCCTACCCCGATACGCTGGTTTGGCGCAGCGAATTGAGCTATAACGAGCCTTATGTAGAATATTATTTCCGTCACCCAAGTTTCAATTATTACCCGGTGGTGGGCGTCAGTTGGCAGCAGGCTACTGATTATTGCCTGTGGCGTACCGACAGGGTAAACGAGTTGGCCCTTATTCAGGGCGGATACGTAAATAAGAATGAGTTGAAAAATATTACCGGCAAGGGCATGGATAATTTCAACACCAAGTCATACCTGCTTGGCCTCACTACTCCCCCTCCGGGCAGTGCTGCCAAGAGCAAGAAAAATCCCCTTACCGATCCCAATGGCCGTCCACGTACACAAGTAACTATGGAAGATGGCGTTTTATTCCCTGATTATAGGCTGCCAACAGAAGCCGAATGGGAATATGCTGCCTTGGCTTACATCGGGCAAAACCCAAGGCCCCGATCCAAGGAAAAGAATCGTGGTGAGGAATTGGTGGCCAATAAGCAGGTTTATTCGTGGAACAACAATTTTAATGGCCTTCGCGAAAACCGCAAGAGTGCCTGGACCGGCGAAATGCTGGCCAACTTTAAGCGTGGCGCAGGTGATATGATGGGTGTGGCAGGTGGTTTGAACGACCGTGCAGACTATACTGCACCTGTAGAAAGCTACTACCCCAATAGCTTTGGCATCTATAACATGAGTGGCAATGTAAGCGAATGGGTACGCGATGTGTATCGCCCCACGAACTACGAAACCGGCGAAGACTTCAACTACTATCGCGGTAATGTTTTTGAAAAGAAATTTGTGCTTGACCCCAATGAATCTGATCCGGCGCTACGCTACGAAAAAGACTCTCTCGGTCGGGTAAAAATGGTTCGTGAAAATGATGAAGACCTGAAAAAGCGTCGTAATTACAACAAAGCTTACGCTGTTAACTATCTGGATGGCGATAGCCTTAGCGGGTCTTATTATGGCTATGGCAAAACCACACTTATCAGCGACAGCAGTCGTGTTATTAAAGGTGGCAGTTGGTCTGATTTGCCTTATTGGCTAAGCCCCGGCAACCGCAGGTTTCTGGAACAAGACCAGGCCAGCAGTACTATTGGCTTCCGTTGTGCTATGGATTACTTTGGCGCACCTGAAGGAAAAGGCAGAAAAACCGGTAATAACTGGCCTACCAAGCGCACAAGACGTTGATCCCAAATATGCTTTCTATACAAAACCCGTCGTTCTTGCAGCGGCGGGTTTTATTTTGCAGCCATGGCAAACTTTTACATGGACCACAAGATGCTTGTTCAGCTTTACGAACATTATAAGCAAAATCCCCGCGTAACCACCGATACCCGAAAGCTGCAGCAAGGCGACATTTTCTTTGCCCTGAAAGGTGACAATTTCAACGGCAACCTATATGCGGCGCAGGCACTGGCTTCCGGTGCCTCGCTGGCCGTAGTAGATGACGCAGCGGCGGCAGTAGCCGGTGAGCCATATCTGCTGGTACCCGATGTATTACAGGCACTGCAGCAATTAGCACTGCATCACCGGCAGCAATTTAAAATTCCGGTTATTGCCATTACCGGCTCAAATGGTAAAACCACAACCAAAGAATTGGTGCACGCTGTACTCAGCACCACTTATAAAACCTACACAACGCAGGGTAATCTTAACAACCATATCGGGGTGCCCCTGACGTTGCTCTCCGTTGGTGCCGATGCGCAGATGATTGTAGTAGAAATGGGGGCTAACCATCAGCGAGAAATTGCCTCATACTGTGCATACACACAGCCGACACACGGACTGATAACCAATTGCGGCAAAGCACATTTGGAAGGCTTTGGCGGCGTAGATGGCGTGCGAAAGGGAAAGGGTGAACTTTTTGACTTTCTGCGTGCCCATAACGGTACCGCATTTGTGTACAGGGATACAGACTATTTCGAAGAGATGGCCAAAGGTTTACCCAAATTAGTTTGGTATGGCAAAGCCGGAAACTTCCTCAATGGAACGCTAACTGGTGCGGGGCCCTTTCTGGCATTGTCTGTAAATTTCCATAACGATTCCCATGCAGAAATTAAAACCCAATTGGTAGGCGGATATAATTTGCCAAACGTATTGGCCGCGTGTACCATTGGCGAATATTTTGGTGTTGCGCAGCACCAAATTGTGGATGCCATTGCAGCTTATGCACCCAACAATATCAGAAGCCAGCAGGTAATCAGCGGTAGCAATACCTTTATTATGGATGCCTACAACGCAAATCCAAGCAGCATGGCCGAAGCTATACGCAACATGGCCGCTATTGACCATCCTAAAAAAATATTGCTACTAGGCAGCATGAAAGAAATGGGAGAAGCAGAACGTGCTGAACACGAGGCGTTAATTACCCTTCTTAATCAATACGCATGGCATACAGTAGTATTGGTAGGCAAAGAATTTTTAGGAATCCCCCACCCCTATCTGCACTTCGATAATAATGCAGCGGCCCGGGAATGGTGGCTGAAATATCTACCGACCAACGCTTTGATATTAGTAAAAGGAAGCAGAAGTATGCAAATGGAAAAAGTAGTTGTTTAATTGCATCAGATATCAAGTATCTCCCGTAGTTTCTGATAACCGCTTCTGCTCACATTTACCTTGTGTCCGCTTTTGAGCATGGCAATAAAACCATCCTTTTCGTAGGGGTCTATTTTGGTAATTTGTTTTACTGGTACGAGAAAGCTGCGGTGCACTCTTACAAACTGATGAGCAGCCAGTGATTTTTCATAATAACTCATCGTTTTGTGTTTTAGAAAGCCACCCTCGGCAGTATGCACTTTTACGTAATCGTCTGCGGATTCAATCAACTGTATATCCTGCACCGGAATGATTTTGATTTTACTCCCCTGCTTTACCACAATGCGATCATGCTGAGCGGGCAGATCAACTGTTTCAGCAATTGACCTCACATGTTTTACGCCGCGCATTTGTCGCCATTTTTCCAGTGCCTGCTCAAATCTTTCTTCACTAAATGGTTTGAGCAAATAATCAACAGCATTCGCTTCAAAAGCTTTTATAGCATATTCATCAAAGGCTGTAGTAAATATGATGTCGGGGGGATTGTCTAATAATTCCAGCATTTCAAACCCGGTAATTTTTGGCATCTGTACATCAAGAAAAATCAGATCAGGTTGGTGTTCCTGAATAGCCTTTAATCCCTCAAAGCCATCAGCGCAGTTAGCTACCACAGTTACATCATTGTGTTTCTGTATAAACTCCTGTACCAAACTTCTGGCCAGCATTTCGTCATCAATAATTATTATTTTCATCATAATTGTGGAATGGTTACGGTAGTGTAAAACAAATTATCGGCGGCATGGGTTTCCAGCAATCCCTGCCGGCCATACAGCAGAAACAATCGTTGTGCCACTGAGGAAAGTCCAAAGCCTGTGCCTTTTTGTAAGGTATTGGTTGCGGCATCAAACGGATTAGCTATTGTAATAACCAAACCCTTTTCATTCGCAAGTGCTTCTAACCGGATATGGACATCACCAATGGTATCGTATAACCCATACTTAATGGCATTTTCCATAAGCGGCTGCAGCAATAGTGTTGGCAGTTTTAGCGCTTCTGCCGTCTCGTTCGACAGCACTTCTACATGCAGGCGGTCGCCAAACCTTACTTTCTCAATACTCAGATACAACGCAAGATGTTTGAGTTCGTCTGCCAAACTTTGCTTTTCTGCACGCTCCGACGCAATGGTATTGCGGAAGAATTCGGCCAGTTGATGGATCATATGTCTGGCCTTGCTTTGATCAATTGCAATTAGAGCATTGATAGAGTTGAGGCTATTGAATAAAAAATGTGGCTGCAATTGTTGCCTTAGTTTCATCAATTCGGCTTGCCGGCTGAGATGTGTAATACTATCAAGTTTATGTTTTTCTTGCTGCATACGTTGCAGGCTTAGCCAAAACATGTTGAGTAAATTAGAACTGAGAATAATAAGTACGCCAACTGACATGCGCACAGGAACTGCTTTGTTCCAGAAACGATCGTAATCTGCCAGCGAACCCGGCAATAACAACAGCAGCGACTTTGTAGCAAAAAACCATACCAAAGCCGTAAAACCGGTGAGCCCGGAAATGTATCCCAATTGATTTTTAGATGGCAGATAGTATTGCATGGCATTGGCTGCCAACAAAATGCACAAGAGTAATATACCGTTGCTAATCAGGCTATCCAGAATTGCTATAGTGGTGCCCACCCCATACAATGATAATACCCAGGCATGCAGCATTATCCAAATAAGCCACGCTATGCCGAATTTCCAACGGCTGGCACTATCGGCAAATAAACTTCCTGACACATTGATGATTTAGCATTCAAATAATGATACCGGCGTGCTCTTATGGCAAGGAGCGCTTAGTAGTTTTTAATTTCCAGACCACCCATGAAACTTGTGCCTATTAAAATTAACTTCTTCCTGGGATTAATCATACCGGGGCTTATATGGCGCTTATCATCCACCCCACCAAAAATGGATACTACCTGCGATTGAACATCCCAATCGCTTGGTACAACAAGTTTGGTACCTCCCAAAATATTTACACTTTCCAATGTAACAGGTCCCTGAATATCGGCGTTAGCCAGATTAATTTCTGCACCACCGAGTACAGAAACAATTTCTCCACCTAAAAAATTCTTAGATACTATAATTCGTTTGGCGCCGCCAAGAATTGCTGTAACATTAAGTACATCACTGCTGGTGTATGCTCCCCCTGTGTCGTTTGCAGCAGATGAGGAAGAAGCTGTGCCCGATCCAACATTCGAAGATCCCGCCGGAGGCACCGTAAAACTTGAATCCAATTCTACAAGTGCCTGCTTTCTGTTACGGGCATTGTAGGCTATTACCAACCCCAGCGTTATAAGGCCTATAGGCCATATATAACCGCGAAGTTTTAATTGCGGAAATACATCGTTACTGATAAAAATGCAACCGATGATGATGGGAATTAACCACCCCAAATCTCTGAATTGATTCTTAATACCGCCAACTACTCCGACTACTATTAAAATCATTTCCCAACGAAAAAGCCACTGCGGTAAAGGCACCCCACTCTTGCGCAATAATAATCCCAAGCCTGCCACAGCAAGTATTATTCCGAATACCACCTGCGATGTTATGCCGTTGTTTCTTGCACGACGGCTTTGCTTGTAAGCATCATCCATATTTTCCATAACTAAAGATTTAAAAGTGACAATGCAAAAATACCAGGGAGCAAATTGCTACGCCAGCACTTTTAGCGTGGTGCGCAAGGGCCATCGGTAAATGGTAGTTTTTTTTCGGTAAATGACGGACAGCAGACCCTACAACTGCGCAAATGCCTGCCATACCATGGTGCACACCGCGGCAACTACAAACCAACCGCTAAGTAAAAGCCATTTCGGATGGCGATAGCCACCCTTTTGAAAGGCGTTGCCCGCCGCCAATAGCATGATGCCTAAACCAAAGGGCAGCACCAGGGCATTGATAGCACCTGCAATCACCAAAACTTTAACCGGCTTGCCGAAGAATAAAAAGATAATGGTACTCGCAGCAATAAAAACGCCAATCAGCCATTGGCGATGATGATGAAACCAACTGCCAAATACGTTTAGAAAACTGACGCTTGTATACGATGCACCCACCACTGAGGTAACAGAGGCACACCAAAGTATGACACCAAAAATCCGACGCCCGTTGGCACCGAGTGCTGCTTCAAATATAGAAGCCGTTGGGTTGCTCATGTCCGGTGCAAACCCGGCAACCAAAACCCCCAATATGGCGACATACAAGCCAATGCGTACCAGCGCAGCCAGTACAATGCCGGCAATAGCCTGCCGATTCACTTGTTTGGCTGACATGTCAGCAGCATCCCCGCTATCCAATAACCGATGTGCTCCCGCAAAACTAATATAGCCGCCTACCGTGCCACCTACCAACGTAAGTATGGCCAAATAATGCATATCAGCAGGCCAAACTGCCTGCGACAACACGGGACCGGCCGGTGGCAGATTCACTATGGCAATCCATCCAATAATTAGAAGCATTACAATACCCAGCACTTTGGTAAATGTATCGAGCACTTTACCAAAATATTTGGCGGCAAACAAACTGATGGCCAGCAAACCACTCACCGCTGCGCCAACCATTACATCCATACCAAATAACGCCTGTAACCCAAGTCCGCAACCCGAGATATTACCGATATTAAAAACCAGGCCACCCAAAACTACCATTGCGGCCAGTAAGTGCCCACCACCTTTTACTACTTCTCCTGCAATAACGGCGGCGTTTTGACGACGCTGCATTACTATTCGCCATATGTTGAGCTGAACAATAATATCTACCAATACAGAAA
>JAHEMO010000171.1 GCA_024643625.1 Chitinophagaceae bacterium
CATCGCGAATAAATTTTGGCACCACAATAAAACCATATAACAAAGGCCATGCGCCATTCAGCTGCCTGGCTATGCGCAGTGCCGCCGTGCTGCGGCTATACCAGTTATCGCCCTCCTGCAATACTACCGATTGCAAATCATGGGTCGGCAGCCCGGAGGATTGCAATGCATTAGCTCCATGGGCAGATTGTAAGGAGGCAAACCTGAAGACCTCGTTCTTGTCGCGCTGCAGGATAAACTGAACACTGCTGCTGCATAAATTGCAAACGCCATCAAAATAAATAGTCCTTTCCATAATGCTTTGATCATTGGTACACTGATGGGATGATTTGCAGCAAGGCTTTGCACAACTCAGGTCATCATTTTTATGCTCCGCTGGTACAAATAAAACATTTGTAGTGGAGCAGAGGTTTACTTTTACCACCATGAACTTACGGGATTCCCTCTCTTTGGCCTGGAACAGTATTAAGAGCAATAAACTTCGCACCGGTATTACGGTTGCCATTATTGCGTTAGGTATTATGGCCCTTATTGGCATTACTACTGCTATCGAAGCCATGAACCAAAGCTTGCGCGAAAGTTTCAGCGTGCTGGGCGCCAATTCATTTACCATACGCTACAATACGCGCCGCGGAGTTTTTGGTGGCCGTCGCGAAGTGTCAAAGGAAACCAAACAACAACAAAAAGAAAGAAAGTCCAATATTGGCCGCATCATTACTTATCAGGAAGCTTTGGCCTTCAAAAACAGGTTTGAATATCCCGGCACAGTAAGCATCAGTGTAAGAGGTAGTTTTAATGAAATAGTGCAATATGCTACGGATAAGAAATTGTACAAGACAAACCCCAACGTGTCGTTGCAGGGCGGTGATGAAAACTACTTGGAACTCAATGGCGCCAAACTCATTGCAGGGCGAAACTTCTCGGAAAGAGAGATTGAATCCGGAAGCAACGTAGTGATTTTAGGTTTTGATGTAGTGGATAAATGCTTTGAAGGAAAGGCACAATTTGCCATTGATAAAACGGTAAAAATTGGCAACAGACCTTATTTGGTTATTGGCGTACTGGATAAGCGTGGGGCAAGTGCATTTCTTAATCTTGATAATTTGGTTGCCGTGCCTTACAACAATGTGCGCCGCTATGCCAGTTTGGCCAATACGTTTAGCATCGCCGTTAAAATGCCGGAGTACAGCATGATGGAAGCAGGTATTGGGGAAGCCACAGGACTGTTCCGGAAAATCCGTAAGCTGGATGTAACGGAGAGCGATAATTTTTCTATTGATAAAAGCGATGCTATTGCCGAACAATTTATTGGATTTCTGAGTGGCATAAGCGGGTCGGCCGGTGCTATTGGTTTTATAACACTAATAGGTGCAGCAATAGGCCTGATGAATATTATGCTGGTGGCCGTAACGGAGCGTACCAAAGAAGTAGGCCTTACCAAAGCATTGGGTGCTACGCGCCAAAATATCAGTCGGCAGTTTTTGTTTGAAAGCATACTCCTCAGTTTACTGGGGGCGCTGTTTGGCATTTTACTCGGCGTATTGGTCGGTAATCTTTTTGCCATTGTGCTTAAGACCGGATTTGTAGTGCCGTGGGGTGGCGTTGGATTGGGTGTGTTGCTTTGTTTTCTCACCGGTCTCGGCGCAGGTTATTACCCCGCACGCAAAGCCAGCAAGTTAGATCCCATTGTAGCGTTGCGCTATGAGTAGCAAATCTTTTGCGTATTTGAGTTTGAAAATTACGAAGGGGTTCGTATAGTGCTGCGAAAAAAATCGCTTGTCAACCATTATTACCATTGGTACTTTAAAAGCCTGTTAATGAACAGCTTTGCCTCATTTTTACAGCAGGAATTGAGAAAGTAATCGTCTAAACATATTCAAGATTGTACCAGACAGAGTACAGTTTTCTCATGATGTACCCGGGGTTGTTTCTACTACCCCGGTTTTTTTTTATTTACCGTATTTATTTAGAAAGGGAACTACGCGGGTGACCAGTTCAGCAATGGTGGTATTAGAAAATTCGTGCTGCTCATTGGGATAAAAATAATACTCGTACACCGCACCCGCTTGTTGAAAAGCATCACGAATAGCCGTGGCGTTGGAAGCAGGTACCAGTTGGTCTTGTCCACCGTAAGCCATTAGTGTGGGTGGCGATTGACGTACTACATGGGTAACAGGGCTCAGCGCACGATGCAGGTTTGCATTTTCCTGCCAGGTAAATCCAAGATAGCTTTTAGCTAAAGTCTGGAAGAGCACATTATTGGTGTAAACGGGATCAGCGAAATTTGATGGACCAACCACATCAATTACTGCTTTAATAACCTGATCCGTATCGTATTCGTAGGCATAAAGCATGGACAAATGGGCGCCGGCGCTCACGCCAAGCATGCTGATATCGTCGCCGGTTTGCCAAAGTGCATTTTGTGCTTTAATGTATTGTATAGCCTTGGCAATATCTTCCATTTGTGCAGGATGGCGCGTGGCGCTATTGCCATCCGCAAGGGTATAGTTCATGTTTACAATGGCCAATGAGGGATCAGCACGCTGTATGAGGTCTACTACGCCTTTCATATCGGCCTTATCGCCCGAGTTCCAGCCGCCGCCATGCAAAAGCACGACAATTCTTGTGTTGGCCGAACGTCCGGCAGGCAGGTAAATATCTGCTACGTTACGGGTGCCGCTTCCATAGTTTTCATTACTGAGTGTCCTGCTTACGGCAGGGTTCCATGGGTCGTTGCCTGAGTTGTCATCTTTGGAGCATGAAACGACTAGTAATATCCAAACAGAAGCCAAAAGCCATTTGCGCAGTGTGAAGTTCATGTAATGTGTCATTTTTCATTAACGGCATGTAGCCGTCGAATGTTGCCAAATGTAAGGGGCAAAAAAAAGACAGGCCATTAGCCTGTCTTTTCCAGCGTTGCAGCAAAACCTTAGTTGGTAGGGTCTAGTGCAGCTTTTATGCGGTCTTGCAAATCCTGCAGATGGTATTTGCTTGAGCGATCGCTATAAGAACCAACGCTTGACGCAATTTGTGACTGCAACATGCGCAATTGGCCCTTGGCAATACTCGGCAAATCAGACTTGGTAAGGTCGGGGCCCAGTGAAATTCTGATGGTGCCCAGCGATGCTGCATTATCGTTTGCTTTAGGGTTAGCCAAAGTTGCTAACCGGTCTACAAATTTTTTCTGCAGTCCTCTGCGGTGCATGTCGATGGGTTTCTTACCGGCAAGTTCACTGAAAATTCCTGTGCGCAAATCATCCATCAGGTTTGTGACGGTATAGGCATTTGCACCCTCTACGGCTTCAAACTCTGTAAGATTGGCAATTACCCGGGTAGTGGTAACTGCGCCCAATGCACGGTCGTGCAAGGAGCCAATGGTTTGGTCGGGGCCAATGCCAAGTTTGTTAGAGGCGTAATCGGGCAGCAACCAGGTAGGAGTATTGAACACATTGCGTTGTAGCCAGTCAACTGCGGCTTTTTGGTCTGCCTTTGGTGTAAAATCATAGACTGGACCGCTTTGCGACATGCTTTTTGAATTACGGGGAATGCCGCCAACATGCCGGCTCACATGCCCAATGTATCGGCCAAACTGGCCAACTACATTGCCATACAGGTCGTTAAGGCTTGCATATCCTTCTGTGGGTTCCATGGCGTATGTGGGAAGTTCGGGAACGATACGCTTCAGGTTTTTCAGGCCGTAGTCGCTAGCCTTTATGCTGTTGTCGCTCAGGTCTTCCGTTTGGCAGCGGGGATCGTCACCATAGGATTCACCGTCACCCCACCACAAGCGGTTATTGGCACCCATACGTTGTACGGTCCATTTATTAATATGTTCTTTCTCCTCTTCGGGGCCGCTAAACGCAGGAAAGCGGCGGTATCCCCATTCTATTGCCCACAAATCATAATCGCCAATTCTTGGGAAAAGTCCCAAACGCCCGATGCCGTCTTCGGGTTGGGCTACGTAGTTAAAGCGAGCATAGTCCATAATAGAAGGCGTATGGCCGTTAGCTTCTACCCATGCTTTATCGCGCAGTTTTTCAACGGGTACTGTATTACTACTGCCAAAATTGTGACGCAGGCCGAGGGTATGGCCAACTTCATGGCTGCTTACAAATCGAATCAGTTGTCCCATTAATTCATCGTCGAACTGCAACTTGCGTGCACCAGGATCCACTGCAGCCGTCTGCACCAAATACCAATTGCGCACAAGGTTCATTACGTTATGATACCAGTTGATATGGGTTTCAATAATCTCACCGCTTCGGGGATCAATTATGCTGGGTCCACTGGCATTGGGAATATCGGATGGCTTGTACACAATGGCATTGTGTCGTGAGTCATCCAAACTCCAGGTGCTGTCTTCCTCATAGCTCGGCGCCATTTTTGCTACAACGGCATTTTTAAAACCAGCTTTTTCAAAAGCTTTTTGCCAGTCGTTTACGCCTTGAATGAGATAGGGGATCCACTTTTTAGGTGTGCTCGGATCTACATAGTATACAATGGGATTGGCGGGTTCCACCAATTCACCCGCCAGATATTTCTGCATATCGGCAGGCTTGGGTTCCAGCCTGAAGCGTTTGATGAACTGGTATCGCTTAATACCTTGCGGATTAAGGTCGAAGTCGGTTATGTTTTGCGTAGTAAAGTATCCCACTCTTGCATCAAAATACCGGGCCTGCATTACTTTTTCCGGCAGTACCACCATGCTGGTATTCAGCTCGAGGGTAGCGGGTTCACTGGAGCCTGCACTGGCGCCGGGAATGGGAATGGGTGAGCTTCCGCCAGCAGAACGCGTGTAGGTTTTTACTGTTTTCAGCTCCACATTATTCGGAAAGCTTTTCATGCTTACGATGTAAGACTTGTCGGCCTGGATGGCGGTAAGACCAAGGCCACGCTTGCTGCGGCTGTCAAAAAACCAAACCTCGCTATCACCTTTTGCCATGGCAGTAACGTCTATTACTGTGCTGGTGCTGTCCTTGTTAAAAGCTTTTATATCAAAAGCCTGAGCAATGGGCTGCAAATTAGAATTGGTTAGGTTCCATTTCATATTTGTGCTGTCCTCGCTCCGCTCAGCAAATGATACCTTTCTGAGAAAGATTTTGTTGTCAGGGCCTCTTTCAAATTGTATAACCAGTTCATTTATTTCGTCACCGGCGTAGCCTGAAAAGCCGCTGCGAACACCTGCTGCCGCCTTCGAAATACGGCTCACTACCAAAATGTCGCGGCCTAGGATGGCATTAGGAATTTCGAAGTAGTAATTGTCCTTCACCTTATGAACAGTAAACAAACCATCATCGCTCACGGCGTCTTTGGTTATCACTTCCTTGTACGGCTTGGGGTCACTTGGGTTTGCGGGTGGCTTAGGGGGCGTTTTTTTTGTGGTGTCAACTACAGGCGCCGTTTTTTGTGGCGGATCGTCCTGTTTTTTCTTTTTCTTTTGGGCAAATACATCCGAAGGACCGGCTACAACTAATAATAGCGCCGCCCCGGCAAGCATCAAGTTTCTCCTCATGCGTTTTAGTTTTCAATTAATTTGATGGTGTAAAATCTGCTACAAAACACGTTCCGGCATTATAAACGGGGTAGAGGTCCCTTTGTTTGCCGCCGTGCACTTGCCAATATTAGAAGGTTTTCGCCGCTAAATCCTGCTTTAACCCATTATCATTTACGCCAACGGCAAAAAAAACAGGACGAATATGTTTGGTAACCCTAATTTTTCTATTTTGGACGCCTCTATTTTAACAATGGGTTTGGTGGTGAAAGAAATAAATCTTTACACTTGCACCGCTCTTATCATCTTTCAAAAATTGTAAACAAAAAAAAAGACAACTATGGCAGAATCTAGACCTACTGCTACTGCAGCTACCGCCAGCACTTCCGTTCAACCGAAAAAGCAAAGCAATGCCATTAGCTGGATTGCTCCGATTGTGTGCATTATTGGCGGGTACGTTATTTGGCGCTTTTTGCTAGGCAATCCCGACAACTTTGGTAAACCTAACGTAGGGGGTAGCGGATTTTGGCCTACCCACGAGCAACCCAAGAATGCTTTGGTGCGTATGTACGAGGGTGGTATTATCGTTCCATTGCTTATTGGCCTTTTTCTGATGGTACTAACGTTTGCCGTAGAAAGATTTTTGACCATCAGCAAAGCAACGGGCAAGGGTGGCTCGGCAGAGTTTATTCGTAAAGTTCAGTATCATTTGGCTAACAAGAACATTGATGCCGCACTATCTGAGTGTGATAAGCAGCAAGGTAGCGTTGGTAATGTAATGAAGGCCGGCCTTAAGAAGTACAAAGAAATGACCACCAATACTGATCTTGACAAAGAGCAGAAAGTGTTGGCCATTCAAAAGGAAGTAGAAGAAGCCACTTCGCTGGAACTACCTATGCTGGAGAAGAATCTCGTGTTCCTCAGCACCATCACCTCGCTGGCTACTCTTGTGGCTTTGTTAGGAACGGTAATGGGTATGATTAAGTCCTTCGCCTCTCTTGGTGAAGAAGGCGGCGGCGGTAGCGAAAATGCCACCAAACTGGCAGTAGGTATCTCTGAAGCCTTGTATAATACGGCGTTGGGTATCGGCACTTCAGCCATAGCCATGGTATTCTACAACATATTCACTACCCGTATTGATGGCATTACCTACGGCATCGATGAAAGCGGATTTACGCTTACCCAAAGCTTTGCCAGCCAATACCATTAGTAGTACTGTTGATTTTTCGTGAAGAAAAATCTAAGTTGAAAATTTTATTTGCCATTTGTATGGAATAGTCCGGCAGTGGCATCACCTAACTAAACAGTAATATTTTATGGGAAGGCCTAAGATTGCGAGGAAGAGCACATGGGTGGATATGACTGCGTTTTGCGACGTTGCGTTTCTGCTGCTTGCCTTCTTCATATTGGCAACAAAAACCAAACCGCCTGAAGCCATCACGGTTGTTACTCCCAAATCGGTGAGTACAAAGCCGGTGGAGGAAACAGATCAGGTGCAGATAACCATCACCGCCGACAATAAAGTGTTTCTAAGCCTGAGCGAAGAAACTCGCAGAGAGGAAGTGATTGCTGAACTTGGTAAAGTGTCGGGTATACCAATAACCGATGCCGATTTGCAGAAAGCAAAAAAGGCAGAGTTTTTTGGAACCCCCATTAGTCAGGTAAAGTCATTTCTTGATTTGCCAACGGAGAAGCGGCGAGGGGACTTACTCCCCGGCATACCGGTGCTCGATACGGCAAATAATGAATTAAAGACCTGGATGACAGCCATTAATAATGTATTTTTCGGTGCCAAACTTAACCTGATTGTTAAGGGGGATAACGAAGCTAATTATCCGGCTTTCAAGAGTGTTATTGATGCTTTTAAGCAGTATGACACGTTCCTGAAGTTCAAAATTCATACCGACAAGGAGAGCGTACCGGCAGGCAGTGAATTGTATAATGCCAACGCTAAGTCAGCAGC
>JAHEMO010000172.1 GCA_024643625.1 Chitinophagaceae bacterium
CATAGCAACTAGTATGGCGCATAAAAAATGCCGCGGTAATCGCAGCATTTTTATTCAAACAATCTTACAGATTTTACTGTGCTAATTTAGCTTGGAGGTTGCTATCAATAGCTTCCAAAAATTCTTCCGTATACAAATAGTGTGCACCGTGGCTCACTTTATTGCCATGAATGCAAACGGCAAGATCCTTGGTCATTTTACCGCTTTCTACGGTTTCGATACACACAGCTTCCAGCGCATTGGCAAAATCAATGAGTGCCTGATTACCATCCAACTTGCCCCGGAAAGCCAGACCACGCGTCCATGCAAAAATGCTGGCAATAGGATTAGTGCTGGTCTTATTGCCTTTTTGATATTCGCGATAATGGCGGGTAACGGTGCCATGCGCTGCTTCTGCTTCCATGGTTTGTCCATCGGGAGTTACCAAAACACTGGTCATTAATCCCAGCGATCCAAAACCTTGTGCCACGGTATCACTCTGTACGTCGCCATCGTAGTTTTTACAGGCCCACACAAAATTGCCGTTCCATTTCAAGGCGCTTGCCACCATATCATCAATCAGGCGGTGCTCGTAAGTGATACCGGCCGCTTCAAACTTCGACTTAAATTCATTATCGTATATCTCCTGAAAAACATCTTTAAACCTGCCATCATATTTTTTCAGGATGGTATTCTTGGTGCTCATGTACAAAGGCCATCCTTTTTGCAAAGCCATATTCATACAACTGCGGGCGAAGCCTCTGATGCTTTCATCCACATTATACATACTCATGGCTACGCCGGGGCCTTTAAACTGAAATACTTCGTGCTCAATTACCTGGCCATCCTCACCTTCAAACTTTATGGTAAGCTTTCCTTTGCCGGGCACCACAAAATCTGTAGCGCGGTACTGATCGCCAAAGGCATGGCGGCCCACAATAATGGGTGCATCCCATGTAGTTACCAAACGGGGGATATTTTTAATTACAATGGGCTCGCGAAAAACGGTACCATCCAAGATATTGCGGATGGTGCCATTGGGGCTCTTCCACATTTGCTTCAGGTTAAATTCCTTTACGCGGTCCTCATCAGGTGTAATGGTGGCACATTTTATACCTACCCCATGTTGCTTAATGGCATTGGCAGCATCTACGGTTACCTGATCGTTGGTTTCATCGCGATACTCAATACCTAAATCGTAGTATTTAATATCAATATCCAGATAGGGAAGAATCAACTTGTCTTTGATAAATTTCCAGATGATGCGTGTCATTTCGTCGCCATCCAGTTCTACCACGGGGTTGGCTACCTTAATCTTTGCTGCCATGTATAATAGTTTTCAATTGATAAAAAACACCGGACAACTGCCGGCCGGGGCGCAAATATATCCCTTTGCCCATTAGGGCGGAACCGGATGGCGGGTTCTTATGGCACCGGAGTAGCGCCGCTATCTTATCATTTTTTTAAGCCTGCATGAACCTACCCATGCTTACTTTGTTCCCTGATACAATTCATTTATTGTTTATTAAAATTTCAAGCATGAAAAATTTATTGATGGTGGCAGTAATGGGCCTCGTGGTTAGTGCCTGTTCGGCCCAGGATAGAAAGAGCCCGCATGAGACGGTGAGCAGCGATCATGTAAGCGTTACCTACGGCCGTCCTTATGCTAAGGGGCGCGATGTATTTGGCGGTTTAGAAAAATATGGCAAGGTATGGCGTTGCGGAGCCGATGAGGCTACGGAGATAACTTTTAATAAAGACGGAACTTTTGGCGACAAGCCGGTAAAGGCAGGCACTTATACCCTTTTTGTAATTCCTCAGGAAAAAGAATGGACTATCATCCTGAACAGTGAGCTAAAGCAATGGGGCGCCTACAACTATGAAAAAATAAAGGATAAAAACGTATTGGAAACCAAAGTGCCTTCGATGGCCACAGCTGGTAAAGTGGAGCAACTGACCATTACCACCAGCAATGATGCAGTTACCATTGCCTGGGACGACACCATGGTAAAAGTGCCGGTGAAAATGTAACCAACCATAATATTCTTCCTTAGAAAATGTCCGGACATTGAATGCCGGACATTTTTGCTTTTGCCGCTTATATGCCTATCCATATCCCATCCCGTTGGCTTGTAGCCTTGCAGATGATTTGCATCGCAACGCTGGCATTTACCACCCATGGCAGCGGTAAAATCATGAGTGTAGCCCTGCTGTGGACAGGCGCCATTTTAGGCTTTGCGGCTATTGCACAAATGCTCAACCGCAGTAGATTGTCCATTTTTCCGGAACCGAAAACCGATGCGCAGTTGGTTACCCATGGCGTATATGCCTTGATACGGCATCCCATGTACACTGCTGTATTGCTGGCTACGCTAGGCATGGTGCTTTCAGCCTCCATTTGGTGGCGATGGCTTCTTTGGGGCCTCCTTTTAGTTGTACTGATGACGAAGATGAAACTCGAAGAAAAAATGTTGCAGCAAAAGTTTACGCCGTACGAATCGTATAAGGCACGCACAAAAAAACTACTGCCCTTTATTTGGTAATCATCCGGGCACTAGTGTATAGCCAATGATGAAAAAATGGGACCACAGTTTGAAGATGGCATAGGTCTGCTTGCTTTATTATTGCAAAAACAACGGCATTGCCGGTACGGCACAAAGCACCAAGCATGAAAATTCTGGTTATCCGCTTTTCTTCCATTGGCGATATAGTGCTTACAAGCCCCGTGGTGCGCTGCCTCAAGCAGCAATTGCCCGATGCGGACATTCATTTTCTGACCAAAAAAAGCTACTACCCTACGGTAGAAGCGAACCCTTTCATTGATAAAGCCTGGCTGCTGACAGATGACAATATGCCGGAAATGCTGGCAGCGCTGAAGGATGAAAAGTTTGACGAGGTAATTGATCTGCATCATAACCTCCGTACCCTTCGCGTAAAAAGGCATTTAAGGGTAAAAAGCCATGCGTTTAATAAGCTCAACCGTGAAAAATGGCTGTTAACTGCCTTAAAAATTGACAGGTTGCCTGCTGTTCATATTGTGGACAGATATCTGGACACTGCAGCGCATTTGGGCATTACAAACGACGGAAAAGGTCTTGACTATTTTATACCTAACGGCCATGCCGTAGCTGAAACCGATATTCCCCATGGGCATCTTGCCGGCTATTTGGCCTTGGTAATTGGGGCCGCACATGCCACCAAGCGGCTGCCAAACGAGCAACTTATTGCGTTGTGCCAGGCTATACAACACCCCATAATTCTATTGGGAGGCAAAGAAGATGCAGGCAACGGCACCACCATAGCGCAAGCGGCTGGTGAGCATGTATATAACGCCTGCGGCAAATTTTCGCTGCACGAGAGTGCCGACCTGATCCGGCGGAGTAAACTGGTTATTAGCCACGATACCGGCCTTATGCATATTGCCGCTGCCTTGCGCAAGCCCATCATTAGCATTTGGGGCAATACCATACCGGCATTTGGTATGTACCCCTATTATGGCAGGCATGCCGTACCCGAAGAGCGATTCGAAATATTGGGATTATCCTGCCGGCCATGTAGTAAAATTGGGCACGATGCCTGCCCCAAAAGGCATTTTAAGTGCATGGTTAATCAACCCATAGATGCCATTGCCGCTGCTGCTGAGAGACTTTTGGCCCGATAGCCACGCCCTGTGGAGGATGCAAGGCAAAATTTTTACGCCAGAAAATGAAGTCAGTAAAATATTAATGACTGATAACAAACAGGCTGCTCCCTTACGGTTTTATTAACCATCTCAGATTGGCCTTTATCCTTGCCAATGGCCGCTCTTCCTGCAGTTTTTCCACCAATCAGCGATTTCTCCATTTTTGACGTCATCAAACGATCTAAAGCTTCAGTAAATAATTTCAAATTCAATAACAGATACCGGAACCATCATTAGCCAAATGATAACAATTGGGCATGAAACGGAATGTACTTTTGCAACGTCATATTAAATAGTGACACAAACAAAAACACACGTACACAAACACAAACAAACAAGGAGGACACTATGAAAAAGGTAATGTCGATTATGATGGCAACACTGGTAAGTGCATCAGTTTTTGCCACAACTGCTCCCACAAACGGGAAAACTTCGGCCACCGACAGTTCAGCCAACACACAAACGGAAGCTTTGCAACAGGAAAAAGCAAAGCTGGAAGCTGAAAACGAGACCCTGAAGTTAGAATTGGGTTACACCAAAATGATGAGCAAAATGCTGTTGAAACTGAAAGACGATACAGCAGTTGCCGTAGCCAAAAACACCAATACCCAAAAGGTAAAATAATAGAGCAGTTTTAGTTGGTTTTTTGTAGGGTGGTATATCCACCCTTTTTTTATGCCTGAAACTTTGGATAAAGAGCAGGCTATCACCCTTTATTCCTTGCAGCAAGTATTTTGCGCTGTTTCTTATTTGTAAAATGAAACAATCCCCACTCATTATGTTCTATAACCGCAATCTTCAAATGCTTACCTGAGGCCAATAAGCGGTAGTTTAGCAAGCACGAAAATGTCTAACACTATGATATACAACAATCCAAAACTAAAATCTCTAGGCTTTCTTACGATTTTGGCAGCATTTGCTGGCCTGCAAGTGGCACAGGCGCAGGAGCATAAGGAAGGGGGGCATGACAAAGAGCCCTTTCACATCGTTCATTCGTTGGGCATAAATATTGGGCATGCGAATGCCTTTAGTGGCGTAGACCCCGTCGGGGGGGGAAGAAAAACATTGGTACTGCCCTATTGGGGTATTGATTACACGGTTCATCTTAGCCCAAAATTTGCATTAGGGCTTCACACAGATCTGATTGTGGAAACTTTTGAAGTGGAAAAAGATATCAATGGCTCATCGGCTGAAGTAATTGAAAGAACCAAGCCCATTGCCCCTGCTTTAATGGGATTATACAGTCCAAATGAACGTTGGAGTTTTGGACTTGGTATGGGCGCAGAATTTGCAAAAGAGGACAACCTACTGCTCAACCGACTTGGCGTGGAGTATGCGGCCCCTATTCGTGGTGGTTGGGAAGTCTTTGGCATTCTACAGTACGATATCCGATGGGATGCTTACGACACCTGGACTATTGGGTTGGGCATAGCCAAGCATTTGGGCAAGCATCATCCTCACGAACATAAAGAATAAGAGGGGTGCTCAGCGAATATCCGGTACACTATACCGCAAGGTTCGGCAGATAAAAAAAGCCGGCATTATGCCGGCTTTTTTATGTGCCTGGTTCAGGCTTAGCCGTTGGGGCGTCTTTGCCGCATGGCTTCTTCCAGTTCCTTCAGCTTTTTCATTTGTGCTTCGTCCAGTATTTTTTTCAATTTGGCATCCCGGTCATCAGTAAGCTTTTGCCTTGCCTCAGGCGAAGGCCTTTCACCACCGGCACGAAGGGCATCCATCTCTTTGAAGTAATCGGTGTAAATGGGTTCGAGCGATTTTGCTTGCGCATCGGTAAGGCTTAGCTCAGGCTTAAGGCGCTCAATAGTACGGGTGGCCCGCTCGGCAGGTGGCGGCATTTCGCGCTGCTGCGCCATCAGGTTCATCGAAAAAATTATGCTGCAGGTAAGCAGCAACAGTCGCAAAGTTTTCATGTTTGTAATATTTTAATGAATAGAAGGATAAAGCTATTGATGGTTTAATTCCGTCGATTTTTTATTCACCTTAATTAACCTCATACAACTATTGGTATATCAAACAAAAAGCCCGGCCAAACGACCGGACTTTCTTTATCAATAACAACGTGATTACAAAGTCTTCAACACATCATTCATACTACGCACGGCATCGGCGCTTTTATTGCCTGTCCTTTTACCTACCAATAGTATTGATGTTGACGGATGTCTCCGTTGGGATACTCCAATTCAAGGAGACCGAGCATGTGTTATTTTTTGAAACATTTCCAATTAAATGACATCATATTTAAATAAGATATTATCTTATAAATAATTTTTTTTCATTATTGAATTTTACTAATTTGGCATTTCATTCAAAACCTTACACAATGTCAAATTCCGCATTCCGCATTCCGCATTCCGCAATCCGCAATCCGCGATTGGTAATTGGCATCTTAGCTTTCTGCTGATTATTTTTTTTGCCCTAAGTGCCTGCCAAAAAAATAACAACGAAATTAGTTTCTCCAATCGTGAAAGTAATTTGCCACAACGTTTTCTTGCCATCCCTTCTAATGCCGGCATTGAAATTAATCGTGTAGCTTTTAAGTTGGAAGCCTTGAACACTAAGCACAACTTTCTCCATCAAATTGCCACGCAAAAAGGTATGCCTGTTTGGGAAAAATCGGTGAGTCGATACAAGAGAAATATTTCACCTCGATCATCAAACAAGCCAGTTTATAGTAACGATACCATTGTGTATGTTCCCCTTGTATTGGAAGGAGAAAAACAGGTGAATGCCTTTATTGTTGCAAAGCTAAATGGACAGGTCACCATATCACTTTACTCGGCTGCTGATTATGAAGCAATACCTCATGGCGACATTTCGTCCACCAAATTGACCGCTGAACAGCTGGCCTTGCAATTCATGCTTTTTGACCACCATGTTTTTGGATACAATGAATTTGAGATAACTGATTCTAGTCTTTTTCCACAAGCAGATCATGACGGAGCATTCGAGTCTCCAACTAAGCCTCGTATCACAATTAACAAGAATCCGGAATATCAAAAGCCTTCTGTTGGTAATGGTTTTTTGATATTAGAATATGATAAATGCCAAAGCACTTCTACATTAAATTGTTACACTCCAGGTAGATGTTGTACTGATGGAAGCTGCGATGGCTGCCAGCAACATTGCTGGAAAACAAAAACAGTTTGCGAAAAGGTTAGCATCATTGTGATGACAACCGATAATGATACGGGTACCGGCGGAGGATTACCAACAACTGATGGTTCAGGAGGCGGCCCAATAACCGGTGGACCATCAATTTATGATCCAGTTCAATGCAACCCTACGCCGGAGTTGGAAAATGGTCTGCCTCCATGCCCCAAAGGCAATACCACAGGCTGGTTGCCGGTATTGGAAGAGCCGGAGCCTTACATACTTACCGATGAAGACAAGGCAATCTTTGACGAAATAGACGAAGAAGAAGCCAATTACAGAACGCCAAAAGACTGCCAGGGTACCAAAAGAGGTGGTAACAAAGATTTTCCTGGTACCGTAGAGCATTGGTTGTTACAACTCCATTACACGTCTAAAGACCCGTTTTTATTTTCAGAATATAAAATTCCAATGGCAGGCTATGCTGATTTGGTTCATAAATACGATGGTCGTATTTATGAAATTAAGCCATTCAATCCTGATAAACTTCCGATATATCTTGCTGAAGTTGACGGCTACATAGCGGCAGCAAATAATGCTTGCAAAGGTACATTGGGGCAACCATTAGGTTC
>JAHEMO010000173.1 GCA_024643625.1 Chitinophagaceae bacterium
AATTCTCTACGGTCAGATTTGGCGTTTGCAGGTAAATAACATGCTTGCTTCGTATTTCATCTGCCATGGCCATGAGCTTGTTATTGCCTTGTAATTGGCGCAGCATGGCAAACGGCAACTGCGCCTTGGGCATTTTTTGCACAATAACAATATCCAGCAAGCCATCGCTCAGGCTAGCCTCCGGGGCAATGGTTACGTTGTTACCAAATTGATTGCTGTTGGCTACCGATATAAAAAAGGCATCGGAGTAAAAGCTCATTTCCGGCAAACTAATTTTGAATTGATACGGCGTGGCACTAAAAAATTCGAGTAGGGTTTGGGTAGTATAGGTGGCCAAACCGCGGCTTTCCTGATGAGCAAATCTTTCGGCTACGGCCGCATCCATTCCAATTCCTGACAGCATTACGGCAAATCGGCGATTCACCAAAAAAGTATCAATGGTGATAAACTCGCCTTTTTCAATAATGTCAAAAGCGGCAGAGGGCTTGGTGGGAATATGGGCACAATTGGCAAGGCCATTGCCACTACCTGCCGGAATGATGCCCAAATTAATGCCGGCAAGTTGTGCCGCTTCGGCTACCATGTTTACAGTACCATCGCCGCCACAGGCAATAATGTCGGTGGCTTCAAATTCGCCGGCAATGGATTGCAGCGAACTGGCAGTAGAATGTTTTGAGCTATGCGTAACCATGCAGGTCATCCCTGCCTGTCTGGCCCGGTCTACGAGGTACGACTCCAATTCAGTTTTTGACTTTGTTCCAGCTATTGGATTAATGACAATTAGCAATCTTCGCATGGCGGCCATGTGGCAAAAGTGACGCCGCAATGGGTTGTGCACGGCACCGATGTACATTTATCCCAGTTCTTTAACAGGCGGCACCGCATTTTAGGAAGCATTTATTCAAATGTCCACAAAATGACAGCCCGGCTTATCCTTTAATTTGCCAGTATGAATACGAAAACCGTACCCGTGTCGCCTGAAGTGAAAAAGCCACCCATTATTCCTCGTTATAAGTCGGTATATCTGGATGGGCCCAAAGGCCGCGATTTTGAATTCGCGTTTGCCATAAAGGTTATGCGGCAATTTTTACGTGGCTTTCGCAAACTCCACTTTGTTGGTCCATGCATTACCGTTTTTGGTTCGGCACGCTTCAAGGAAAATCATCCTATGTACGAGGCAGCGAGGGAATTCGGAAGACGCATTGCCGCTACCGGATTTACCACCATGACGGGCGGCGGACCCGGTATTATGGAAGCTGCAAACCGCGGAGCACATGAGGCAGACGGCGTATCGGTAGGCTGCGGCATTGAGCTTCCTTTTGAGCAAAAGGGTAACGCCTACATGCATGAGTTTGTAGAGTTTGAGCATTTTTTCGTTCGAAAAGTGTTGCTGCTCAAATACTCTTATGCCTTTGTGATAATGCCCGGAGGTTTTGGGACTATGGATGAACTGTTTGAGACGCTTACGCTTATTCAAACCACCACCATTGAGCAGTTTCCCGTTGTCCTTTTTTCGAAAGAATATTTTCAGCCGCTATGGAACTACATGGAGTTTATGGGTGAAAATGGTACCATTAGCATGAAAGATCTCGATTTGGTACTGCTGACCGACAGCCACGATGAAGCCATGGCCCATATCGAGAAATTTGTGACCATTAATTATAAAATCAAACCAAGAAAAAAGCTTTGGTGGTTTTTTGAACGTCGATGATACCCGGCTTTGAATTTCACGCTTACAAAAAACACAAGAACCATTAGGTTTGCATCAATTTCAAAATAGATTATTGCATGCATAGCGATTCAACTAGTCATAATTCACCGGGATTTGGCCGCAATACTGGCGGCTGGGGTATTGTTATTATTGCGGCTACTGCTGTATTACTGGCCTTACTGGCATGGTGGCTTTGGAACAGTGGGTCAAAAGAAGTGGATCATTACCGGTTAAGCTCGGCTGCGCATGGTCACGAAGACCATAACAGCGGTGCACCGGTAGACGAAACAGCAAAACTGGCCCCGGGCATGGCTGATCCGGCAAAATTTGGATCTGTGGATACAAAGGGCAATTTTATTTACGTGCTTGGCGATACCATTGCCTTAAGATTGCCTGACGGCACCATACTGCGGGTACCGGAAAACAGCACGGAAGCCCGGCTCATTGAGTTTCTGATTGAAGACAAGTATCAGGTAAACAGCGAGGATAAGACGCAGGGATGGATTACCTGCGACCGTATTTTCTTCGAAACCAGCAAGGATGCCCTGACTACGGAATCCAAACAGCAGATTGCCAATCTTTCTACCATATTGCGGGCATTTCCCGAAGCTGCCATAAAAGTGGGAGGCTATACTGACAGTACGGGAAGTGCTGAAACAAATGCAGTACTTAGTGAGGCAAGAGCCAAACAGGTGTCGGCTATGCTGGTAGCAGATGGAGCCAAAAATACGCTCGAGCACGAAGGTTACGGTCAGCAGTGGCCTATTGCCAGTAACGAAACTGAAGCCGGCAAAGCCATGAATCGCCGGGTAGACATAAGAGTTACCAAAAAATAATTTCGCCACATCCGTTTGGCAGTATTGAGACCGGCGAGCATTAGCGGCCGGTCTTTTTTTATTTTACCCATCAATATGATGACAGATACGTTTTAATGCTATGAAGAACGAAAATCCCTTGGAAGGAAATCGCTTGTTGCTTGAAACCAGCCCCTACCTGCAGCAACATGCATATAACCCAGTAGATTGGTATCCCTGGGGAGCGGAAGCGTTGGAACGGGCCAAACAGGAAGACAAACCTATTCTGGTGAGCATAGGCTATAGCGCCTGCCATTGGTGTCATGTAATGGAGCGCGAAAGCTTTGAAAATGCTGATACGGCTGCCCTCATGAATGAGCATTTTATCAATATCAAAGTGGACAGGGAAGAGCGCCCTGATATCGATAATATATATATGGATGCTGTAACCGCGATAACCGGCAGCGGTGGCTGGCCGCTCAATGTGTTTTTAACGCCCGAACTAAAGCCTTTTTTTGGTGGCACCTATTTTCCTCCTGTGCGTGCACACAATCTCAACAGCTGGCGAGAGGTACTGCACGGCATCTCCCAATCCTGGCGGGAAAAACGGGAAACCGTTTCAGCACAGGCCGAAAATTTAACTGCACATCTGCAAAAATCCTTTGCACTGGCGGGGCTGCAGGCAAAAAGTGACAGCACTGATAAGGAGTGGGTAGTTTTAACCACACAAGCCCTGCTAAAATCGGCAGATACGGAATGGGGTGGTTTTTCCGGCCCGCCCAAATTCCCGCAATCCATGAGTATCCGGTTTTTGCTTTGGCAATACCAATATTTTCAAACCCATGGAACCCCGGAAGACTTGCCTTTTGCAATAGAAGACTTGCTGCAAACAGCGCTTATTGCGCTGGATAAAATGATGCATGGTGGTATTTACGATCAGCTACAGGGCGGATTTGCCCGATACAGCACCGACAGGATGTGGCTGGCACCGCATTTTGAAAAAATGCTGTACGACAATGCACTGTTGGTGGGAGCCTATAGTCATGCTTACCGGATTACAAAAAAGGCCGGCTATAAAAGGGTAGTGGAGCAAACCCTTGGTTTTGTTGCGGCGGAATGGCAGGATGAGGATGGCGGCTTTTTTAGCGCCTATGATGCCGATAGTGAAGGCGTTGAAGGTAAATATTACACCTGGCAGCGTGCTGAAATAGAACGCCTGCTGGATAATACCAGTCTGGCCGAACTGTTTTGTGAGGCGTATGACGTGCGGGCAGAGGGAAACTGGGAACATGTAAACATTCTGTGGCGTCCTAAAGACTGGTTAGCGTTGGCTGAAGCCCGAGGCATCACGATTGCCGCATTTGAAGACATGGTGACTATGGCGGAGAAGAAGTTGCTGGCCGCCCGTAACAAAAGGGTTATGCCCCTTCTGGATGACAAGAAACTGATGGGTTGGAATGCCTTGATGGTTTCGGCCTGTTTTGAAGCGGCGGCAAGTTTCGGCAATCAGCAATATGCGCTAATGGGCGAAAAAGCGCTGACATTTATCAGGGAGAGGCTATTGGGGGCAGATGGCCGCTATTGCCACAACTACAAAGACGGGAAGGCAGCTAATCCTGCTTTTCTTGACGATCTGGCCTTTTATGCAGATGCGTTGTTGCAGGCTGCCGAATACACCGGCAACCAACAATACCTGCATACCGCTGAGCAGGTAGTCAACTTCATTAATCAGCATTTTTCCGATGAAGAGGGTTTGTTGTATTGGTACACGCCCGACTATCAGACCGATATACCCCTGCGCAAAAAAGAGGCCTATGATGGGGCTATTCCATCCGGCAACAGCGTGATGAGCCGCAATCTTTTGCAATTGGGTACCCTGCTGGAACGCAGGGATTGGGTAGAACGGTCCAGGCAGATGGTTAAAGCTTTTGAACAAACTGCCGGTAAGTACCCCAACAGTTTTGCCACCTGGGCCCAAATGGCGCAATGGTCTGCCTACGGACTCCGGGAAGTGGCTATTTGTGGCCCCGAAGCGGAAGAATTCGCCCGGGTTTTGTTGCAAAAGAGGCCTCCAAACGCCATTTTTCAGTGGTCAGGGGTAGAAAACAACCGTTTTCCGCTTTTGACCGGCAGGATGCCTGAAGATGGCAAAACGGGCATTTATGTATGCGAAAATTATGCCTGTAAGCAGCCGGTTTACCATCTTAAAGACTTTCTGGCTATTTAGATTCAACAAAAATCAGTCAACATTTTTTGAGGAATGTGCATAAAGCCGCGAACGGTTAACTCATTTCTTTCTTTATTTGCGAAAAATTTTATACCAGCATACTTTGGGTAAGCATTGTGCGTTATTCCCGTTGCTGGAGTGCCTTACACCAGCAATAAGAAGAGTCAGCCTGCCTACGGGATAGCCCTAAAAGCCTGAATATCTTTGGTTTGCCAAAATAAGGTCCCACTAATAAACGTTAAACAAGCAGTTTCAAAACTGATGAAAAAATACATTCTCCAACTTACTACCCTGTTGCTGATTGCCGCGGTGGCTACATCTTGCGGAAAAATTGGCAAAAAGAAGGCCAAGGGGATGCCCGATGACGGGCAGCTTCATGGTGCCGCACCCTCTGCCAAGCCGGGACTTTCCAAGCCAATAGGTATGGTGTACATTCCTACAGGTACTTTTCATATGGGCCCAAGCGATGAAGATGTGAGCTACGCCATATCGGCCCGCAACAAGCAGGTATCAATTCAGGGATTTTGGATGGATGCCACCGAAATCACCAATAACCAATACCGCCAATTTGTATGGTGGGTAAGAGATAGTATTGCCGCCAAACTGCTTGGATATGTAAATAATGTGGACGGCATCGACTATGTAGACTGGAAAAAGGCACAAACCATCAATTGGAGCGACAAGGCAACCGTTGAGAAATTGGATCCCATGATTGTTCCCATTCCAGACAGGATTTATGGAAAAAAGGACATCGACCCCGAGAAGATTATTTATTCAGTTGAATATTTCGATTTAAAAGAAGCCGCCAAATGGGAAAGCAAAGGCAAGCCACGCAGCACCTTCCTGGTGAAATACGACGAGAAAGTGTACCCTGATACTTTGGTATGGATGCGTGATTTTAGCTACAGCTACAACGAGCCCATGACCAAACGTTACTTCTCTCATTTCTCCTTTGGCAACTATCCTGTGGTAGGGGTAAGCTGGAAGCAGGCAGATGCATTTTGCAAATGGCGTTCCAATTACCTCAATACCTGGCTTGATAAGAAGAAAAAGTCGAATGAAAGTGACTTCATGTTGCCTACGGAAGCGCAATGGGAATATGCCGCACGTGGTGGCAGGTCTCAAGCGCCTTATCCCTGGGGTGGCATGTATTTGCGCAACCAAAAAGGTTGCTTGTTAGCAAACTTTAAGCCCGGCCGGGGCAATTATCCTGAAGATGGTGGCTTTTATACCGTAAGAGCCGATGCTTACTGGCCTAATGATTTCGGGCTTTACAATATGGCCGGCAATGTGGCCGAGTGGACAGGAAGCCTGTTTTATGAGGGTGGATATAATTTTACTCACGACTTTAACCCTGACCTGCGGTGGAATGCAAAAGACAGTGATCCGCCAAGGATGAAGCGTAAAGTAGTGAGAGGTGGCAGCTGGAAAGATGTGGGCTTCTTCCTTCAGGTAAGCACAAGGGCTTATGAATATCAGGATACTGCGAAATCGTATCTTGGTTTCAGAACAATTATTGATCTGCCTTATTTTGGTCAGGGAGGCAAATCCACAAAAAAATAATCCGGTAACAAAATGATTTCGAAGCGGGTCCCTGCATCATCCAGTTGATGTCAGGGGCAAACTTTTAAAAGCGACAGAATTTTTTAATCAATATAATATCAAAAAACACAACTGAGATCAACTATGGCAGCAGCACAATCCTCCGGATCGAACATTGAGAAGTATCTTAACGTAGCCGTTTCAGCAGCAGCAGTACCGGTGCTTTTGGGTGCTTTGTTCAAAATCACGCACGCACCAATGGCCGACCTTTGGCTGAAAATAGGTTTGTACACGGAAGCGGGCATATTCGCCATTTATGCTGTTTATTATTTGCTGGGTAGCTCTGGTGCACCGGCCGCAAAGCCTGCCGCTGTTGCTGCTACCGGTAATCCTGCTTTGCAATCGCTGGATAAAATGATGCAGGACGCAGATATTACACCAACCAATTTGCAGAAGTTGAGCTCGGGCTTTCAACGTTTGGGAACTACCGTTGATAAAATGGGAGAGATTGGCGATGTAGTAAAATCAACAGGAGATTTTTCGGCCAATGCCAAAGGCGCCGCGGAAGCTATGCTTTCTGTAAAAGGAGCCATGGAAAAAAGCGCCGCTACCATGGGTGAGTTTAACGTTGCGAGTGAGAGTGCAAAGCATTTCCACACACAGGTGCAGACGCTTACCAAAAATTTGTCTTCGCTTAATGCTATTTATGAGTTGGAACTTCAGGATACCAATAATCATCTGAAGGCCATGAACAAATTCTTTGGCAATCTAAGTGCAGTGTCAGGCAGCCTCGAAGGCAGCGTTGGTGATGCTAAGAAAGCTCAGGAACAAATAAATGCACTTGCCGGCAACCTAAGCAAACTGAATAGTGTGTACGGCAATATGCTTAGTGCAATGCAGGGCCGCTAAGCCCAAGCACTTGGCATCTTTTGATTTTTTTGACGACAATAACACCAATAGTAAATAGCATAAACTTTTAGAACTTATGGCTTTACCAAAAGAGCCACGGCAGAAGATGATCAACATCATGTACCTGGTGTTGACGGCCCTGCTGGCATTAAATGTTTCCAGCGAAAT
>JAHEMO010000174.1 GCA_024643625.1 Chitinophagaceae bacterium
ACCGGTGTTTTTCATACAAAGTTTAAGGATGCCAACCACCATAGCAGCAAGTACAATAATGCTGCTATGCCTTACACCCAAATGATGACGAATACAGGGGTGGCGCTGCATGCCGGAGGTTTACCCGGATACCCATCTTCGCACGGCTGCGTTCATCTTCCTTCAGAATACGCAAAACTATTGTTTGAGGCAGCCCCAAAAGGGATGACCGTAGTATTAGCCAACAACAAGACGGCTCCAAAAATGGTTGATCATCCTTCATTTGTGAGCCCTGTAAACCCGGATGGTTCTACAGTGGTTGTGGACAGGCTAAAGGAAAGTGAAAGCTATCGTTGGCAGCCCGATACTTCGCTTCGCGGCCCCATGTCCATCATCATCAGCCGATACGACAAGCGTGCCATTGCCATGCGCGACGGCGAGGAAATAGGCAGGGCTAAAGTAACAATTGCCGATGCTGATTCAGCGCTCGGCACGCATGTAATAATGGCGGTTGATAAGCAGCATCCGCTACCAATGCCGCATACTTCTACCAACCTGTTGTTATTCCCCTGGATTCAGTTGGGCCTTGTAGGACATTTTGATGAAAGCAATGCCAGCCCGGATTTGAAAGCCTTGGAGCGGGTAACCATTCCAAAAGAGTTTATCAAACTATTGTACGAGGAAGTGGTACCGGGCACCACCGTAATCCTTACCGATGCACCCATACTAACCAGTACAACGGGCGTCGACTTGACGTTGTTTACCACTAAGAGTCCGGAGGAAGCAAAAAAATAAAAAGTTTGGGTATATTATCTTGGAGGCATCGCTACGCAGCGGTGCCTCCTTTGTTTGCTATAGCTCCACAGAAAAAACTTTATATTCACCACGCTGAAGGCTCCATTTACACCCTGCTTTGGTCATAAAAAGCTGCACACATCATCCTTCATCACCTGTGGTATGAATGTATTTACAACCAGAATAAAAACTGTTGCAGTCCTGCTTGTGCTGCTAACATGTTGCCATGGGGGTATAGCGGCAGGCAAACCAAAGACTTATGCATTAGTCATAGGCATTACTACCTATGCAGATTCTATTTACAACAACCTTTCTTATCCTGCAAGTGATGCATTGCGCTTTGCCAAATATTTGCAGGATGCAGATGGCAGAAAAGTACCCCAACAAAACATCAGGCTGCTGGTAAATGAAGAAGCTACCCTGGCCGCCATCATTCGCGGTATGCGTTGGTTGCAAACGGTATGTTCTGCACGCGATACGGCATTTTTATTTTTTGCAGGCCATGGGGCGTTGGAAACGCTGGCTTTTAATAACGAAGGCTATTTACTGGCTCATAATACGCCGCGCTATCATTATAAAGGCCTTGCTGTGCCTGTACGGGATATCAATACACTGGCCAATACACTCTCTACAAAAAATCGTGCACAGGTTATACTGGTTACCGATGCCTGCCATAGCGGCAAGATGGCGGGTAATTTCTTGCAATACAAACCCTTGGTAGCAGAAGCGCTTAATAAAGTGCTGAATAATGAAGTACGCCTAACGGCTTGTCAGGCTGATGAATTGGCCAAAGAAGGTGCCAATTGGGGTGGCGGTGTGTTTACCTATTATTTACTAAATGGATTGTATGGCAGGGCTGACGCCAATAAAGATGGAATTGTACGCTACAACGAGCTGGCCGGATACCTGAATACCGCAGTACCCAACGACAAAGAACTGATTGCACAACAACAAAAGCAGCACCCTGCGCTTGATGGCCCGCCTGATTTTTTAATCGGTAGAATAAATAGCCGCGCTTTGCGGGATCCTGCAATTCCTGATGCAGCTGAAAGCAGCGATGATTTGTTGCAACTGTTTAAACCGGTTAAGCCATCGCCCCTCAATTATTTTTTTACATCAACTGGGCATTATCCTTTTGAAGGGGTGTTGCCATTAGATCATCTTGCAAAAAAACCTTCCAGTCAATGGGGGACTGCATTGCTTGAAGGGTACATGCAGTACTACGACTCGGCCTGTGCATTCAAATATTGTGTAAATGTAACCACCACAGGGAATGATGGCATGACTATCACCTACGACACGCTTTTCAATGAAGACCCGTATGCCATTGCTAGAGACAGCCTGGTGATGCTGAAACAGCAATTGGCTAACCAAAAGACTACCCAAAAAGCATTTGCTGAAGCTTTGATAGATTGGGTACATGCGCGTGGGGTTTCGCTTATCGATGCATACCTTAATGGCGACCTGAGCGAACTGGAGCGGCGTCAATACTATGCCGTTGGTAAGCGTACCTATAACGATCTTATTGCCTTGCAACGCATGTTGCTGCCCTATATGGGTAAGCAGCATAGCCTATACAACAGCATGCTGTTGCAGCATTATTATTTATCGGGTATGGTATGCCGGTTAAACATGGCATTTACCAGCAAACCCGATAGCTTATTGCAAATGGCATTCCGTCATCAGTATGCCGCTTCTGCGCTTGATGATAAAACCGGATATGTAAATAATGAGCTCGGCAATTTGCATTTGTTTGCCGGCAAAATTGATAGTGCTGCATTGTACTTTAAACGGGCTGCCGACCTTGCGCCGGCATGGGCCGTACCATGGTCAAACCTTATCCGGTACAATGTGGCGGCCAACAATTTACCCAAGGCATACGAGGCTGCTGCCATTGCAGATTCCCTGCAGCCCAACTTGTCTTTTGTGTACACCAATATGGGGCTGGCCTACGAAAAAGAGAAACGGTGGCTGGAGGCCTCGGATGCTTACTATCAGGCCATTGCACTCAACAAAGTGCATTACCTGCCTTACGACAGGCTTGCGCGTATTTGGCTGGATCAGGGTGATTACGCCAAGGCCGACCGGATGTTTTTTGAAGCAGAATCGCGGCGTGTGGATTTTGCCGTTAGTGAAGATTATTTTCAGATAGGTGTGGAACTTGGTGGTTACCCAAGAGCACCGGGTATAGCTATGTCAAGGGGTATGGCGGAAGGCTGCGATTCAATGCTCCTTGGAAAAGCGCGGTTGGCTTTACGTTATTTCGATACTGCATATAATCAACTGCCTGCGGAACAGATTACTTCTCGCATACAATATTTGGAAAAAGCTGTTGCTCTTGATGCCACATTGCCTTATGCGCACAATTTACTTGGCCGCTTATATATGGTAAATGGAAATGCGCTAAAGGCAATTGATGCCTTTAAAAAAGCAATTCGTAATTACAACGCCACAAGCAATGCCGTTCAATACTTAAAAGCTAAGTATTTTAAAGAAGATGGGATCGATATCAGTTGCCTGTACAGCTACTATATGTTTTTGGAATACGATGCTGTTGAAGACCGGTATTGGTTAGCCGCTGCGCATGAAAAGGCAGCACAATATGATGCCGCTATTACGGTGTATAATGAGCTGATGGCTGAAGAAAAGCTGAAAGACTCTTTGCAGGCATCGCTTGATTTTGCACGCCCATTTCCGGAGCATGTACCCTGGCAGCAAGGAATGCTTTCCGGTAATGAAATGTTACGCTCACTTTTCGAAGTGCAGCCACAGGTTACCTATCTTAAATTGATAGCACTGTACGAAAAACTTAAAAAGTTTAAAGATGCTGAGCGTGTGATACTCGATCAGGTTTCTTTTCAGCAGCAATGCGGATGGATAAGAGACACCACCGTATACGAACTTAAAGCGAGTGGAATCCGTGGCACAGGATTGTTCATATTTAATTATTACTGGTTGATGGCCAACCGTCATCCTGAAGCTGTGGCCTACGATTTTTACAAGCGCATGACGGAACTGTTTCCCCGCGATCCGTATTGGTTTGAGCAGGGTGGATTGTTGTTGTACAAACGCATGAAGCTGGCCTACGATAATATTGATCCGTCCACTTTCGTATCCTTTACGGAAGCGCTCGACAGGTATGCTTTTCCCTGGCAAACAAGCGACCATGGACCCGAGCCTGATAGCACAAGGCTGCAGGTGCCCGGCTCGGGCGAAGAGATTTTCATTCACTTTCCGCAGTATAATCCATTGCTCACCGCTTCGCGTTGGCTCGATAGTGCCTGGCGTTTGTATAAAACCAATAATCGCAGTTTACCCGTCACCATTGCATTAGCCGATATGCATGCATGGCAGGGAAATTACAGCGAAGCATTTGCAGGCTATGTGCAAGCCCTGCAAAAAGATAGTTCAGCGCTTGATGTGAGACATAGATACACGCAGCTACTGCTGTATTACAATTACAACAAAGAAGGGCTGCGTCAGCAGTTGCGCTTGTTGCATGCAAATGCACTGCCCGATGAAGAATTGCCGCTGCTGATGCAAAATGCAATACTGGATAAGCAATGGAATCTTGCAGAGCGTGTAATGCGTAGCTATGGGGCTAACGATAGTACCGCCATGTGGGATAAGCTTTGGTGGTCTTGCAATCTTCTTTTTTTGCAGGGCGATACAGCGGGTGCAATTAATGCCATGCAGCAGGCGATGCGCACAAAAATGGATAGCGCAACGTATCGTCAGGCAGAGCAATTAAATCCTGAGGAAACTAACAAAGCGGCTTATTGTTACTATGCGCTTGCAAGATGGCAAATGCTTGCCGGCGATTCAAGCGAGTCCATGCAAAATCTGAGCACCTCGCTTGCTATCGGGTTTACCGGCAGTTATGTGTTACAATATGATCCTGTATGGAGCAGTTTGCGCAAAACTGATGCATGGCAACCCTTAGCAGATAAGTGCCGGCCGCGCTCCTATGCTGCCAACGTGGACTGGGATGGCAAAAACGTTTTGCAATTTATCGGGCTGCAGCAAATTACTATTCCCACGCATTTTCCTACAAAAGACAACTGGCAGTATTAATCCCAATACACCGTTTGTTTCAGCTGCGCTGTTTTGCCACGGTCTTCGGTAAACTTACGCACCTCCACCATCATACTGGACCATGTGGCATTTTTGTAATTAGGGTGTGTGCTAACACCGTACAGCAAAGTGAGGTAAAAATTGATGGTGAAATAGCTTCCTTCACTTGGATTACAACCTGCCAATTCCTCGGGCTTGGCAGCAGTAGCAATAACAGCTGTTGGTTGCGGTGGCAAAAACAATCGCGATGCATTGGTGAAATTAAACGGATAGCTCACTTTGCGTGTGGCTAAGGAGCGCGGACCTTTTACACTGTTTGTAGGTATGCTTCTGTTGCAGCAATCGCTAAGCACCAATGTAAATCTTGCACCCTTTGGTTTTAGTATATCGTATACTTGTTGTATACGCAAACTATTGGCAGCATTAAAGGCTTTGCTGGTATCGTTGAAATCTATACGGGGAAAATTGCCTCCATCTTCGGGCCATCGGAAGCCATGCCCGGTGTAATAAAATATCACAATATCATTTGCCGCAGGCTTAAACCTGCGGAGGTCATTTTCAATGCGCTGTTTATTAAAATTATTACCGGCGTATGTACGGATAAGTGGCTTGCGCAAACCCAGATTGGAGGCTATGGCCGTAAAGGTCTCCGTAATGTTTTTCACATCCACTTTTGCCGCCTCTCCTATGCTGGGATCAAGTGTATTGGCCACAATAAACAAATGCATAACGGATTGTCTGAAAGCCGGCGGTAGTATTCCCCTTGTGGCTGCCGGAAACAATTGTGACTGAATTTCTGCATCCGTATAAAACTGTTTCAGTACGGCGGCATCAGGTTTTGTAGTGCTGAAATTGTAAATTCTTGCGGTTGATGCCGTCCATCCATTTGCGGCATGTTGGTAGTCGATGCGGGTAAGGTTGTAAAAGCCCAATCCTTTCCTTTCTGCATCTTTTTGCCAGGTAAAAACATAGCGAAGTTTCACCCATTGTACTGCCTCATTGCCCGGGGAGGCAATGCTATCGGCAAATACATAGCGTATGCTATCGGCGCCATTAACGCCTAAATTTTGTGGCTCTTTCAGGTAAACGGTTTCAGCACCATCAGAATCCCACTCGCCTTGCTGCAGTCTGGCTTTTGCGGTATACCGTCCGTAATCGTCAACGTACAATAGCGTGTACTGCAACAGGCTATCCTGCCCTGCACCAGAAACCCTTACCGGACTAATAAAATACTGTTGACCGCAGACCGGAAACGATGTCCCCAGTGCAAAGCATGCCAACAGTATGAGTGGCAGAAATGCCCAAATCCGCAACCTTTTGTTTTGCAAGTTTGTGGCCATCAACAACAGATCATCAATGCTGTTAATTAATCTTGCGAGTGGCACCTTCCTTGTCGTCGGCAGCTGAGTCAGTCTTAAGGGTATCCACTTTACGGGGATCATTGGTTTGGTCGGTAGTAGTCTTAATCTCTACTTCCTTTTCTTCCTTATCGCCGCTGCCGCAGGCACCTATAACTATCAGGCTGCAATACACAAGGCCTATCAATAATAGTTTGTTGTAGGAACGAAGCAAATTCTTCATAGCAGAAAATATTTTGATGTGAAAATTAGCCTTTTTCAGGAATACCGTTGGCAATAAATATGTTTCCCGTTATTTTATGCTGAATCTTGGCCATACAAACCAAAATAAAGCAAGCTTTTGTTTACCTCACCATTGACCTTTTCCAAACTGTTGCTATCGCTTACCGCTGCTTGCGGTTGCCTTTGCTCATTTGTTTTTGGGCAAAATACGCAGCTCGATAGTTTGCGTCGGCAAATTGCAGAGATGGAGGGCAATCAGAATTTTGAGCGGAACCGTAATTATCTGGCAACCGTAAATTCATTCGCCGCGGGCTTTGTAGATTATAATGTGGATAGCACACTAAGCCTGATAGACAAACAGATTGACCGATGTGAAGCCGCAGGATTTAAAAAGGGGTTGGTAGATGCATGGAAAATAAAGGGCAACGCGTATACCAATATTGGCAAAAATCAGGATGCGCTTGCATGCTACCAGCGGGCATTGCAGATAGCAGAAAGAATAAAATATCCTGAAGTACTTACCGGCCTGCATAATAATTTGGGTATGGCTTATAATGGCATGGGGAATAATGCCGAAGCCCTGCGGGAGTATTATACAGCACTTGAATTATCAGATAAGGACGGTAACGAATTTGCTTCAGGTGTAATTCTGAATAATATTGGCATCATTCTTTTTTCACAAAAAAAATACAGTGAGTCGGCCAATCACTTTCAGCGCATGAAGTTGATTTCCCGCAGAATTGCTGATACCATCGGGATTGTGCTTGCCTATAGCAACCTGGCGGAAATAAAATCGGAGCAGCAGCAATTTAAAGAAGCGTTACTGCTGTTGGATACCGCCTATGGTTTAGCTATTTCGCTTAACGTACCCGAAACCATCATTACTACTACGCGTATGATGGGTTTGGTACATGAAAAGGC
>JAHEMO010000015.1 GCA_024643625.1 Chitinophagaceae bacterium
TCAATAGAAAACGAAACCGGAATTGTACTATGGACAACGTTGAAACAGTTGTCATAACTGACTCAATGTTGTATTAGCGTCTTTGTACCCGTTAGCAATAACATTCAATGAGTCACGAAACGTTAGCAGCAATCAGCCTGAAAAACTGAACATTGGTACTGCGGGTTCTCTGCCAATGCCTACTGTTTCAACTCAAAAATCACCCTGGCATCTACCCAGTATACTTCTCCTTTAATAACCCCTGCCCATCCGCTTTCAGGAGGATGGCTATAACGGCGGGAAAAGAAAAAATATTTATTGTCCGGCGTCATGTAAGGACAAAAATCCGTCCACTCGGAGTTGATGGGTTCGTTCAGGTACATGAGAGGCTGCCATTGGCCGTCCTTTTTGAAGGACAGATACAATCCCGAGCTGTCGGTAAACCGCTTGTTGCTGATGAGTACCCTTTCATCGGGCGACACCCAGGTATCACCCGATCCCAGCGGAGTGTTAACTACCGGGCCAATGCTTTTCGGCACATCAAAGCGACCCTCACCCAGGTATTGCGCCCGGTAAATATCCTGCTGTCCAAAACCGCCCGGCCGATTCGAAACAAAATACAGACTGCCATCGCCAACAATAACCGGGTACGACTCATTGTACTCGTCGGTAGATATGGGATAGCCCACTTTCTCCGCCAGTTGCCAGCGGCCATTCACCTTATGGCTCCGGTAGATATCTGTTGTCGCATTAACGGTATCATTATTGTCCGGTTTGCCCAGGAAATAAAGGGTGTTGCCATCGGGTGTCAGCGACATATCCACGGCCGTGCTTACCACCGTAGTATCCGCAAACATCTGCAAAGGCTTGGGAGATGTCCATTCCCTGTTTTGCCGCGTGGCATGAAAGATGACAAAGCTGCCCTTCACCATGCGGGTAAAAAAGAATTCCGTCATCGCCGTATTGAACACGGCATTTAGTTCAATGCTATCGGTATTGACCATAGCAGGGGCAAATAATACCGGTTGGGTGGCGGGTACCGGCTGGCCGAGATAGGATACGGGGGGCTGGCTGCAACGGCAGGCAATGATGATGAGGAGGAAGGCAAAGAGGTAACGCATGTGTAGTGAAGCTATAGAAAAATGATGCAATGCGGAATTGGCAGGCGATGCTTTGCCCTTAGCACACTTTTTCGGACTATTTCGATGGTTATTGTTGATTAATATGGGAGCCACTAAAAGCAAGCCTTCTAACCATTTTTGATATCGATAGTTTCTGGCGCTATTATGCTCCAAATGCAATAGCAAAGCGGGCTATCGGGCAATTATGCTCAATAACTACCCCAACCCATCAATTGTCCGCACTACCCAAATAGTTGCGCAATGCCTGCACTACGCTTGCTACACGGGTGGCTACGTCATTTATGCAGGGGGATAATGTTTCGGCAGCAAGCATCTCAGCCGCATCCTTTTCAATTGTGCGGATTTGCGCGGCTGCCTCTTCCATGCCCAAATTGTGCAGTGAGGGTTTCAGCCGGTGGGCCAGTTTGCTTATCTCATCTGAATCACCCTGCGCAAGCGCATCCTGCATTTTCTGCATGGTAGCAGGTGCCTGATCAATAAACAACTGCAGCATTTTGCGAACAAAAGCTTCGTTGCCACGGCTAATGGCATTCAGGTTGTCAAGGCTGTATCCCGCGGGTTTACTGTGGTCAGCATGGGAGGCCTGTGGCTGTGGAGCTGGCCTGTTTTCGGATGGTTCGGTATAGCGCATCAGCGTTCTTAGCAAGTCTTCCTCTTTGAATGGTTTGGTTACATAGTCGTTCATACCGGCCTTCAGGCATTTTTCCTGTTCGCCCCTTATGGCATTGGCGGTGAGTGCTACAATGGGCATGGTGAATTGCTCTTTGCGCAGCTGCCTTGTGGCTTCGTACCCGTTCATCTCCGGCATCTGAATGTCCATCAAAATCAAATCGGGTTTTGCCTGAAGCGCCATCATTACGGCCACTCTGCCATTGACGGCTTCCTGAATAACAGCACCATAGTTTTCCAGAATGGTGGCAGCCACCAGACGGTTCATATCATTGTCGTCTGCCACCATTATGCGTTTGCCTTTCAAAAAGCCTTCGCGAATGGCGACATCGGTCTTTTCTGCCAGCGGGAGGTGAGCGCCTTTGGCAAATGGAATGCAAAAGCTGATGGTACTGCCTTCGCCTTTATTACTCCGAACCGCCATGGTGCCACCCATCAGCTCCACCAGTTCCTTGCAGATGCTCATGCCCAGCCCTGTGCCGCCATATTTTCGCGAAACGGATTCATATTCCTGGCTGAACTTGTCAAAGAGCCGCTCCACAAATTCGGGCTCCATGCCTATGCCGGTATCGGCAAGGGTCACCTCTAGTGTTTGCGTCATCGCTTCATTTTGCACCACTTTGCACTGTATATCCACCCCTCCTTTTTCAGTAAACTTGATGGCATTGCTAATCAGGTTCAGCATTACCTGGTTCAGGCGGTAGGGATCGCCTATGAGTACCGGCGCTATGGATGCATCGAAAACGGAACATGTTAGCGTGAGACCCTTCTCCTCTGCCTTGTGCAGGAGTACCTGCCGCGCATGGTCTATTACTTTGGCCGGCTCAAAGGCAATTTGCTCCACGGTTAGCTTCCCGGCTTCAATTTTACTCAGGTCAAGTATATCATTAATGATCACCAGCAGGTTTTCCGCAGCGGTATTAATGGTGTTCAGGTAAAAGGCCTGTTGGGTATTCAGCGCTGTTTTGGCCAGTTGGTTGCTCATGCCCATAATGGCATTCATGGGGGTGCGAATTTCATGGCTCATGTTGGCCAAAAAAGTCTCTTTGGTGCGGGCGAGCATTTCGGCATGTTCTCTGGATTTTATCAGCTCGGCTTCCAGTTTTTTCTGTGCCGTGATATCGGTATGGGTGCCCACTATGCGCAGGGGTTCTCCCGCCAAATTGCGGGCGATGGTTACGCCGCGGTCCAGCACCCAATGGATACTGCCATCTTTATGGATGATCCGGTATTCCAGATTGTGCGAATCGGCCTCACGGTTCCGGTACCGGCGATCGCTTTCCTCCAGCAGGTGCAGGTCGTCCTGGTGTACGCCGTTCCACCACAACAATTGGTTATTGGTCAATTCTTCAGTGCTGTAGCCCAAAAAATGATCGTACGATTTGGAAAAATAAGTAGTGCCAGTGCTGAAGTCGTGTTCCCATACATTGTCGCCAATGCTTTCGAGGACTTTGCGGAAACGTCGTTCCGACTCTTTTTCGCGGGTAATGTCTTCTTCCAGGGCAAAGTAGCCGGTTATTTCGCCGCGGCTGTTTTTAATGGCCTGTCCCTGGATGCGCAGCCAGTATTTTTCGCCTTGCCGGGTATAGTTTATGATTTCGGTATTGAAGGGCTCGCCCCGGCTGATCTGCCTGCCCAGGTAAGCAATGGTATCGCGGTCTGTTTCAGGACCTTGTAGCAAGTCTCCGGGTTTTTTACCGATAACCTCTTCCGGCGCATAACCGGTCATGGTGGTAAAGCTTTTGTTGGTCCAGGTGATGCGCCCGTCTTTGTCGGCAATAATTACGGCATTGATGTTGTCCTCTGCAATCTGCGACAACACCTTCATTTTTTCTTCCTGATCTTTTTCGGCCGTCACATCCTGTATGATGCCAAAAAACTCGGTAATTACATTGCTTTTGTCCTTCAGGGGTTGAATGCTGGTATTGCCCCAAAACCAGCTTTGGTCTTTGCGGTGAAAAACCAAATCGGCGGCCATGGTTTCCCCCCGGAAAAAAGCATCCAGTAATTGCTGCAAAACCGTTTGGTCGGTAAGCGGTCCCCGGCACAGTTCCACCGGCGAACGGCCGATGATTTCGTCTGGCGCATAACCGGTCATGTGGCAAAAGGCTTCATTGGCCCAGGTAATAAAGCCATTGACATTGGTAAACAATACCGCATTCTGGTTAGCACTCGCTACCAGCGACAGTCTTGTCAGGGTATCTTCATTCTTTTTCTTTTCGGTAATGTCTCTGCCGTAAATGTTGATGTACCCCTCATCCATCATGGTTACGCAGATAAAGGAAAAAAACCGGTCGCCGCAGGCAGCCTCAATTGCCCATCTGGTTACTGACTTATCAATCAGGTTAGCCACCAATTTGAAAAACGCATCATTGCGCATCATCTGTCCCTCATGGGTCAGAAAATCCAGCTGTGCCGCGGCAGGGTTGTTAAGCAGGATATCGCCCTCAAAGTTGATCCGAACCAGCGGATCGGGGTTTTGCCGGGGAAAAAGGGCAATGTCATGTATTTCCTTGTTGGCCTTTTTGAGTTCGCCTTTTTGTATGTTGATGGTGGTTACCAGGGCTTTCAGATCCTCATTGGTAATCTCCTGTGTTTTCAGCACATGCAGCAGGTCTATCAGTGGGTCGTGGCGGGCAAAATCATCAATGAGTAAGCCATAATCCTGAACTTGCTCCATAGAAGAAAGCCAGGGCGATCCTACAAACAGCATTTCATCCGTATTGGCCAGGTACTCAAACTGCCCGCGCAATTTTTTACCCTTATCCGTGGTGTTTTCCAACACCACCAGCTGATGTTCCAGCGCTTCCAAATCTGCAAAAGAATGTATAGGGGAATGAGGCCTGGGAATGCAAAAATGTCCCGTAAAGTTTTCGCCGTTCAGGGGCCCGCAAAGCTTTTGCAGGGAGCTACCCACCGAACTGATGTGCAGCCCCCTACCTATCCGGATGAAGAAGGGAAAAAGGCGGCTGAACTGCTCGTTGTCAAAATGAAACGCATTGGGCATATTACCAGCTTACTTTAAAAATCTCGTGGGTGCTGCCTTCATCGCGGCTTTGTATCAACTCAATGGCGGCTTCTGTTTCATACATTTTAGCCAATCCACTAAGCAGCCCGCGTACAAATTCCTGGAGGCCTTCGCGGGCCGAATGGTAATGCACGTGCACCGAGTTTTCAGTCACATGGCTCACTTTAAACTCCGGCGGCGTAAGCTTTGGATACATGAGCATGATGCGGTTATGAAAGGCGGGCAGGTTTAGTAGGAATTCTCTCAAATTTTTGCCGCCCGCTTCCATCAATCCACCATATTTTTCTTTACCGGTCTTTAATACCCAGTATTCGCCAAAGGCATTGAGCACATCGCCCACGGATAGCCCAAGCACTTGCGAAGCAGCACCCGCCAGCTGATAGGTAATGGCATCATCGTAGGGTTCGTTGCTTAAAAAATAGTCTACGTCAATACCACTTTTTTCTTTTACAGCCTCCCATTCTTCCAGGCCAAAATGGTCTGTTATGAGATCCTGAATGGCTTTGTTGACGATGCCGTACATAGGTAAAAATTTTGGTGTAAGTTATGATTCGTAAAAGGAAGTGATGGTCATGGTTTGGTTATGAAGCTGGCATTTGCCTCCATCGCTAAAAGGACTGAGTTCGCCATAGGAATAGAAGCCCGCCATAGGGACTTTTTTACCAAAAGCCTTGCCCACAGCTTTTACTTCTTCGTGGGTTTGTTCCTGCAACACCAGTTTGCGACCTACGCAACTAATGAGCAACGAAAAATCGGGTGCTTTTTCCTTCGCCAGGGTTTGCAGGGCGGCATCGGCAGCCGCATGGGTCAGCCGATCAAAATTTGCTTTCATAAAACGCACCCTTGATCCCTCGGGAATATCGCCGGCAAAAGTCATGCTTCGGTCAGCCTCATTAATGGACAGTATGGTGCGCACCACGGGTTTCCGGCTGCCAGGCAAAATGACGGACAGCGGGAAAAGCAGCGCCGAGCCGGGAAGGATCTCCGCTTCGGTGCCGAGATACTTTTTGTACAGTTCCAGCGCATTCTGGTTTTCCAATTCCATCAGGATATTGCCGGAAGCATTGGTCACCCTTTTTTCGAGCCCGAAAATATCCCAGCCGCCCTGCGAGCCATGGGTAACGGTGAGCCGGTCGCCGTAAAAACCAATGGCCACAATTTCGCCTTCCTGCGGCTGCCCGTTCAGGCCTACGAGCGTGGACTGGAATGCCGCTCCGTCGCCAGCAAGGCCGCCGGTAATGAGTACGCCCTTATCCAATTGCGACGATAATCCCTTCACCAGATCGCTGCCGTTTACCCTGCTGCCATCGGACAATACCATCACATATTGCAATTGGGTGGGAGGCAGTTGTTTGGCCAGAGCAATGGCAGCGGTATAGGTATTATCGAAATCGCCCACATTTACGCTGAAAGCTGTGACTGTGCTTTGCTGGAAGCGAAGGGCTGCCGCCACCACCGTACCATCCAGCACCTGATCCTGGAATATTTCGCCGGCGGTACTGCACAGGGCAATCTGGGCCTGTGGAAAGCGCTCCCTTGCGGCGGCGTATACCTGCGCATCGGCCAGCATTTGCCGGGCACCGAAACAAAGTACCAAATCAGCCCCTTCCGGCTGTAGCATGGGATTTTCGGGATCGGATTGCCAGCGCTGGTTGCGGTATTGAAAGAGCCCTGCCTGCATACGCGTGTAAAATTTTGTGCTAATTATACCTGATGCAAATACAGTACCGTTCGCCAAATTGTATGGTAAAGTGCTGTCAGTCAATGTATTAGATTATTTCCGGGCATCCCCAATATTCCATTTTATGGAAAATTTTTCCAGCATCTGGATTTACGTTTACAGGGTAATTTCTCCATCCTTAATCATTTTATAGATGGTGCTTTTGCCAATATCCAGGGCGGTGGCGGTGGCCACCACATCGTTTTGGTGTTTTTTCAGATAGATTTTAATGATCTGACAGGTGTGGTCGCGAAGGGTACGGTGGTCTGCTACCAGCACATCGTCTTTTCGGGTGGAGGTGAAAGTGATGTCCTCCGGTCCTATCTCGCCATCGCTGCACATTACTACGGCCAAATCGATGACCGCCTTCAACTCCCGCACATTGCCGGGAAAATGGTACTGCAATAATTTTTCTTTGGCGGTTTGTGAAAATTGGATGCTTCCCAGGCCATTTTCTTTGGCAAAACTGTCGGCAAAATGCCTGGCCAGTACCAGTATATCATTACCTCTTTCGCGGAGGGGAGGCAATTCAATCGGTAAGCCCATAATCCGGTAGTAGAGGTCTTCCCTGAAATTTCCCTTTTGCACCTCATCGGCCAGTTGCTTATGGGTGGCTACTATCAGGCGGATGTCCAGTTTCACTTTTTCGTTGCCCCCTACTCTTATCACTTCACGCTCCTGCAATACCCGCAGCAGTTTGCTTTGCATCCCCAAATTCAGTTCGCCTATTTCGTCGAGGAAAATGGTGCCACCGTTGGCTTCTTCAAACTTTCCGGCTTTGCGGGCGATGGCTCCGGTAAAAGCGCCTTTCTCGTGGCCAAACAGCTCGCTTTCAATCAGTTCATTAGGGATAGCTGCCATGTTGACCGCCACAAAATTTTTCTTTTTGCGGTCGCTGTTGTAGTGAATGGCCTTGGCTACCAACTCCTTACCAGTGCCGGTTTCGCCGGTCACGGAAACGTTTATGTTGGTCTTTATGGCTTTTTCCATGAGGGTAAAAACCTTTTTGAGGCTATCACTTTGGCCAATAATCGTTTTATCAAAAGAGAATTTCTGTCCCAATTCCTCCCGCAACTGCTCCACTTCTTTTTTGAGCGATTGGTTTTCGCGGATGCGGATTATGCTGTTCCAAAGCAGGTCCTTGGTGGCTTCGTCTTTAATGAGGTAATCGCTTACCCCCATTTTCAGCAGTTCCACCGCTACAGATATTTCTTCCTGACCACTGATCACCACTATCGGCACGCCAGTCTGTTGCTCCCTGATGCGGCTGAAGAGTTCGTCGCCCTTCATATCGGGCAGCGAAAAATCAATGGTTATCAGGTCGGGTTTCAGGTGCAGTTTGGCCAGGCAGTCTCGTGCCGACTCAAAACGGGTGACTTTATAATCCGGATTCAGCGAGAGGTGGTAGGCCAAAATTTCACCATACCAGGGGTCATCTTCCACTATAAAAATTGAGTAGGCGTCCATTCGCAAACATTTGAGTCCAATATACGAATCCCCTCCATTTGCGGCAAACATTCCAATGCATTATATTTTTTTTACTCAGTGGAATATTTTCCAATTATTGGATTGGTATTCAGCAAATGAAAATACTTAACCGTTGTAAATCAATTGGTTAGCATACTGGCACTGACTTTGAAACCCTTATGCCAAAGTAAAAAAATCATGAAAATCGTAATTGTCGGCAGTGGATACGTGGGCCTGGTCACAGGCGCCTGCTTTGCCGAGGTAGGCATGGATGTAACTTGTGTGGACATAGACCAACGTAAGATTGATGGCCTCAACAAGGGTATCGTTCCCATTTATGAACCGGGTTTGGATGAAATGTTGCTCCGCAACAAGGACAGGGGCCGCTTGCATTTTACCACCCAAATAGCCACTGCATTGCATGGTGCTCAGGTGGTGTTTATTGCCGTAGGCACCCCGCCCGATGAGGATGGCAGCGCCGACCTGAAGCATGTGCTGGCCGTGGCTCGTGATTGCGGCAGGCATATACAGGACTATACCCTGTTGGTTACCAAGAGCACCGTGCCGGTGGGTACAGCCGAAAAAGTGCGCCGGGCGGTGCAGGAGCAATTGCTGTTGCGTGAAGCGGATATCGACTTCGATGTGGCTTCCAACCCGGAGTTCCTGAAAGAAGGCGCCGCTATTGCGGATTTCCTGAAACCCGACCGCATAGTGGTGGGGGCCGATTCTGCAAAAGCCGAAGCACTGATGCAAAGGCTGTATAAGCCTTTTACCCTCAATGGCCACCCAATCATTTTTATGGACATTACCTCCGCCGAAATGACCAAGTATGCGGCTAATGCCATGCTGGCCGCCAAAATCAGCTTCATGAACGATATTGCCAATCTCTGCGAAATAGTAGGTGCCGATGTAAATCGGGTGCGTCAGGGCATAGGCTCCGACTCCCGCATTGGCAACAAGTTCATTTACCCCGGTATTGGTTATGGAGGCTCCTGCTTTCCCAAAGATGTACAGGCTCTGGTAAAAACAGCCGAAGATCATCGCTACGAGTTGCGGGTACTGAAGGCGGTGGAAGCCGTAAACAGGGACCAGAAAATGGTACTCTTCCATAAAATCAGCCAATACTTCGGAGGAAACCTTTCGGGTAAAACTGTAGCAGTATGGGGCCTTTCCTTCAAACCCCAAACCGATGATATGCGGGAAGCGCCTTCATTGGTCATTATTCAGCAATTGCTGGAGGCCGGTGCCACCGTAGTGGCTTACGATCCCGTAGCCATACCGGAGGCCCGCCACCATTTTGGCGATCAAATCACCTATGCCGAAGATGAATATGCCTGCCTGGCGGGTGCTCACTGCCTGGCCATCCTAACCGAATGGCCCGAATTCAGAATGCCCCAGTTTCCGGTAATGCGCAGCCTGTTGCAGATTCCGGCAGTTTTTGACGGCCGCAATATGTACGACCACAGAGAGATGCAAAGGCAGGGATTCAGCTACCACTGTATTGGGGTGAATACCCGAGCAACACGATACGAAGAAACGGCAGTCCTTCGCCCGGAAGAAACCCACAGTTTCGTATAGGTACCTCAAAAGCACCAAACCGCCTCCGGATGCGAATCATCCCAAGGCCATCGCCCCTTCTTGCAAGGGGCTTTTGCTTTTAGCACAGGCAGACCTAAGCGAAGCCTGCAACCACAACCAACTTGCAAACGCCATCAGCCGGCCATTCAGGCACAGCCACAAGGGCTTTTGGCCAATATTCCAAAAAACGGACGCCTGTCTAAACCGTCTTCTGCCACAGATTTTCCAGGCCCCAACCGCCGCTTCCACCATTCTATTTGCCGGAATCATTTTTCCCAAAAATAGACTGGCACGCCTTGTGCCAGTTTTTTATCTATTGAAAATCAATGGTTTATATCAATAAAACCCAGTGGCACGGTAATGGAAAACTATATGGCATATCGCCCAAAAGGGTATGACCATTCAAAAAGTATTGTATGAAAAAATCAATTCTTGTAATAGACGACGAACCCAGCATCTGCTTCCTGCTCGAAAATTTTCTGTCGGAAGATTATGCAGTAACTACCGTGGACAATGCAGCGGATGCATTACAATGGCTCGACAGCCATTTGCCTGACCTGATTATCTGCGACATACAAATGCCCGGCATGGATGGCTTTGGTCTGCTGCGCCGGGTGCGTGGCCGTGGCTTTACCAAACATACGCCGGTTATCATGTTGTCTGCCGGAGCGGAAAGCAACGACCGCATTACCTGCTACCGGCTTGGTGCGCAGGATTATCTCACCAAGCCCTTCAATCCGGTGGAACTGGAAGAAGTGGTCAGAAAAAATCTTTTCCCCATCCATTTTGCCATCCAGTGGTAAGGCAACCATCCACTACCCATCCCATTCAAGTAATACAACAAATGAATCCAACTTCTACCATACTATACATCGGCACCAACAGCCAATACCTGCAGCAGGCAGCGGAACTGGCCGGTGTTACCCTGCACACGGCAGCCAATAGCCTACAGGCCATACAGCAGCTGCTGGAAGGCAGTCGTTACGCTGCGCTGGTATGCGAATACCATATTGCCGGCGGCAACGGCATCGAACTGATGCAGTGGATGCGCCGTCAGCCGGAACAAGCGGCAACGCCTTTCATCCTGCTGGTCTCTCAGTTTGATGCGGCTTTGTACAAGCAGGCTTTTGCCAGCCAGGTAAGTGATTTTTTTGTGACGGCAAGCACTCCTGCCGGGGATGTAATAGCCAGAGCCGTATCGCTTGGCCCTTCGCAGCAAGGCAGCCGGCAAAGCAGCCCAGGTAGCAGAATGATGGCGTACCGCATGCCTTTATCCAAGCGCATTTTCGATATCGTGCTGGCCTCATCGGCCTTGCTGGTGCTGTCGCCTTTGTTGCTTATCACCATGCTGGCCATCCGTATCGAATCGAAAGGCAAAGTGTATTTCACCGCCAGGCGGGTGGGACGCAAGCCTTTCGATTTTTACAAGCTGCGCTCCATGCGCACCGGCGCCGAGGCCCAACTGAAAAAACTGGCTCAGGAAAATAACCAGTACCGGCAGCAGGCCGTAGCAGCGGTGGAATTACCTGCCGCTTGCCCGCGCTGCGCGGCGTTGAACGGCACTGCTACCTGTTCTCCGCTGATTTACATCAACGATGCTGCGCATTGCGAATACTGGTACAACCAGCTGGCAGCCGCCAAGCAAAAGCCGGCTTTCGTAAAGATTGTAAACGATCCGCGCATTACCCGTGTAGGCCGGTTTATCCGCAACACCAGCATCGATGAATTACCGCAGCTAATCAATGTAATCAAGGGCGACATGTCGATAGTAGGCAATCGCCCGCTACCGGTGTACGAAGCGGAAACGCTTACGCACGATGATATGGCCCGCCGTTTTCTGGCGCCGGCCGGCATCACCGGGCTTTGGCAGGTGGAACTGCGCGGCCGCGGCGGCAACATGTCGGAAGCTGAGCGCAAGCGCCTCGACAACGAATACGCTGAGCACTTTACCAACAACCAATACTCCTTTTGGTACGATGTAAGGCTTATGCTGCGCACCCTACCGGCACTGCTTCAATCCTCAACAGTTTAATTCAAATCATACACAAGAACTTAATCATGAAAACAAAACATTTCTTCTTTTCGCTTTTGCTGGCCGCTACCAGTATGCTGAAGCTGGCCGAAGCACAAACAGCCGTACCGGCAGCCCTGCGGCAGGATGCTGATTTTTCGCTGCCCCCGTTGCAGGAAGTAATTGACTCCGTCATACGCAACAGTGCCAGCGTTCGCTTTCGCCTCCAGGAAATTGAAGCGAAGCAATCGAACCTCACCTCACAGAAAAACTACTGGACCAGAAACCTGGGCTTTCAGGGTGAGGCGCGCTATGGCACGTTCAATAACTTCTCCACCATTGAAACCGGTCAGTCCACGGGCATACTGGCTTCCAACACCAGCCAGGTGAATTATGCAGCCGGCGTGTATGTGAAGTTTCCGCTGTTTGATATCGTAAACCGCAAGAACCAGATCAATCAGGCTAAAGTGGAACTGAGCCAGGCCAAAAGCATGGCAGAAGCACAGCAGGACGAATTGCGGCAAATGGTGATTCGCCTGTACCAGGATGTACTGCTGAAGCAGCGGGTGCTGCAAATCCGTTCAGAGAGTTATGGTACCGCCCGGGTGAACATGGATATGGTTGAAAATCAGTTCAGGAATGGTGTGATTGCGGTTGCTGAATATGTGCGCATTTCCGATATCGTATCCCGCACCTCATCAGATTACGAGGTATCCCGTGCCGAATTCACTGCCTCCAAAGCGATTCTCGAAGATATGGCAGGCTTTTCTTTTTCTAAACCGGCTAACGCCATTACAAAAGCACAATAATGACCATCATTGATTTCATCAGACTCATTCGCAAGCACATCGTGCTGCTGATTGTGGTACCCGTAATCATGGCCGCCATGGTAATACTGCTCACCAGCAAGCCCAAACTTACCTATGCTTCGCAAGCCGTATTGTACACGGGTTTGGCCACCGGCTCCTCTATCGAAATGGACAAGACCTTCAACTACTTTATGACCAGCTCGGCTTTCGATAACCTGCTCAACATCATCAACAGCCGCGAAACACAACAGGAAGTGGCCATCAGGCTGCTGGCCCAGCACCTGATGCTGAAGCAGGCCGATCCCAAATACATTTCGCAACAGTCGCTCGATGAGCTGCGGAAAATTGTACCCGCCTATGTGTATGATTACGTGGTAACATCTGCTCCGGCTCAGCCACCAGCCCAAACGGATACTGCCAAAGCAGGACAGGATAGCGCTGCCATGGCTGCCATGGCAGAACAGCCCATCGATAAAAGCTATTTGTTCCCCGGCGAAATTAACTACGCCGCATACGAAGCCACAGTGCGCAACCTGACCAACCTCATGAACAGCAGCGATACCAACTTTGTATACGCCCTGCTGAATTACGAAGCCCCGCACTATTCTATTGACGCCATATCGGCAGTAAAAGCCATCCGCATGGCGAACAGTGATCTCATTAAACTGAGCTACGAAACGGATGACCCCGGTATATGCCAGCAAACGCTTTCCATCTTCAATGCCGTTTGCATCCAGAACTACAAACAGATCAGGGAAAACCGCTCCGATGATGTGGTAAAATATTTTGAGCAGCAACTGAGCATGGCCAATGCCCAGCTGAAATCCGCAGAAGACAAACTTTTGGCATTCAATAAATCCAACAACATCATCAACTACTACGAGCAGAGCAAGGCTGTGGCCGTGGTAAAAGAAGACATGGAAGTGGATTACAACAACAAGAAAGCACAACTGGCCGGATTGCAGGCCGGCATAACAAGGCTGGAAGACAAGCTGAGCATACAGCAGCAGGTGCAGCTAAAAAGCACCAGTGTGCTGGATAAGAAAAAGCAACTCGGCGATATCAATTACAATATTGCCATGGCCGAAGCCACTGCCAACGAAAACCCCGCCAGCGCCCAGCAGTTGCCTGTGCTTAAGAAGCAGGCCGAAAGCCTGAAGCAGGAAATACGCAGCAGCGTGGACGACTTGTACAGCTACCAAAACACCACAGATGGCCTTCCGGTAAATCAGGTACTCACCAGTTGGATCAACAATGTGATTGAAGCCGAAAACATGAAAGCCAAGCTGATGGTAATGGACCAGCGCAACCGCGACTTTCAGCAGCAATATGCGGTATATGCCCCTGCGGGTGCTAATATTAAGCGTATTGAAAGGGAAATAGCAGTGTCTGAGCAGGGCTATCTTGAAATTCTGCATGGCCTTAACCTGGCCAAGCTCAAGTTGCAGGACAGCGAAATGTCTTCGAATCTTAAAGCCGTTGACCCACCATATTACCCGCTTACGGCTAACCCTACCAAGCGAAAAGTGCTGGTGATAGCCGCCGCGCTAATTGGAGCCCTGCTGGTACTCGGCATTGTATTGCTCATGGAGTACTTTGACGATACGCTCCGCAACCTGGCTAGAGCTACCAAAATGATTGGTCTTCCGGCCCTGGGTGTTTTTCCCAAAGTATTGCTGAAGCCGGGTAATGTAGACCTTTCGTTTGTGCTGGACAGAGCGCTGGGCCTCACCACCCAGCAACTGGAGCAGCAGGCCGGTGCAGCCCCGGGTACTAAAACCATTGTAGTGGCAAGCACCATGGATAGGGAAGGCAAAACCACGCTGGGAAGCAATATGGCCCGCCGGTTGATGGAAAGCGGCAAGCAGGTATTGCTGCTGAGCCCCTCCGCTGCTACGCCGGCACCGACACCCGCCCGCAGGCTCCCGATACTGCACCGCATGCTGGGCTACGCCGATCCCCGCGTAGATACGCTTCACCCTTTTTTGGCTTCGCCGGTCAGCTACCTGCCCGCCGGTAGCTGCCAAACCTATGCCCGGCCTGCCAACTGGCACTCCGCTGCCGACTATACGGATTTGCTGGCGCCAGCACAGGTACAGCAGGCAGCCACACCCGACTATGTATTGGTAGAGCTGCCGGCGCTGTTGCACAGCAATTATCCCGCTGCGCTGGTAGCCCAGGCCGACCTCACGGTTTTGGCGTGCCGTGCCAACAGAACATGGAGTGAGGCAGACGAACGTGCCGTTGCCACTTTGCAGGCACATACCGGAGATAAGTTACAATTTATATTGAATGGTGTGGGCTTGCAGGAAGTAGAAGCCGTATTAGGCGAACTGCCCAAGCGCCGCACCAAACTGCGCCGTTCTGTAAAAAACATGCTGCGTCTGCAATTCTATTCCAACAACCAGATTTAATACACCACACAGTGAAACAAGTAGTAGCCAAAATGATCCGGGAAGACAATTTCCTTTCGCTTGCAGGTAACCTGACCATCGCCTTATTTGGCCTGGCGGTATTTGCCCTGCTGGCCCGCAGCCTGGCGCCTGCCTTGTTTGGAGAGTGGGTACTTTTTATCGCTGCCGCTTCATTTGTCGATATGTTTCGCTTTGGCATTACCCAAACCGGTCTCATCCGGTTTTTGTCGGGCGCTGCGCCAGCCGATCGGGCTGCATGGCAGGGTGCCAATGCACTCATCAGCTTAGTAGTTACCCTGTTGGTAGCCGCTGTGTTGGGTTTGGCCAACCTTTTGTTTCACCACAGCCTCCAGGCTTCGGGCTATGGTTTGTTTTTTGCCTGGTATCCGCTGGTTGCCTTAGTAAACCTGCCCTGGAACATGGCCCTGGTAATCTTGCAGGCCGATAACCGCTTCAACAAAATTTTGTTGCTGAAGGCCATCAATAGCGCGCTGTTTTTTGCTGTGGTGCTGGTGCATGTAGCTTTCATGCCTTTATCATTATCTCAACTGGCTATGGCCATGGTAGCCATACAGGCTATTACTTCCATCATTAGCATGGTGAAGCAATGGGATGGCCTGTGCCAGATACGAAAAAGTAAGCGTGCAACGGTTGGTGCTTTGCTGCAGTTTGGCAAGTACACCACATTTACCCTGGTGGGTACCAACCTGCTGCGCAGCGCCGATACCTTTATCATTGGTCTGAGCCCCCTGGGCAGCGCAGCAGTGGCCCTCTACAGCATTCCGCTAAAACTTACTGAGCTGCAGCAAATACCGTTGCGCAGTTTTGTAGCTACTGCCATGCCTAAGCTTTCCAAAGCCAGTTTGCAGCAAAATACGGCCCGGGTAAAAAATTTGTTCTACACCTATGCCGGTGCGCTTACTTATGTCTTTGTGGCCTTTGGATTGCTCAACTTCATTTTTGCTGAAAGCTTCGTTGCCCTGCTGGCAGGTAAGCAATACCTGCATACCGATGCAGCTACCGGTTTCAATGCTGTGCAGGTGGTAAAAGTGCTGGCCTTTTACGGACTGCTGCTCCCTATCGACAGGATGACGGGCGTAACGCTGGACAGCATCAATAAGCCGCAGGTAAATGCCAAAAAGGTTTTCCTGATGGTAGTGGCCAATATCCTGGGCGACATCATCGCCGTGTTTGTGTTTCAGTCGCTGGTGCTGGTAGCCGTGGGCTCTATTCTTTTCACCCTGCTGGGTATTGTAGCGGGCATGTACTTCCTCCACAGGGAGTTTTCGCTCAGCTATCGCCAGATACTGTTGCAAGGAGCAGGTTTTTACCACCAGCTCTTGCAAAAACTCAACCTTACCCGCAACACCAATACCATCAACGCCTGATCAGTAAGTTTTTTTACCATGATGACACCAAGCACCATACATCCATTTGACCAAAAGTCCGGCGCCGATAAGCTCATGGGTACCATGGGCATGACTGGCCTGCTGTTGCTGGTGGCCGCAGTAGCCGCCCTGGCCGGTACGGCTGGCTTTATGGGAATTGGCGCCTGTGCAGGGCTTTGTGCCTTGCTGGTATATGCCATTATCATTTTCAAAAAACCTGTGGTAGGCCTGTACACTGCTGTGGTTTTAAGTTTCTTACTCATTGGCATGGGCCGCTATGTAACCGGGCTGCAAGTGGGGCTGGGCATGGATGCCATCCTGCTGTTTACCTATGTGGCGTTGTTTTTCAATCGCTTTAAGGAGCGCATCAACTGGACGCCGGCCAAAAAAGATATTACCGTACTGGCCACCATCTGGTTTGGCTATTCGCTTTTCCAGATTGTAAATCCTGAAGCCAGAAGTTTTGAAGCCTGGTTTTCTGGAAGGGGTATCGGTTTGTACATGTTTCTGCTGGTGCCACTAACGCTAATGTTAATCGATACGCGGGAAAAGTTGTTTCGCTTCCTCATCATTTGGGGCATCTGCTCACTGCTGGTAACCGCCAAAGGCATTATGCAAAAAACCATGGGGGTTGATGCATGGGAACAAGGCTGGTTGAATGAAGGCAATTTCAAAACGCATGTATTGTTTGGTAAGCTCCGGGTATTTTCCTTCCTCAGCGATGCAGGTCAGTTTGGTGCTAACCAGGCCTACTCCGGCGTGGTAGCCAGCATACTGGTGGCAGCGGTAAGAGGCTGGAAATTGAAACTCTTTTTTCTGGTGGTGGCGCTCACCGCCTTTTATGGCATGGTTGTTTCCGGAACCCGCGGTGCACTCAGCATTCCCTTTACCGGTTTTGCACTTTTCTTTCTGCTGCGCAAAAACAAAATGGTACTTACCATGGGTGCCGTGCTGCTCATTGGCATCATCTACTTTTTCAAATTCACCACCATTGGCCAGGGTAATGCGGATATCCGCAGAATGCGTACTGCCTTCGATCCCAACGATGCTTCGCTGCAGGTACGGCTCGATAACCAGCGTATCCTGAAAAGCTACCTGGCCAGCAGGCCTTTTGGTGGCGGCATAGGACATGGTGGTGTAAAAGCACAGCGCTTTTTACCCAATGCCTACCTCTCACAAATTCCTACCGATAGCTGGTATGTGCTTATTTGGGTGGAGCAGGGAATTGTGGGATTAGTGTTGCACCTCTTTATTCTTTTTTACATCCTCCTCAAAGCCAGCTACCACATCATGTTCAGGATACGCGACCCCATGAACAAAATGGTAATGGCTGCGCTGGCATCGGGCATGTTCGGTGTAATGGTAGCCTCTTATGGCAATGCCGTGCTGGGACAAATGCCTACCAACGTGCTCATCTATATGTCCATGGCATTGCTGCTCAACAATAAAAAATTTGAAACCGACAATAAGGAAAACAACATCGCTACCGCAAAAAAATAATCAGACAATGAAAAATAGAGACTTCATCATATCAAGCCTGCAGTCATGGGATATTCCCATAGGCTCCAACGCCATTGATATTGCTACAACAATAGCCCGCGACAACCGTGTGCTGTACATCAACAGTCCTCTGGATATTATGACCATGTACCGCAACAAGCCTACTGCTGAAAACCAGCACCGTTTTGATGTGATCAAAAAAAGAAAGCAGCCGCTCAGGCAAATTAACAAGAACCTTTGGGTGCTTGATTTTCCTTTCTTTTTATTATCTGTAAATGGCCTGCCTGATGGCATGCTGTTTGATGCAGCTAACCGCTACAACAACCGAAAAATGTTTGGCTATGTAAAACAGGTAGCGGATGAACTGGGCTTTCGCGATATCATTCATTTTATTGACAACGATATTTACCGCAGTCTTTATGCCAAAGAAATATTATCACCTGCTTTGTCCGTGTACTACCGCCGCGACAACCTGCAGCCTTTTCCTTACTGGAAAAAACATGTAGGCCGTCTGGAACCAATGCTGATTAACAAAAGCGAACTGGTGGTATGCAACTCGCAGCAACTGGCTAACTATGCACTGCAACACAATAACCACAGTTATGATGTAGGACAGGGCGTGGATCTTGCCGCTTACAATGCCGATATCCAATATGAAATGCCTGCAGAACTGGCGCAAATTCCTGGTACACGCTTCGGCTATATCGGCGACATCAACAGCCTGCGTCTTGATGCAGATCTTATTTACGAGATGGCAAAAGCCAAGCCTGCTTATTCGTTTGTAATGATTGGAAAGGAAGATGAAATTTTCCGGAACCATGCGTTGCACGGCTTATCCAATGTGTATTTTACCGGCAGCGTTGCCAAACACCGTGTACCCGAATTTATGGCAGCACTTGATGTGTGCATGAATCCACAGCTCATTAATGAAATAACCATAGGCAACTATCCGCGCAAAGTGGATGAATACCTGGCAATGGGCAAGCCGGTAATAGCTACACAGACTGCTGCCATGCAAATGTTTTTACCCCATGTATATCTCTGCAGCACTGCAGCCGAGTACGCTGCGGCTTTGGACAAGTCACTTGCCGAAAACAGCGAAGAAAAAAGAAGTGAGCGCATTCGATTTGCACAATCGCATTCATGGGCCAACAATGTGGCCGCTATTTATAACCGCATTCAACAGTCATTAAACTAATCATTATGTTTTACAGAAGTATTGCCGACCTTAACGCCATTATCCTCAAGCGTTTGAGCATCATCCCTAAAGACATTGACCTTATTGTAGGTGTGCCGCGTAGTGGTATGCTGCCCGCCAATTTGCTGGCACTTTACCTTAACAAGCCTTACACCGATATTCATTCGTTCATGAACGGCCACATTTACAAAGCCGGTGCCAGAAGTCAGTTTTTTACCAACAAAGACTATAGGAAAATACTGGTGGTAGATGATAGCGTTGCATCGGGAGGCGCCTTGCAAAACTGCAAGCAAAGCCTGCAGGGATACGAAAAGGATTTTCACATTGAATACGCCGCCATTTACGTAGTACCCGGCAAGGAAAAAATGGTGGATTATCATTTTGAATTGCTGCCGCTGCCCCGCTATTTCCAGTGGAATGTTTTCAATCACACTTCTTTGGAAAAGGCCTGCTTTGATATTGATGGCGTGCTGTGCGAAGATCCTGCACCGGAGCAAAACGATGATGGTCCGAAATACATCGACTTTCTGCGCAATGCCCGTCCGTTATTTATACCCGGCAGTAAGATTGGTGCCATTGTTACTTCGCGTTTGGAAAAATACCGTGCAGAAACAGAAGCCTGGCTAAAAACGCATAATGTACGCTACGACAAACTCATTATGCTGGACCTGCCCAATATGCAGGCACGACAGAAAGCCAATAGCCACGCAGGCCACAAGGCAAGCGCATACCAAACTACTGGTGGCGTATTGTTTGTAGAAAGCGATCGCGGACAGGCCATTGCCATTAACCGTACTACGCGCAAGCCGGTACTTTGTACCGAAACGTTTGAAATGATTTACGATGCCGAATCGGTAGTGTACAACCTGAAGAGCGGCAAGTACTTTCCTTTTCTGCGTAACAGCGCTTTGAAAATACGTAACCACCTGCGTGCATGGAAGCAACGCCACAAAAACAGCCGTCACGAAACCGTCACTGCTGCATTATAATCATCCCCATCAATTATTTTTCGTACTCAACAATTTGCAAGCCATGGCCATTTTTAATATCATTCAACTCCTGCTGATTATTGCCCTCGGTGCCGCCGTATTGTATATTCTTTTTTTTGCAGTAGCCGGATTATTTTACCGGCAGTCGCCTGCAGCAAAAGAAACACGCTACCGTAAGATGGCCGTGCTTATTCCGGGTTATAAAGAAGATGCTGTGATTGTTGCTGTAGCACAATCGGCGCTGCAACAGCAGTATCCGTTATCCATGTTTGATGTGGTAGTGATTGCCGATTCGTTTCAGCCAGCCACAATCCAACAATTGAATCAACTACCGGTGAAACTGATTGAAGTAAGCTTTGATAAAAGCACGAAATCCAAAGCGCTGAATGCGGCCATGGCCCAGCTGACCAACAACTATGATGTGGCTGTAGTGCTGGATGCCGATAATGTGATGGAGAAAAATTTTCTGGCAAAAATCAATGCGGCTTTCGAACAGGATATTGTAGCCGTGCAGGGACATCGCGTAGCCAAAAACCTCAATAATAACTGGGCCGTAATGGATGCCATCAGCGAAGAAATCAATAACCATATTTTTCGCAAAGGCCACCGTTCGGTGGGGCTATCATCGGCCATTATTGGATCGGGCATGGCATTTCAATACAACTATTTCAAAAACATGATGGCTTCGGTAACTGCCGTGGGTGGCTTTGATAAAGAAATTGAATTGAAAATGCTGAAAGAAGGCCATACCATCGCCTATCTGGATGATGCCTATGTGTACGACGAAAAAATTCAATCGTCTGATGCCTTCAGCAAACAACGCCGCAGGTGGCTGGCCGCACAATGGCATTACTTCCGTCAGGATTTTTTACCTGCGCTCCAAGCCCTGATGTTCAAGGGCAATGCAGATTATTTTGATAAGGCTATTCAGTTTATACAACCGCCCAGAATATTGTTGCTGGCAGCTGTGTTGCTATTGGGTACTGTATGTGTTGCGGCAAATTATTTTACGCATAATGGTATCGGTTTGTCGCTTGCATGGCTCGTGCTGATGGTGTCGGTTGTAATGGCGCTTGCGTTGTCCATTCCCCGTGCTATGTACAATCGCAGTTTGCTGAAAGCCATTGCCGGCCTGCCCAAAGGCATGTTCCTGATGCTTCGCTCGCTGCTCAGTATCAAAGGAGCCAACAAAACATTTCTGCATACCACACACCACGCTAACGCGGCATAAGCGTGGCAATCTTTGCATAATAAAGTATTAGAACATTTATCATGAGAATAGGCATAGAAGCGCAGCGACTGTTCAGAAAGAAAAAACACGGCATGGACATTGTGGCACTGGAACTCATCCGCAACCTGCAGCGCATAGATACCGGTAATGAATATGTGGTGTTTGTGAAGCCCGATGAAGACGACAAAATCATTTCTGAAACTGCCAATATGAAAATTGTGCAATTGCCGGGTGGTGCCTATCCTTTTTGGGAGCAGGTAGCTTTGCCCAAAGCCGCCAGGCAATACGGCTGCGATGTACTGCACTGCACCGGTAATACCGCGCCGCTGTTTAGTACTGTGCCGGTTGTGCTTACCCTGCATGATATCATTTACATGGAAAAGCCGGCGATGCAGTTGCTTACCGATAAGGGGTCGGCCTATCAAAAATTTGGCAATGTATACCGCCGCATGGTGGTGCCAAAAGTGTTGCGACACTGCCGCAAAATCATCACAGTATCGGATTACGAAAAAGGGGTGATTGGTCAGTATTTTGGCATGCAGCAGGACGACCGTTTGGTAACGGTGTACAATGGTGTAAGCGAACACTTTGCACCGGTTGCCGACCAGGCTGCCATAGCCCGTGTGCGCTCTACCTATCGTTTGCCGCAGCGCTATTTCTTTTTCCTGGGCAATACCCATCCTAAAAAAAATACACCGGGAGTATTAAAAGCCTATGCCGATTATGTAGCGCAAAAAGGCAGCGACATAAAGTTGGTGATGATAGATTACGACAGGCATGCGCTGATGAACTTATTGAAGGAATTGGACTGCCCTTCGCTTATAGATCATATTGTATTGACAGGCTATGTGGACAACAAGGACCTGCCCATGATTTATGGACAGAGCGAATTGTTTTTGTATCCTTCGCTGCGCGAAAGTTTTGGCATACCTGTTATCGAAGCCATGGCCAGCGGATGCCCCGTCATTACATCCAACACTTCGTCTATGCCCGAAGTAGCAGGCGATGCAGCCATACGCGTTGATCCCTATGACCCCGATAGCATTACGCAGGCCATGATGAAAATGATATCCGATGCCGAATTACGCCGGCAAATGAAAGCAGCAGGCATACAACAGGCCGCGAAATTTTCATGGGCGCAAATGGCTGCCGATGTCTTGGCCATTTACACCCAAACAGCAGCCACATTAACGCAAAAAAAAGCAGTCCTGCGCTGATCAAAAAATACCAACATGCAAACACTTATTATCATTTTTTGGATACTCGCCGCTATTGTGGTGTACACTTATGTGGGCTATGGCATCCTGTTGTTTTTTGTGGTAAAAATCAGACGCATGCTTGGCCTGCGCAAAAGTGCAACAGGACCCCTGCAGGACGAAGACTATCCGCATGTAACACTGCTGATAGCGGCTTACAACGAGCATGACTATGTGGCCGCCAAAGTGAACAACAGCCGCAGCCTTGATTACCCTGCAGGCAAACTGCACCAGGTATGGGTGACCGATGGCTCCAATGACGGCACTCCCGATCTGCTGCGCCGGCACGCCGATGTACAGGTACTGCATGAACCGGCACGCAACGGAAAAATTGGTGCCATGAACCGCGCCATGCAACATGTTGACACCCCCATAGTGGTTTTTAGCGATGCCAATTCGATGCTGGGAAAAGATGCCATCAAAAGAATGGCCACATTGTTCAGCGATCCCAAAGTGGGCTGCGTATCGGGCGAAAAACGCATACAGAACAAAGCCGAAGACAATGCCGCCGGCGCAGGCGAAGGATTGTACTGGCGCTACGAATCGCTGCTGAAAAAATGGGATGCCGAATGCTACTCCGTAGTAGGTGCCGCCGGCGAATTGTTTGCCATACGCACCCACCTGTACCGTGAAGTAGAAAAAGATACCCTGCTCGATGATTTCATCATTTCGCTGCGGGTAGCACAGGAAGGCTATACCATACAGTACGATCCGGAAGCCTATGCCGTAGAATCGGCTTCGGCCAATGTGCAGGAAGAACTGAAACGCAAAGTGCGCATTGCTGCCGGCGGTATCCAATCGGTGGTACGGCTACGCTCTTTGCTCAATATCTTCCGCTACGGCCGGCTATCGTTTCAGTTCATCTCGCACCGCGTTTTGCGCTGGACGCTTACGCCATTGTGCCTGCTGTTGTTGTTGCCCATCAATTTTGTATTGGCCTGGCAGGAAGGACTGATGGCCTTTGGCTTGTATGCCACCTTGTTTTGGTTGCAAACCGCTTTTTATGTCGCTGCGCTGTTAGGTTGGTTTTTGGAGCGGCGCTCTACCCGTATCAAACTGCTTTTTGTCCCCTACTATTTTTTCATTATGAACCTTTCGGTGTTTTTGGGTTTTGGCCGGTATATGAAAAAGACGCAATCGGTGAATTGGGAGCGAGCAAAGCGTGCCGGGTGAGTGGTTGCACCATACTACTAATCATCTACTGCAAAATTTAGCCCCAGAGGAGCTAAATTTTGCAGGCTGTCCCGGTTTGCTATTATGATGTTGTTCCTACGGGGCTTGTATGCGATCTTAAAGGTTTTCATTTTGTCTTCTTTCCTGCGATATCGATAGCTAACTAATATGTCCCGAACTGTAGTTATAGAAAAAGCCAGCCGCGTAGCGGCGATAGCATAATGGGAACACAACGTGCATGTGTTTTGTGAGCTCCGTAGGAGCGACATTATTCAACCCCATCAAAGAGATATTTCTCATCGTATTGAATATTAAATACCTGCAGCAGCGCAATGTATTCGTCCGTGAAGGTTTTCTTCCTGTGGTGCTCTTCCTGGTTTTCAATGTATGCAATGACGACATCCAACTGTGAATGGCCAACGGAAAATGCACCGAAGCCTTCCTGCCAATGAAACTTGCCCCTTACAAAACCCTTTTCATTTATCCATTTTGAAGAGTTTGCCTTTATATCTCTGACTACATCAGATATGGCAATATTCGGTTTTATGCTAATGAGTACATGAATATGATCTGCTACCCCACCAATGGCATACACTTTCTGCTCTTTACCTTTCACAATGCCACAGATGTATTGATGAAGTTGGTCTTGCCATGCTTTTTGTATCAAATTTTGTCGGTACTTAACCGCAAAAACGATGTGAACATAAATTTGGGAATAGGTGTTGGCCATGGGTTTTATTTTTATTTCGCCCCTCTGGGGCTGGGTTTTGTTCTTAGTTATGTTTTGTTATTATGCTGTTGCCCCTACGGGGCAGATATGCGTTCTTAATGATTTTTATTTCGGCTTTTTGTATCGTCATAAAGTTCGTAAACTAACTGGTTTATTCAACGACAAAAACTAGAACCAGCCGCAGATCGGCGGCAGCATAATAGCAGTAAGGTGTTGTTGGGTTTTTTTTGCTCCGTAGGAGCGGCATGATTCAAGCTATTACATGATGGATTCGCCGTGTGTTGCATGCTGTACCGCCCCTATGGGGCTAATTTACTCTGACTATTTCGATTTGCTATTATGATGTTGCACCTAAGGGGCTTAAATGCCGTCTGAATCATTCGTATAAATTCTTCGATCATTATTTGAATAGCATAAATCTGTTTTGCCATTGATTTTTTACCACATGTACTTTTGCTTTTTAAATGGTTGCGTTGAGTGCCATTTGTTATTTCAGCGCTTTCAAGGTAATTGCCAAAATCTCTTTTTACAAACAAGGTGTTACCAATAATGCCGGACTGGTATGGCAGCCCAGGTATGGTTTCAGCAAAAAAAACCGACCCGAAAATTTCCGGGCCGGTGGCTTTCTTGTGATGCGTAAATGATTATCGCTTGAATATCTTGTTGTTGTTGCGGTAGTTGGTCATGGGCATAAACCAGTCTTTGTATTGCGTGCCGTTGGAGTTGCCCCAGGGGAAGAATTTGAGATGGGCTTCGGTGACAACGGTCTTTTCTACGGGGTAGTCAAAAGGCCCGGCAATATTGATGGCAAAGGGCAGGTTTTTGGCAGTGACGTAATAGCGGCCGGTGGCAGGCTGGCTATTGTCGTGCACGGTGTTCAGCAAAGCGGTATTGGCCAGGTCGGTGGGAGGTTGATTGATCAGGTGTACTTCGCGGGCACGTTCGCCATTCACATAAATGAAGGCATTGTAAGGTGGCATACCCAATTGTGTGGAGGGCACCGGCGTGTTCAGCGTAATGGTGATGGTTTGGGTATTGGGCTGTACATATGGAGCGCCGGGCGTGGTGTTTACACCGGTAGCGCCACCGGGCCATGGTAGCCGGTTAAAGGCATCGTCGTAGGCAATGATGGTGGCTTTGGATTGGCCGGCTTCGGTGCCATTGGTATTGCGGTTGATGACGGGCTTGCGGATATCAGTGCCGGTTACGCTGGCCACCAGTGCAGGATTAATGGGCAACTGAAAACCAAAGCCGTTGTGGTAGCTGGCACCAATGGCTTTTGTGGTGAGCTGTGCTACAATTTTTACCACCTTGTTCTGGGCGTTGGTCACCTGGTTGATGTTGTAGTCCACTACCAGATCGTTGAAATCGAAGTCGCCCCGGGAAGGCCAGTTGTCTTCAAAAGACAGGGTGCCCACCGTATTTTGCGCTGGGTAGTAATTGTTAAATGCTATGGTTGCATCGTTGGGGTAGTCATCAAAATTGTCGGTCACGCCGTCGCCATCGGCATCGGTGGTGGTATAAGTGGGTAAGGCAATACCAGTCATGTCGATGGCGCGGATGGGATTTGCACTCACAAAAAAGATGGCGTCGTTGAAATCATTGTCGGTACTGCCTTCGCGGTTCAGGTCTTCAAAGGATAAAATGAATTTGTCGCGGTTGAGGTCGTTCAACAGCAGGCAGTGCTTTTTGTTGGCGGGATTCACTTCGGGATTCAGGTTGGCATTGGAATAATAAATACCGCCGCCATTGGTAACCGCGCTGCCGTTGTAGCCATTGGCAATCAGCGCCCAACCCACGACTGTGCCGGGGGGGAAGGTGCCTAGCGATACCTTGTTGCCGCTCACCAGGCCGCCGCCGCTATTGACAAACGACACATTGGGGAAAGCCACATAGAGGGTATCAATGTCGGCGGGTGTAGCGGGAGGGTCATTTTCCTGGTATTTGTAGTAGCAAAGCACGTTGCGGTAACCTGCACCTTCGTGCAAAAAAGTCACCCATACCTGGGCTTCTTCGCGCAGCACGAGGTTTGTTTGGGCTGTTTGTTGCAAATAAGCAGGGCGGTAAGTCGGTACAGGCTGCTTTTCGGGCAGGGCGGCATTCAGGTCATTCAGCAGGGTTCCATCAATTACATCGTTGGGTTGCACCAGGTAGTTGGGTACACCCTGACCATTGAAAGTGCCAATACCGCTCACATAGCTACCGGCGGCTGTGCGGAAGCCCGTTTTGCGCTCCACCTGTCGCAGGCTTTCGGCGCTATTGCGGGTTACCTGCCGGGGTTGCTTGCCGCCCAGCACGGCGGTTAGCGTATTGCCGCTGATGGCTATTTTCTGGAGGTTGGCAAAGCCGATAGCTTCTGTGGCTACCACCAGCGAGTCGAGGTAGGCGGGTACTGGAATTTGGGTTTGCCATTCGCCGGTAGTACTGGTAATGCCGGTAGCCATTTTTTGGCCGCCTTCGTCGGGCATATCGCTGTAGACGCTGATGCGGGTGCCGGGTACAGGACGGTCGCTGTTGTCTAATGTTGTGATGCTGAGATTAACGCTTGCCGTGGTGCGGAAGGTAAATCCGGCGTCTATTATCATGTTATCCGGCGTTTCGACGGCAGGATTTTCTGGCAGGCTGTCTATCGCGGCTTTCCGGCAGGATTCCGCAAGCAGGAACAGGAAAAGGATGGCGATGAACCCGCCGGCGGGGATGGAATGGCGGTGGCGACCGCAAAATGGTGCTTTCATGGCTTTTTAATTAGAAATATTGTGGGAAAGGAGGCCAGAACTATGCCAGAATGCTAACTACTTAAAAATCAATGATTTATATTTTTTCCGCTTTAGGAAAAGTTCCTAATTGTGGCATAATTTCCATTTATAGGAAAAATTTGAATCTTTTCACCCTCATCTTTTATTGGAAAATTACTTACCGGGCAGTGCCGGTGGTTATAATCGTCTTTTTGAACACGGGGAAAGGCAGTCTCGTCGGGACGGCCAAACAAAGGGGTGGTAAAATGGCCATTTACCAAATCTGCGTTTGACTAATAGACTTTATCAGCGAAAACTGCTTGCTCGTTTAGTTGCTGCATGAGGCAGGCGATTCGATCGGTGCTACATTCTGCCTTTTGCAGAAAATCAACGGCACCTTTCTTCATGGCATTTACAGCTACACCAAGATTGTTGGAGCCTGTGCAATACACCACCGCAGTTTCAGGACTATGCCAATGCAGTTGATGCAGGGCTTCAAGTCCGTCTGTGTCTTCGAGCGCATGATCAAGAAATATCAGGTCGGGACGGGGGCCAGTCTCCTCCAGGTAGTCTGTCAAAGAGGTGAATACCGCTGTTTGGTTATATCCACCTGCGGCAAGCATCTGCCTCAGGCAGGCGCTCCAAAAGGGGTTATCATCAATAATGGCTATGCAGATGTAATCTGGCTGTTGCATGGTAAATAGTTTTTTTTCAGCTGTACCATAGTCATGCCACTATCATAAGTCAATCACTATCAATAGTATATGATTAAAATACTTGTTTCCTTTTTTCCAGCCAGTGGAAATTTTTCCGGCAGTTGGCCATTACAAGACAGATTTCGGATCTCCGTATGATGTTGTGCTAATGTGTGTATAATCTTCCGCCCATCCTGCTTCTGCTTTTGCTGGCAGACTAAGCAAAGCGCTTTCCATTCCGGTTACATCGGAAGTGGCGGGATAACAGTGCCCGGCTGTACGAATTTTTCCTGCTGCCCATTCATCGGAATGCCGGTGAGTGCTGCAGTTGAAATCGGTGATTGAGTACAAAAAGGCTAAATGAAGATTGTAAGGATGCGCTATAAGAGAATACAATTAATTGAACGAGGTTGTATCAAACACTTTCGGCGGGCTTATTAACGTTGGTTGATTGCCAATGCCTGGAAAACGTGCCGTACATAATAGCCCGTCACATTATGCCATTCCGATTTACCATCATCCCTCCCCATTCACTTTCAAAAAGGCATTACGGTATAGTTTGCCCACAGGCAGTTCCTTGTTGCCGATTTCTACCACATCGGGTGTAAAAGATTTTATTTTATCGAGAGAGATGATAAACGAGCGATGGATGCGCATGAATTTTTTTTCGGCGAGCATGGCTTCAATAGAACTAATGGTTTGCCTGGTAATGATGGCTTCGCTGGTAGTAAAAACACGCAGATAATCCTCATCACTTTCAATGTACAAAATACTATCCAGCAATACTTTCACCATCTTCTTTTCTACTTTAAGATAGATAAAGGGTGGTGCAAATTTTGTTTCCGCAGGCAACTGTGCCAGATGCTCTTCCTGCTGCTCGGATGGAAATGCTTTGTTTACCGCCCTTAAAAAGCGATCGAAGCGAATGGGCTTCAGTAAATAATCCACTACATCCAGTTCAAA
>JAHEMO010000175.1 GCA_024643625.1 Chitinophagaceae bacterium
GCATTGGCGGGCCTTGCCGGGTTTTTAAGGGCTACAAGCCAGGCTTCCGCTTTTTGGTAAAAATCATCGGGTATTTGGCCCGTAACAATGCCGGTATTGTCTTGTGTTGCCCAAAATATCATCAGCTCTTTATCGTTGATGACATACATGAGCATGGCCATTTCTTCGGGCAGGTAGCTATGCAGGTTGCGGAAATTTTCAGGGTTTACCTGATTGGCAAAAAAAGTACCAAGCTCAGGAAAGTCTTTTTTAAGTTGCTCAATGTAATTCAGGTATTCTTCTTCGGCTATGGCTTTGGTTTTTTCCAAAACTGCTATTTGTCCGGCTTTGGATACACTGTCTTTCTTGGATTCCTGCAGGGCATTGCCTACACTTTGTATTTGCTGAAATTTTGCCTGGGCTTCCTGCAGTGCTTTAGCCTTTTCGGGGTTATTCAGCTCGGCACCAAGCCCGCCGGCAAGGTCGCTAACGGCCGCGGCCTGACTAAGGTTGGCATATTGCCAGGCCTCATCTTTTTTGCCCACTTTGGTAAGCGCACTCATCAGTTTGAAATACAGATCGGCTTTAGTAGGTTGTTGTTTGAATAGTTTGCCCGCTTCTTCGCCGCCATACAGGTTCGTGGCTTGCTTATTTACGAGCGCTACACTTTGCTTGAATAACGGTATGGCCTTGTCGTAGTCGTTATTATTATAGGCATCAATGCCTGCGAGGTAAAGCGCTTCCCAGCTAAAGGAAGGCAATTCAAAACTGTTGGCGGTATTTACCGCCTGCGTAAAGTATTGGGAGGCGCTGTCTTTTTTACCAATGCCCGCATAGGCCATACCGAGGTAAGGCAATGCCTGCTGATAGATGATCAAATCATTTTTGGCCGCTTCGGCAGTTGTAGCAACTTTGAGATAAGGTATGGCGGCAGCATAGCTTTTTTGATCTACCAATATGCGTCCCTTCATCAGCGATAGCCAGTTATCGCTACGGTTGAGTTTCTTTTGTCGCGCAATCGGAATGTACTTGTCGAGAAAGTAATTAGCACTATCAATTTTATTGAGGTAATAATAGTTTTCCGCAAGACAAGCCTGCAGGTCTACATAGGTTTGATCTTCCAGTAAAAATGGTCTTTCGGCAAGTGCTTTATAGGTATAGTCGAGTGATGTTTGATAATCGCCCTGATAGTAATACATCACTATAAAATTGATCATACCGCTTGAACGATACCAGGGGTTTCCGGCTGCCTGCCAAATGCTGTCGGCCTTGCTATACCAGGCATAGGCTTCTTTGAAATTAAACATCTTGCGGTTGAAGTCGCCACGCAAAGCATATATGGAGGCGAGGCTATTGTTGTTGCCACTCAGCTCGTAATATTTCGCGGCACTGTCGGCCAGTGGTTTACCCAATTCGGATTGTCCCTGTTGCAGCAGTATCCAAGCCTTATTTTGGTATGCACTGCCTAGCTCCAGCAAGTAGTTGCCTGTAATGGCCCGGTTGATTACTTCGTCTATCATTTTATCAGCGCGGGTATATTCTCCCATGTTTTGCAGGTTATTGGCCTGCCGGCTAATCATTTGAATAGCGAGGGACTGATCAGTACTGTCAAAAATTTTCCGGGCTCTTTCGTAGCAAATATTTGCTGAGTCAAGATTGAGTTCCCATTCGGCATCACTGCCCATATTGCGCCAGTATTGTGCAGTAGCGTGTGGTTCATTAAGGTCTTCCACTATTTGTCTTGCCTGGGCATACCATTTTTTGCCTTGCTGCAATTGTCCTTTGTTTTTATTGAGCGCACCAAGGTTCATCATGGCATAGGCTTCCTGCGAGCGCAGGCCGGCCCGGTTGCTCATTATGCGGCAGCTATCCATGTACTTTTCAGCCTGCGTGGGTTTGCTTTCAAATACCAGCAGTCCTAAACTAAACAGCGCGTCGGCATAGCCACCGGTATTGCCCAATGCACCAAGCGCATGGGCAGCTTTGGTATAGTATTGTTCTGCCTTATCGGTTTCCTTGTCTTTTTCATACACTTTGCCCGACTCAAGCGATACGTCGGCAAGGCTTTTTTTATCGTCAAGCTGACCATACAAAATGCCTGCACTATCTAAAGCAAGCAGGGCTTTTTGCTTAAAGCCTGCGCGCTGATATAAAGTACCCAATTGTTCCCAACTAAATGCTTCGCCACTAACGTTAGCGGCTTGACGCCGGTAGCTGATGGCTTTATTATGCTTTGCTATCGCCGTATCGTATTCATGAAGATCCCAATAGTTTTGTCCCATTTGAGAATAAGCAAAACCGGCATTATCAAGGTCGTCGAGCATTTCAAACAGCTCGCTTGTCTTGCGTAGCAATTCATTGCTTTTTTCGTACTTACCCTGTTTGGAAAGAATGATGGCTTTATCATTAAGGCTGATACCCGCACTCTTGCTATTGCCCCCTTCGCGGTACAGCGCCACCGAACTATCGATAGCAGTAAGCGCCAAATCGTATAGCTTCTGGCTTCTGTAAATTTTGGATTTGATATAATAATCATATGCCATACTAATGGCAACTTCCGAACGGCTTTCGCGGTTATTGGCTGTAATAGCCGTGTCCATATAGGTTAGGGCTTCATTGTATCTGCCGGAGTAATAATACGTGTAGGCATAGTACTCGTAATACTTTCTAAGAGATGATGATTTGCTGTCTTCAGAGAGGCTGTCGGCATTTTGGTTGAGTACCACCATGGCTTTTTCCAATGCCTGCAAACTTGTGTCGTAGGCAGCAATATGATAGGCGCAGTACGATGTTTTAAATAAGGCATCGAGCAGGCGCTCCAAATCTTTGGTTTTCCGGAAAGAGGCTTCGGAGGCAAAGCAATAAGGTAGCGCTTCGCGATACTTACCCTGGTTGTGCAGACGCTCTGCGGTAAACAATTGCACTAATCCCACGCCCTTGTAGTCGCCCGATACTGAAGAAAACCACTGCACGGCTTTGTACTCATCTGTCAGTAAATCTTCGCGCCAATAGGCATTGTTATTGGCCGCCAATGCGGTATTGTAGCTTAGGCCGGATTCCTTTAATATCTCCGGCATGCCATTTAGTTTTTTGGCAAATGCTGCGCTGTCTTTACCGGCTTCGTAAAACCAACGTACTACTTCCTGTCCTCCGGTAAGCCCATAGTTAATGAGCCAGGTAGCATAGGTTTCATTGAATTTGTAAGGTACCCCAATGTACTTGCCGGGATAGGAGATCATAAACCATAAAAATGATGTCAATTCATTTTTATTGATATTGGCAAACTTGCTTTGTACCGTGTTCCCTTTATAACGGCCTTTTTCAAAAGGCGTTACAAACATCTCGCCCGTAAAGATGTCTTTTTGGTCGGCATAAAATTCTTCCAGATCTTTTGCCAGCGTATCCAGCAGCCATGCATCGGCAGCAGCAGGGTCTTTGGCATACAAATCACGCAACCATGTATCTGCATAATAAGCCTCTTTGCTGGCGTTGCGCAATTGCAGCTGCAGCGCCAATACATGGCCCGTCAGGTATTTCGGATGAAATAGCGTGTCAGTAAGATTTAGCGAAATCAGATCACCCTTCTTTATGCCCCGGGCAGCTTTTCCCGCATCCATATTTACAGATACCGCCACAAGGCTGTCGCGCAGCAAGGTAATGGTTCCTCTTCCCAGTAGTTCTTCAAAGTCTTCACCATTGTCTTTATTGAAGCGTGTAATGAGTTTTACATTTTCCCCCACTTTCATTTGGCTGCAGAGTGCACTATAGCCAATGGCAATCAAATTACTGTCTTTGCCATAGGTGGTTTGCAGCACGGTGGCATAAACTTCCCGCTCTTTTTGCTGCGCCTGCAAACTGTGCATCGTCAGCACACTGCAGATAAAAAACACCAGGCATTTCCATAACGACTGTAAATTCTTCATGCTTCAATGTTGGTTATCTCATTTTTGAATACACGCTATTTTGCTTTCACCTGAAATGATTGTGTAAGTATACTGATTTCATTAACCGATACTGATCTCCGCTGTGCCATACCAATGCTTTCATCCTGCATAATGCCGCGCATGGCTTGCTCCCAACTGGTAAGGTTGCCGCTGCGCTTGGGTGCAGTTTTATTAAATACCGGCCTAATGTCGAAAGCTACATGACTAACCATTACGCGGAGAAACTCACGACCTGCTTTGGCGTTTTCCGGTATCATATTGTCCTTTACCACAAAGCTCTCGCCGGGTTGCACGTTAAATTCTTCCGGCGTACTTTCTGCATCGGGAAGCAATACTTCAATAGTGCCATCGGGTAGTATGTTTATCAGCGCAAAATAGATGGCTTGCTTGCTGTTATTTTTTAGGCGCAAATCGAAGTATGCACCTTTTTCAAATTCCAGTTCGTTCTCTGTTGCCTTACGGCCGTCTTTGGCAGTTACTTCCCATACCACCATGTCGGACAAGGGTCCGCCGTCAGGTAACGATCGCATATAGTTGGCCTTGGCAATATCCTGCAGGGGTTGTGAAAGTTGAGTGATGTCCTCTGCCGTAAGCTTGCCATTTTTTGTGCTGCCGTCCAGGTAGGCAATGCCATTGTTTCGGGTGATGATGGCGAGGCCTGTATCGGCAATATAGCTTATCCAGGCATCCGCATTTTCGCCTTGCGATACGAAGCGCATATTGGCAAAGCCTTTCTCCAGCATGGGTTGCCAGCCCTTTGGCAACGATGCTTTGTCGTACCCAACAGTTATGGTGTACGGTGCTGCCGGCATGGAGAGTATTTTGATGATATAGGTTTTCGATTTATCGAGCGGAGCACGTACTGTGCCTACGCTTTCTACTACCGATACTGTGGAAGCCACAGCTTTGCCCACTTGTACATTAGCCGCATCATCAATAATAGCGAGCTCCGCACCGGAAGCCAGCTGATGGAGACTGCCCATCTTAAATGTAAAACTGGTATCACTTATCCATCGGTCAATAAGTACTTTATCAATGCCGGCTGTATAGTTGCCGGAGAACAATTGTTGTTTGCCATTACCCTCCATCATGGGCAATTGCGCCGGTATGGTAGATTGTATGCGTGCCTTAATGCGATAAAATAAATCGCTGTAAGTAGCGCCTTCGGGCATAGCGGCAAGTGCCTGCGCAAAGCCATAGCTAAGCGAACCGACACCACTGTTACCCGCATCGGTGGTTTCGTAATTAACCTGCGTGGGACTGCTTGCACTATAGACCACTACATTACCTTTTTCAATATTGGAGGTACTCAAAAAATCGGACGCCGTATTGCCGCCGGGCCGGTAGCTTTCTTTTTGTGCCACCGGAATGCGAAAGGGCACCGGTACACCACGGGCTACGGCCAAATCCTGTGCGCGGGTGGCCGTTCCACTATGGCATGCATCAATGGTAATGAGCACACTTCCGTTGCTGCCTACTGCTGTGGCTAAGGCATTTACCCAGGTGCCAATCAGATCATCGCGTACATGTTTGGCGCCACGGTATTGCACATTATCGTAGCGTGCCATGGCATCCCAGGCTACCCATGCTTCGTCGTAGCCATCGGCTTCGTCGCCATCAAGATCGGTTATTTGCTGGCCATGCCCGCTAAAGTGCAGCATCACCACATCGCCGGTTTTGGTTTCGCTAATCAGCTTCTCTACTGCGGCGGCAATGCCATCGTAAGTAGCCATACTATCCAGCAATACATGAATGTTTTGTTGGGCAAAACCTTTTACCTGCAGCACCTGCTGCAGGTAGCGTATATCGTTGGCAGAGCTAAGGCGCTTCCAGCCACTTTCTTTGGTATAGGCGCCAATGCCAATTAGCAGAGCTCTTTTCTGCTGGGCAAATAAGTTGGTGCCCAGCATCAGCATCAAGGAAATGATTAGTGTGCGATAAAACATGTGATTCGGTTTTTATGAACAGATGACGCCGCGGCTAAATTTACACAAACTCTGCGTTGCAGATCTTTAGCCTTACAACAAGGGTGTGCCGTTAGAAAGCCCTGCATATATTAGTGGCGTGAAAGTACCCTAAATGGTATTTTCAAAAAATACCCACCACCACGTATGTAAAGCTTCATCCAAAATCATCTATTTTGTAAACCTCATCATTCACAGAAAAACTAGCATTATGCAATTTTCATCAATTAAGAAGTGGCTGGCAGTATCGCTTCTTTTAATTATTACCGGTACTGCCAACGCTCAGCTTTGTACCACTAAAGAAGCTACCGCCTGGGATAGCAAAGCCGCCGGATTGGATACCACCACCAGCCGCGGCCTTGCCGATAATTTCTTTTTATGGAATGTAGGCCAAACCATTAATGTGCGCTTTCTAAATGGTACAGAAGAGCAACAGAGGGCTATTATAGCGCTGGCCAAAACCTGGGAACAGTATGCCAATGTAAAGTTTGCATGGGTAACTGCGGAGCCCAGCAACGTAAGGGTAGAGTTTAGCAACCGCGAAGAAAACTACTCGCAGCTGGGTACCAACAGCAATATGGTGCCCGATAACCAACACACTTTGCATTTGGAGTACGCATTGTTTAATGAGCCGCAAAGGCTTCAGCGCACGGTGGTACATGAGTTTGGCCATGTGCTTGGTTTTATGCACGAACACAGCAGCCCTATCAGTGGCATACAGTGGAACAAAGACACCATGTATAAAGTGCATGCCAAGTATGGTTGGGATCAGGATATGGTTGATGCCCAAATTTTTAAAGTGTACGGCAAGCGCTACACCAATGGCACTACCTACGACCCTAAGAGCATTATGCACTATCCCATTCCTGCATGGCAAACCATGAACGGTTACAACGTGGGTTGGAATACCGAAATCAGCGAAGGCGATAAGCAATTGGCATCCATGCTATACCCTGCCGGCGGACAACGCCAAAACGAAGTACCACGGGTAAATGTGCTGAACTACTCCACCACGCTGGTAAAAGCAGATGCGGCAGCCGGCGGCATTTATCTCTACCCTTCTTTTGAAGTAACCACCGATGGCGCAACGGGCGATGTGTTTTTTGCCGTACTGCTTTTTGATAAAGATGGCAATGGCATTCGCTCAACGGATGAAAAATACAATGTAAACGGCTGTGTAGGCACCTACAAATCCTTTCGAATAGGACCCGGAAAGCGCCTGAATGCCAACAAAACAGCACCCGACGATTTTCCCTTGTTTATTCCTTTCAGTAATATACCAAACGTGCCGGCCAATGCCGAAATACAAATCCAGTTCAGAACCTATGTAAGCGATGGCGAAGAGCTGAAAAGCGTGTACTATAGCGAGCCGATAGCCTACCGCATGACCCGATAGCCGTTTGCACAAAACATGATTGAAATGAAT
>JAHEMO010000176.1 GCA_024643625.1 Chitinophagaceae bacterium
AGAGATTTGTTGGTTTTTCTATGCTTTACCGTCCTATGGGTATTAAAAAATAAATGTGCATATGAAAAAGTTTTTCACAATATGGGTTCTTTTGGCCTTTTGGGTGTCAGCTTCGGCGCAAACCGATATTGGATACCAAAAGCCCCCTCAGGTTATCAGCGATATTTTGCTGGCACCGCCTACGCCTTCGGTCAGCCTTAACGATAAGGGCACGATAATGGTGCTGAGCGAACGCACAAGTTATCCATCAATTGAGGAACTGGCACAGCCCGAACTTCGCATTGCAGGTATGCGCATCAATCCTGCCAACGTTGGGCCGAGCCGCTCTGGTTACATTACCAATTTCAAAATAAAAAACCTGCAAAATATGCAGGAAGTGCAGGTAAAAGCTTTGCCCGCAAAACTGCTGGCCGGTAGCCCCCGATGGAATCCTTCGCAAACCAAATTTGCTTTCAGCCATACCACCTTGTCCGGCATCGACCTGTATGAAGTGGATATAGCCAGCGCCACGGCCAAAAAAGTGAACAAAACTTTTTTGAACCTGGTGATGGGCAGCTACGATTATGCCGATGATGCCACATTAGTGTATAATGTGGTGGCCAAACCCGTAGCGCAGGCACCGGCAAAACCGCTGGCACCTTCCGGCCCTGTTATTCAGGAAAATATTGGCAAAGCGGCACCAAGCCGCACCTACCAGGATTTGATAAAAAGTCCGTATGACGAGCAGCTCTTCGAGTTTTATGCCACCAGCCAGTTGGTAGAAAATAAAGGTGGAGTGGAAAAGAAAATTGGCACACCGGCCATTTACCTCAGCGCAAATCTTAGTCCTGATAAGCGCTACTACATGGTGGAAACCATCCGCAAACCCTTCAGCTATTTGGTTCCGGTAAATGGTTTTCCCAGCACCGTGGCCATTACCGATAGAAGTGGTAAACCGGTAAAAACACTGGCAACCCTGTCCTCTTCAGAGACAGCGCCTTCTGGTTTTGATAATGTGCAGGATGTGCCGCGCAGCTTCAACTGGCGCGCCGACGAACCCGCCACCGCTGTGTGGGTAAAACCCCTCGATGGTGGTTTGATAAAGAATACTGTGCCCTTTCATGATGCGGTGTATCAACTCAGCGCACCATTTAGCGGCAGCGAAAAAGAACTGGCCAAAACGGAAATGCGCTACCGGGGTATTATTTGGGGTGATGCCGGCATGGCCATGCTCAATGAAGGGCTTAGCGGTAAACAAAGGGCAAGAACATGGTTAATGAATCCGGGCACCGGTAGTAAGGAAATGTTGTTTGACCGAAGCACAAACGACCGTTACAGCGACCCCGGATCGCCCGTACTGCACCGCAATGAGTACGGCAGGCAGGTAATGCAAACCGTGAATAACGGCACCGGCATTCCCATGGAAGGAGAAGGTGCATCTTCTGATGGTGATCTGCCATTTTATGCTGTATTCGACGTAAAGGAAAAAAAGAACAATATCCTTTGGCGGTGCGAAAAAGGGTACTATGAATCCGTAGTGGATGTGGTGGATGCTGAGGGCGGTGTTATCATTACCTCAAGGCAATCGCAGGATGAAGCGCCCAATTATTATCTCCGCAACCTCAAAAAGCGTATTGCACCTGTTCCGCTTACCGCTTTTGCCGACCCACAGCCGCAATTGCGCAAACTGAAAAAAGAAAAAATAAGTTACAAGCGCAGAGATGGTATTGACCTTACTGCTACCGTGTATCTGCCGGAAGGCTATGACCCTGCAAAAGACGGTCGTTTGCCGATTGTGATGTGGGCCTACCCCCGCGAGTTTAAGAGTGCCAGTGATGCGGCACAGGTAAGAGGAAGCCAGTACACTTTTACACGCGTAAACTGGGGATCGCCGGTTTTTTATGCAGCAACAGGCTATGCTGTGATGGATGCAACCGAATTCCCCATTGTGGGTGAAGGGGACAGTAAGCCCAACGATACCTTTATTGAGCAACTCATTTGGAATGCAGAAGCAGCGCTGAAGGCAGCACACGATCTTGGCTTTGGCGATACCAGCCGTGCAGCAGTGGGTGGCCATAGCTACGGCGCCTTTATGACGGCCAATTTACTGGCTCATTCCCGTTTGTTTAAAGCAGGCATTGCCCGCAGCGGCGCGTATAACCGTACGCTTACACCATTTGGTTTTCAAAATGAAGACCGCACCTATTGGCAGGCTCCGGACTTATATTTTCGGATGAGCCCCTTTAGCTATGCCAATAATATTAAAGATGCCTTGCTGTTGGTGCATGGCGAAATGGATAATAATCCCGGCACTTTTCCCATCAACAGCGAGCGATTATTTAATGCGGTTAAAGGCCACGGTGGTACTGTGCGTTTTGTAAGCCTGCCTTACGAAAGCCACGGCTATGCCGCTGAGGAAAACCTGCTGCATTTATTGAAAGAGCAGTACGATTGGCTGGAGAAATATGTGAAAACCAGGGGTAAATAACAAGGGTGAATGGCTTTTGATTTTACAATTTGCGGAACCATTGTTTTTATCCCAATACGCAGCAAAGGGACCTGGTATAATGATGCGATTAATAGTATAAATGTTTAAGCCGCATAGCGGCAAAAGGAGTAAGACAATTTCATGTTCGATAAGAAAACATTGTATATCATTTCATTGGCCTTGCTCCTTGCGGTTGCGATAACTGTTAGTATTCGTCGGCGCGAAGAGGACAGACAGGCAGGCAGGTGGTTGGGGGCTTATCTCTGGACTTTTCTGATTACAATTTTTATCAGCTACGTTTTCACGTTCGGATATGGAGAGCAGTTCATACATCTGTTGCGTACAGCGCAGTTTACGTTTATGCTTGTAATGCCGTGCTCCTTTCTGTATATGCGGCGTGTACTTAAAGGGCGCGAATTCAGACCAAAGGATTTACTGCATTTTTTGCTTCCCCTTATTTATCTGGTGGACATGGCGCCATTTTTTCTTTTATCTGCTGCGGCTAAAGTCGATGTGCTTAAAGCAATGACTCCTGCCGACCTCAATCTTTACTACGATGAAGGGTGGTTTATGCCACGATATGGCCATGTATTGTTGCGCTACGGGCAAGTAATTTTCTATTGGGTAATGCAAATCCTGCTGCTGCGTCAGAATGCAAAAAATAATCAGGTAATTATTGATGCTGGTTCTACACAATGGCGGTGGCTGATTTGGCTAACTGTTACGCAAATGTTCACTATTATTCTGCCGGGATTTGTAGCGGTGTTTTTTTCGGCGGAGGATGCGCTGGATATGGTGAAGATATCAACCCTGATAGCAGTAGTCGGACAATGTTACTTCCTGCTGCTGTATCCAGCAGTTTTATACAGTGGTGCTTCCATATGGTTTCCGGCTGTGTCTGAAAAAGCAGACAAAGCTCCAGCATCTGGAATTGTAGAAGTCAAACCTGAAGCGGAAGCAGATCAACAAGCTGAGCACCCCTATTATACCCAGGACATGTTGGATGAGGTGGCTACCATAGTTAGAAAAGTGATGGAGGACAGAAAACCTTTTCTGTCACCCTCATTTGGCTTGCGGGAGATGGCAAATGTTACCGGTATCAGCATGCACAAGCTTTCCGCCTATATCAATAGACTGGAGGGAAAGAACTTTCACGGCTACGTAAATGAGATGCGCATACAATATTGCCTGGGGAAATTGGAGGATGGTGATCAACGCATGAAGACGCTTGAAGCCATTGGTCAGGAGTCGGGTTTTCAAAGCAGGGTAACATTTATCAGGGCTTTCAAGAAGGTGACAGGGGTCAATCCGTCACAATACAAAGCAGGCATACAGAATAACGAACTGTAAGAAAAGGTTAATTTAATGTTTCAGTAGATGTAGCGCAACATGGATAGTGTTATCCGGGCCCATCTATTTTTCCATTTGGTCTAATTTAGTTGGCTGAATCACCAAATGCGGACTCAGGCTTCAGTCTTGTTAAGGTCACATTTCTCTCACTAAGTCAAAATGTAAAATGCAATCAAAATTTATTTGCGCGCTGTCCATCATGGCTGCGCTTTGGAGTTGTCAATCTGCCAATAAGCCATCCGAAAACACAACGACATCCGAATCCGGGGTGGCCGTTATGTACTACAACGGCGATATTGTTACCATGGAAGGCGATAGTGCCTCCTATGCGGAAGCAGTTGTAGTGAAGGATGGTAAAATTGCTTTTGCCGGTGCCAAAGCCGATGCTATGAAGGCTGCCGGCGATGGACATACCATGGTTGACTTGCAGGGAAAAACTATGCTGCCGGCGTTTTTGGACGCCCATGGCCACTATGTAAGTTCGCTTACTGTGGCTAATCAGGCCAATTGCTACGCGCCACCCGCAGGGCCCGGCAAGGATGTAGAAAGTATAGTGGCTTCTATTCAAAAATTTATTAGCGATAAGAAAGTGCCCAAAGGCGAGTTGGTGCAAGCCTACGGTTACGATGAAAACGTAATGCCTGCCGGCAAACTGCTGAACCGCGACGATCTGGACAAAGCATTTCCTGACAATCCGGTTATTGTGGGCCATGTGAGCATGCATGGTGGCGTGCTCAATACTGCAGCGCTGGAAAAGTTTGGTTATTCCGCTGCCTATAAAACACCTCCCGGTGGCGTTGTGGTGCGCAAGCCAGGTACCGAAGAACCTTATGGACTGATCATGGAAACCGCGTATTTGCCGGTTTTTTCAGCGTTGCCTAAGCCAACCCTGGCGCAGGAAGCACCATGGAGTACTGCCGGGCAATTGATGTATGCCGAGGCCGGTCTTACCCTGGCACACGAAGGTGCTACGCATTTTGAAGAATTGAATGTACTGAACAGAGCTACTCAGGCCGGTGCCAATGTGATTGATGTGGTGGCTTATCCCTTTATGACGGATCTTGACTCCATTCTGGCGAATTATCCAATCAATACCTGGGGACAATACAATAATCATTTAAAAATAGGCGGTGTAAAAATTACAGCCGATGGTTCTCCGCAGGGTAAGACGGCTTATTTTACTACACCCTACCTAACCGGCGGGCCCGGTGGTGAAAAAAACTGGCGCGGCGAGCCAACTATGCCGCAGGAAATGCTGAACAAGCTGGTGAAAAAAGTGTACGACATGAATGTGCCGCTAATTGTGCATACCAACGGCGACGCAACCATTGACATGTTTTTGAAAGCTTACGAATTTGCCCGCAATGGCGACTATAGCAAGCCCTGGAATGTAACCACCATCCATACGCAGTTTATGCGTAAAGACCATATAGCCAAATTTGTGGAATACAAAATCCGTCCTTCATTTTACACCGAACACAGTTTCTATTTTGCCACCGCACACAAAAACAACCGTGGCGAAAAACAAGCGGCTTATCTCAGCCCCATGCGCGATGCCATCGATGCAGGTTTGCATCCTACAAATCACACCGATTTTTACGTAGCACCGCTCGACCAAATGTTTATGATGTGGACGGCGGTAAACCGGGAAAGCCGCGAGGGTGGGGTATTAGGCCCTGACCAACGGGTTACGCCATGGGAAGCGCTGAAAACGCAAACCATTTGGGCTGCTGAACAATATGATGAGCAGGATAGAAGGGGTTCTATAAAAGCTGGCAAAATTGCCGACCTCATCATTCTTGATCAAAATCCTTTGAAAGTGGCACCTATGGCAATTAAGGATATCAAAGTGTTAGAGACAATTAAGGAAGGTAAAACCATTTATACCAAAAAATAGTGTCCGCAAAGACCGTTTCTCTCCATTAAAAATTTCGTTATGCTTAAAAATATTTTAGTGTTGTCCTTGCTCACCGGAATCTTGTTTGGGTGCAATAATGCTCCGAACCAGGCTACCGATGCAAAAGACAGCGAAGTGGTGGCGGCTGCCACTATGTACTACAACGGCGATATTGTAACCATGGAAGGCGATAGTGCACAATATGCAGAAGCCCTTGTAGTAAAGGACGGAAAGATTGCCTTTGCAGGCAATAAGGATGAAGCCATGAAGCAAGCCGGTGAAGGGCATATCATGGTAGACCTTGAAGGGCAAACCATGGTTCCTGGTTTTGTAGATGGTCATGCGCATTTCCATGGCTTTGGCGGGCAGGCAGTTGGAGCCAATTTGCTTGCATCACCCGATGGCAATTGCAATAGCATCGATGAATTGGTGCAAACCATGAAAGACTGGTATGCCAAAAATGGTACCGATAAAACCCAGGGCTGGATATTTGGAATGGGTTACGATGATGCTGTGCTGAAGGAGAATCGTCATCCAACCAAAGAAGATCTCGACAAAGTATCGACCGAAGTGCCGGTAATGGCCATTCATATCAGCGGGCACTTTAGCGGGCTTAATACCAAAGCGCTTGAAATGCTTGGTTTTTCAGCGGCCTCAAAAGATCCTGCCGGTGGCGTTATCCGCCGCATGAAGGGCAGTCAGGAACCCAACGGGGTGATGGAAGAGTTGGCCTCTATTCCCAATATGCTCAAAGTAATTAGCCCTACCGAACCTGCACTTGCCGATTATTATCTGGATAAGGCGCAGGAAATGGCAGCAAGTTTTGGCTATACCACCGCGCAGGAAGGTCGTGCCATGGGCAACCACGAACAAATGGCCAGCTATGCCGAAAGAGGTAAGTTTTACCTGGATGTAAATGCCTATGTTGATTATACCGCACCGCAGTTCATTCGCAGCAAATGGTATGGCAGAGACTATAAAAATCACTACAGGGTGGCAGGCGTTAAGCTTACCCTCGATGGCTCTCCGCAGGGGCGTACCGCATGGCGTACCATGCCTTATCTTCTTCCTCCCGACGGACAAAAGAAAGGGTACAAAGGTTATCCTGCCATACCGGACGATAAGGATGTACAGAAAATTGTAGACACTGCTTTTGCCAACAACTGGCAGTTGCTGGCGCACTGCAATGGCGATGCCGCAGCCGATCAGTTATTCCGTGCCGTAAGCAAGTCGGCAGCTACCTACGGCAATAATGACCGGCGCACTACACTCATTCATGGTCAGCTCATCCGTATGGATCAGCTGGACAGTTTGAAAAAATATGATATGGTGGCTTCGCTGTTTCCCATGCATACCTTTTATTGGGGCGACTGGTACAAGAAAATTATTGGCCCTGAAAAAGCAAATCAAATCAGCCCGATTAAATCGGCCCTGAACAAGGGTTTGCATGTAACAAGCCATACCGATGCACCGGTAGCTTTCCCCAATCTTATGATGATAATGTACACCACCGTAAACCGGGTAAGCCGCAGTGGATCCATTATGGGGGAGGCTGAACG
>JAHEMO010000177.1 GCA_024643625.1 Chitinophagaceae bacterium
AGCCCATCATCTGCCCGCAATAAATGTTTTTAATACAGTCTGGTGAGTGTAAAAAAACTTAGGGCTTCGCCGGCAAGAATTTCTTGCGTGGCACCGCTAGACTGACTTGCAGTAATATCTACCACATCGCCGGCTCCTAATTTTACGATAGCCGAGATCGTTTGTGTTCTTTTGATATCTCCCACGTTATCGTAGGTGGTAAGCATGTTTGTTTCTGCAAAGGGTGATGTATTGCGCCGGATGGTAAATTGAAAATATTTAGTGCCGCTAAATGCAGCAAATATCCTCCAGGTAACCTGTGCAGTTACCAGATAGGTGCCAGCCTGGTTTGCCGAAATTGTCATGCTACTGGAACCCGCCGTATTTCCTGCGAGATCAGAAAAACCACCACTGCCTGCAAATGACCATGCAAACGATGCCGATTCTGTTCCCGAAGCAAATGATTTGGTGGCTGTAAGCACTGCTTTTGCAGAACGCGTGGGCAGGTTGGCCCAGGCGGCAATTCCCGCTGCATCGGAGGTAAGTACCTTGCCCGTGCCCTGGTTTCCATCGCGTATGCGCATGCTACCTGATGGCACTTCAATATCGAGTGGATAAGCGGGCACCAAACCGATGCCCAGCCTGCTGGTTGCATCTACCTGAATATAGCTCTGCGAAAACATAGCGTCTTCATTTACAATTAATGCCTTTTGGCCAACATTGCCATTTAATACCATAGTGGCATTATTGACCAGCACAATTCGCCGGTTGGTAGGTGCGGTAGGATATCCGTTGCCATTGATGCTCAGCAACACCTGCGGAAATGTATCGTTTATGCCCACATGCCCACTATCCGTAATGGTGAGGCGTTCGCGCAATTCGTTGCTTTGCAGCGATGCATAGGTATATAAACCCATACGGGCGAAAGCCGCATTAGTACCGGTGGCGTAAAGGCCTCCCGTAAAGTAATTCCCGGTTTTAATGGCAATACCCGTTTTTACATTAGCGGCCAGGCTTGTAGGATTAGCTGCCGTAATAATCAGTGGCTTATTGTCCGCTACAACCAGTTTCGATTCAGCAGGATTGCCTGTACCGATACCTACGTTTTGCGCCATAGCGCCACACATGCCGCCCAAATAACAGGCAGCTAGCAAAAAAAAATTTAATTGCATAGAAAGGGTGTATAAATAGTGATGTTTCAGCAAAAATATAGCATGCCGAAATGCAAAATACCTGAGTAATGGCGGCCTTATTTTGTCGCTATTACACTGGTTTGCCAACACCATACACAGACAGGTATAGCAAACATATTGTACAGCCTCGTCATGCAGTAGGGAGCCATGCTATATCATAAAAAAACGAAGCTAAACCGAAGAAATAAACCATTACAAATGAGCTTACGGATTCCGCGGTAGTGCTTGGATACAAAAAATTCCTTTTATATCTTTATTTGTTAGCCGTAAACTATGAAAACAATTGAACCCTCAGGCCGAATGAAAGGGGTTTTTCTCTTTTCCATCTTGCTGATGGGATTTCATAAAATTGAGTCTTTTAAAACGCATGAATGGGAATTTTCTCCCTTGTATAAATATTTTCTGCATCTTGACCTGACAAGGAGTGAAGTACTTTTTCTGGCTTTTGTTGTTACCCTTTTTGCTGGTTTATTTTGGCTGTGGGTAGTAGTTAGTTTGACCAATGGGAAATGGATATTTCTTGGTTTTTGGGGGCTGACTTTTTTATTGGAATGGCATCACCTTATCCGCTCCCTCAACGCAGGGCAATACTATCCAGGTACCATTACAGCTACTTTCTATGTCTTGTTTGGTATTATTTATTGGCATGTATTCATAAGTCACTTTGTTTGGGATAAAAAGACTTACAAGACCCAAAAAGCGACATACCACACCAATGATCTTCCTCCAAATACACCAGTAAACGACCTGCAGGCTGCCGCGGCTCCATCACCATTGGCCCACAACAATTAGCCCAAAGCCGGAACCTATCAACCGGCAGACTTTTTCATACCGTGTGATGATTGCTGGCGCCAACCCGGGCGGATGCACTTTACAACAACCCCCGCACCACATCTATCACCTGCTGCAGTTGCCCGGCATCGTTGCCGCCTGCTGTGGCCAGGTTTTTCTGGCCGCCGCCACCACCTTTAATCAGTGGCGCTACCTGTTGCTTTATTATAGCACCTGCATCCAGACCGCGGGCAGCCACTACATTATCGGCTATGGCAATGGCCACAAAAGGCTTTCCGCCTATATTGGCGCACAGCACCACCACAAAATCGCTGAGGTGATGCTTCAGGTCGAAGCACAATTTTTTGAGTGCATCGGCATGCGGAACTTCTACAATATCGCCAATAAAATTTACCTGATTGATGATGTCATCTTTTTGCAACAGCTCGTTTCTAACGGCCACCAGTTGACGTGCTTCCAGGCTTTCCACATGTTTCTTCAACTGCGCATTTTCTGCCAGCAGGTTGTCAATGGCTTTGGGCAAATCTTTAGCGCCTTTCAGCAGCCCCGATATGGCTGCCATATTTTTTTCCGTTTCACCAATATATTGCTCTGCCGCGGCGCCACATACGGCTTCCACACGCCTAACACCGGCAGCTACCGCAGCTTCGCTTTTCAGTTTAAAAATGCCCAACTCACCCGTGGCACCCACATGCGTACCGCCACACAATTCAAGACTGTAAGCGGGATCTATAATCACCACACGAACGGTATCGGCATACTTTTCGCCAAACAGGGCCATGGCACCCATGGCTATGGCTTCATCCTTCGGCATTTCTGCAATAACCACCGGAATATTGGCCCTTATTTTTTCATTCACTTCGGCTTCTACTTGTGCCATTTCTTCGTCGGTCATTTTGGCAAAATGGCTAAAGTCAAAACGCAGATGCTCCGCATTTACCAAACTGCCTTTTTGTTGTACATGATGGCCCAATACATGGCGCAGTGCTGCATGCATCAGGTGCGTAGCACTATGGTGAACGGCCGTGGATTGACGCAGTGGCTTGTTTACGCTTGCAGTAAACACACCCTCAATATTCTCCGGTAACTTGTCCGTAAGGTGTAGAATAAGGTTGTTCTCCTTCTTTGTATCTGCAATAACTACCTCCCCCCCGGCCGGTCCGGCACCGGCGGAGGCATTAGCCATAAGGGTTCCGGTATCGCCCACTTGTCCGCCGCTTTCGGCGTAAAAAGGAGTTTCTTCCAGCACAAGCTGGTATTGGGTTTTGCCTTTGGCGCTCACTTTGCGGTAGCGCAGCACCCGCGTTTCTGTGGTCAGTTGGGAATAGCCCACAAAGCCCCTGCCCTCGCCTTGGTGCACCACCACCCAATCGCCGGCATCTATTTGTGTAGCGGCGCGGCTGCGGTTTTTCTGCTCTGCCATGGCCTTTTCAAATCCGGCTTCGTCCATGGTTTTGTTTTGCTCGGCAGCTATCAGTTTGGTAAGGTCGGGCGGAAAGCCGTAGGTATCATATAGTTCAAAAGCCTTATCGCCTGCAATAGCAGGTGCATCTTCTGCCAGCAGTTCGCCTATGCGTTTTAGTCCTTTTTCCAGCGTACTCAAAAAAGCCTGCTCTTCTTCCAGCACCACTTTTTGCACAAAATCCTGCTGCTGTTTCAGCTCGGGAAAAACGGTGGCAAACTGTGCGGCCAGCGCCGGCACCAGTTGCTGCAGCAGTGGTTGCTTATAATCCAGGTAGCTGTAGTAGTAGCGTACGGCGCGACGCAATATGCGGCGAATAACATAACCGGCACCGGTGTTGGACGGCAGTTGCCCATCGGCTATGGTAAAGCAAATGGCACGTATATGGTCGGCCAGCACCCGAAAAGCAACCGCCTCACGGCTATCGCTGCCATCGTAGGTTTTGCCCGTTACGGAGGCTACAAGGGCAATGGTACCGCTAAATAGATCGGTATCGTAATTGCTCTTTTTACCCTGCAGCGTGCGTACAAGTCGTTCCAGGCCCATGCCCGTATCCACATGTTTGGCAGGCAGGGGCTGCAGGCTGCCATCTTTGGTCCGGTTATACTGTATAAACACGTTGTTCCATATCTCTATCACTTCCGGGTGATCCTTGTTTACCAGCGAGGCACCACTAACCGCTTCGCGTTCGGCAGGGCTGCGCATGTCCACGTGTATTTCCGTACAGGGGCCGCAGGGACCGGTATCGCCCATTTCCCAAAAATTATCCTTCTTATTACCCGGCAATATGCGGTCTTCTGCGGTCCATTTCAGCCACTCAGCACGTGCCTCGCTGTCTTCCGGCAGCCCTTCCTTCTCATCGCCCTCAAACACCGTTACATACAGGCGGTCTTTATCCATTTTGAATACTTCCGTAAGCAGCTCCCAACTCCAGGCTATGGCTTCAGTTTTAAAGTAATCCCCAAAGCTCCAGTTGCCCAGCATTTCAAACATGGTGTGGTGGTAATGGTCCACGCCCACTTCTTCCAGATCGTTATGCTTGCCACTTACCCGCAGGCATTTCTGCGTATCGGCCACGCGTGATGCCGGCGGCACCGAATTACCCAAAAAATAGTCTTTAAACTGGTTCATCCCTGCGTTGGTAAACATGAGGGTGGGATCGTTCTTCACCACAATGGGAGCGCTTTGCACAATGCTATGGCCCTTGCTGGCAAAAAAATCGAGGAACTGCTGGCGAATATCGGCGGCTGTCATAGTTTCTGTTTTGGGGCTGTAAGCATTGGGGCTTCGGTCGGCATTTGTTGCCGCCCGCCTCAGTAGTCCTCGCCCCTCGGGCTCCGGGCTACTATCGTTGGTCGGCCAGCCCTTCAGCATACAGCCAAATCCCGGCGGCAACGCACCGGATAAAAATTGTGGGAGGCAAAAGTAATGGATGACGGCATTGCCCACTAACCCTAATATACCGTAGCGCATCGCCTAAAAACCAAAGGAGCCCCGGAGTTTCTTTGACCTTAGTAATGCACCTTGCCCGAAAGCACAAAAAATAATGCCATCCCCAGGAAAACAAGCACCATAACCTAGTCGGAATGCAGGCCATAAAAAAACGGATTGTACCAACCACAATACCGAATACATAACGCTACCTTAGGGTTTGTTAATGGGCGTATATTGCGGGTAATAAGGCAAATACAAACGTTGGTGGCAATTAAACATCACAGTCAAAAGAATGGACACATTAGCAAGCAAAAGAATTCAGTCCATAGACCTGCTAAGAGGCTTAGTAATTATGTTAATGGCACTTGACCATGTAAGAGATTATTTTCATTATGATTCATTCATGTATGACCCATCGGATTTAACCGAAACGACTGTGCCGGTTTTTTTCACCCGATTTATTACCCATATATGTGCGCCGGTTTTTTGTTTTTTAGCGGGAACCTCTGCTTTTTTTGTTGGCCAAAAGAAAGATATAAATTCACTATCAGTTTGGCTTTTAAAAAGGGGGGTATGGTTGATTATTGTCGAATTTACGATTGTAAATTTTGGATGGTATTTTAAGTTCAACACTTCGTTTATTGATTTAGCAGTTATTTGGTGTTTAGGCGCTTCAATGATTTTCCTTGCGGGTTTAATCCGCCTACCTAAATCAATAGCGATAGTAATAGCGCTGTTTCTTGTATTTGGCCATAATTTACTTGATTCCTTTAAACCAATTCCAAACGATATATTCAGCAAGCTTTGGTATATTTTTCATGTAGAAGGTGAGTTTAAAATAGGGTCATTAACTGTGTATACAGTTTATCCTTTAATGCCTTGGATTGGGTTGATGACATTAGGTTATTTCCTTGGTCAACTTTACCTACCGACTGTTAACAATAAAAGGAGAATAAGAATATTGTATGGCACAGGTATTTTATTAATCGTATTATTTGTTGTTTTTAGAATTAGTAACCTATATGGAGATTTGCACCCATGGACAAAACAAAACTCATTGATATATTCTATATTATCAATATTAAACGTTACCAAATATCCTCCATCCTTAGCCTTTACTTGCATTACAATTGGACCTGCTTTAATTTTACTGGCGGCATTTGAAAATATAAAAAATTGCTTTTCAAAAATATGTATAACCATCGGCCAAGTACCTATGTTTTATTATGTTGTACATATATACTTTATCCATGTTGTAGCCATTGTTGCAGCCATTGCGACCGGATATGCATTTTCAGATATGATTCTGGACATCTGGATTCCTTTTAGTCCTCATTTAAAGGGATATGGATTCAGTCTCCCGATTGTATACCTATTCTGGTTAGGAATCTTAATTGGTTTGTATCCCATTTCCAAAAGATATAACCTTTACAAGCAAAAGAATAAAGACAAATGGTGGCTTAGTTATCTTTAATTAACTATTGCCAACATAGGATTTTATGCAAATAGGGCACGACGATGTATCAACCGGATGTAACTCGCTTTTGTAATTTGTCTGAGTTTAACCTCTATCATCAACTTCAATGCTTAACTTGTACTTTTGACCCAATATTGCCTCTCAGTTCAGACCTGTCAGGAATACTATTTCCCCACCTGCGCCAAGGCTCGCTCGTTGATCATCTATCCATGCTCCCCATGTAACAAAAGCACTTTAAGAAAAAAGAATAAACCATTAACCACAGCTGCTGTCAGTAAAAGATGAACCACCCGATACCCAATATTCGTGCAGAACAATGCGATATTCATCGCGCATTACGCTCACTAATCCGGCATATCGTTATCATAGAAGCTGATTTCGGCAAGAGTCCTGTTAGAATGGAGGGCAATTATATGCCCTCACCCGATCAGGCTATGTTCATCAATCTTTACACCCGGTTTAAATCCAAAAAATACGGCGAAAGCAATTTCAATACCGTAACCTCTTGTACATTGATAGGCCCTCAAATTACTCCTTTCAAATTATCGGCAGAAGAAAGTCATAAAGCCGTATCCATTATTTTTCAGCCCGGAGGGCTAAACCGCTTTTTGAATATTCCTATGACGGAAATTTTCAACAATGGTTATAGTGCCAGAGAAGTTATAGGCCGGGAGATAGAAGAACTTTTAGACAAATCACACGACACTATTGCTTCAGCCGAATTGAATGTTATTGTACAGTCATATTTTCTTAGCAAGTTATCTACGATAAAAGACCTGTTACCCATTGACTTTGCCCTGCAATACCTTCTGTTACACCACAATACGAATATGGATAAGATTGCAGCCATG
>JAHEMO010000178.1 GCA_024643625.1 Chitinophagaceae bacterium
TTGCAGGAGGGCGATAACTGGTATAGCCGCAGCACGGCGGCACTGCGCATAGCCAGGCAGCTGAATGGCGCATGGCCTTTGTTATATGGTTTTATTGTGGTGCCAAAATTTATTCGCGATGCGGTATATAACCTCATCGCCAGATACAGATATGTATGGTTTGGTAAAAAAGAGGCCTGTTGGCTGCCGCTACCTAAATGGCGGCACAGGTTTATAGATCAGGCGGAACTTCACGCCTGATGATGGCCTGAAAACGAGCTTCCTGCCTCCGCCAAAGCCAATTGGAAATAAAGAAAGCCAGCACAGCTGCACCCACCACCCAGCCAAGCAGGATACCCACCTTAATAAATGGCAGGCCGCTGAATAAGCCAATGGCTACACCGGCCATAAAAAGCATGATAAACAGACCAATACAATAAGTTACAAGAAAGCGGCTTTTACCGTCGCGGCGCTGTTCCTGCCAGTAACGCAAAAAGCGTCGTTCATCATTGGTGATTGCCATTAGTGGGGCTTAATTTATTCGCCGTAATAATCTACATAGATACGTGGCGTTTCGTATAACCGAATTTGGTGAAGCTGACAACCCTGCAGATGTGGAGCAAGTTGCTTCCATATTTCTCGGATAAAATTCTCCGTGCTGGGCAGAAGACCCTGCATAAAAGGTACATCCATGTTCAGGTTTTTATGATCAACCTGTTCCAGAATGTGCAGATTAATGAGCCGGGAAAGCTCTTTTACGTCCATAATAAAACCGGTATCCGGATGGGGCTGGCCCTTCACGGTAACATGAATTTCGTAGTTATGCCCATGCCAGTTCTCATTGGCGCATTTGCCAAAAACAGCCTCATTCTGCTCTGCCGACCAATTCGGGTTATACAATTTATGCGCGGCATTAAAATGCTCCACCCTAGTCAGGTAAATCATAGGGCGCAAAGATATTGAGCCCGGCATAACGGGAACCGTTCTGGTAATTTTTGACCTTTTTTTGGATGCTTAGCCTCGTTTATCCCCTTTTCTTGGTATTGAGCCCTACAGCCTTTGCACCGAAATTACATGGTATAAAAGCAAGAAACATGATAAGAACAATATGCCTTCTTGGCGCTCTCTCCCTTGCATTTTCAACAGCATCACAGGCTCAGGCGCTTAAAAAGCTAAAAGAAAAAGTAAATACAAAAATTGAACAGGCTGCAAATGCTGCTATGGGCGACACTAAGCCGGCAGAAGCTACCAAAACCACCAATACTACTGCCGGTGTGGGCGATGCCAAAGAAGATATCGGGCAATATGTCAAATACGATTTTGTGCCAGGCGACTCGGTATTGTTCACGGATGACTTTCAGGGAGAAGAAAGTGGCGAAATACCCAGCAAATGGCTGATAAGCCAGGGGAAAGCCGAAGTGTATGATGATAATGGCAATATGGTCATTAGTGCCAGAAAAGGAACCTACCTGCGGCCCCGCATGAGCAAGGAAAACTATCTGCCCAAACAGTTTACCGTGGAATTCGACATGAAGCATGTAAACTATAACCCCGCCTATGGCCGCAGCGTAGGATTGTTTTTAGCCGAGCAAACGGATGAAAATGCCGGCAATTTCAAATCGGCCGTGTACGTATGGGCTTCCGGTGAGGCAGAGTTTGGACAGGCAAAAGGCGAATGGCCTTACGAGCACTTCAATGAAAGTAATGTGGCCACCATGAAAAAGTGGAAACATGTGGCCATTTCCGTAAACGAAAAAGGCGTGAAAGTGTACGTAAATCAGTTCAGGATTCTTAACGCACAGGTAGAGTTTGGTAAACCCACTGCCCTGCGGCTTTACATAGACAATGACTATGATGCTCCCGTGCTGATCAGAAATTTCAAAGTAATGGCCGGCGGCAAAAGCCCGGCAAAGCAGGTGACCACTAATACGGTGTACATAGCCCGGGGCATTCAGTTCGAGCGTGGCTCACCTAAGTTGCTGCCCGAAAGCATGGGCGAAATAAATGCCTTATCGGCCGCCATGAAAGAAAATACATCGTTGAAATTCGAAATAGCAGGACATACCAGCATGGAGAAAGGAAGCAGTGCAGAAGCTAATCAAGCCTTAAGCGAAGCAAGGGCACAAGCCGTCCGGGAAGCGATGATCGCGTCAGGTATTGATGGTAGTCGCCTTGTGGCTAAAGGTTATGGGCAGGAGAAACCGCTTGCTACCAACGATACGCCTGAGGGAAGATCCTCAAACAGAAGGGTAGAATTTGTGCGCCAATAAGTTTTTATTATTACAACCAACAACCTCGGCGGGTCTTATGGCCCGCCTTTTTTTGCCAACTGTTTGTTTATTCTATAATAGCAAAAGCATAAACAAAACATTCTGAGCCTTATACTTGTATTACTAGGGTCAGGCAAGCTAATGGCTGCCTGAGCATCCCAATAACCATCGCAGATCATGAAAGTAAGTGTATTTAGAAAGGAACATTTTAACGCGGCGCACCGGTTGCACAATGATGAATTAAGCGAATCTGAGAATGCCCGGCTGTTTGGTAAATGCAATTATCCCAACTACCACGGCCACAACTACGAGTTGATTGTGCAGGTAAGCGGAGAAACAGATGCCAAAACCGGCTATGTAATGGACATGAAGGTTTTGAGCGACTTGATTAAGCAGGAAGTAATAGAAGCTTACGACCATCGTAACCTCAATCTAGATGTAGAAGATTTTAAACAAATAATTCCTACAGCCGAAAACATTGCCGTGGCCATTTACAACCGCCTGCGGCCTCATATTGATCACACTAAAGATTTAAAAATAAGATTGTATGAAACAGAACGGAACTTCGTTGAATTCCCGGCGGGCTAACGGCCATGGGTTTGACGACACACCCACCGCTACCCTGGATTTGTCGAACGAAATAACGCTTGATGGTATAGGATCGCTGACTATTGACGAAATAGGCGACGAACACATCAGCACGAGTTACGACACTCCCCTGCGGGACGATGCATTTTATTTAAGCGATGAACAGAAGATGCAAAAGATTGAGCATCATTTTCGGGAGATTATGCTGACGCTTGGACTAGACCTGGCTGACGATAGCCTGCGGGGCACGCCTAAGCGCGTAGCCAAAATGTACGTGCAGGAAATTTTCAGCGGTCTTAATCCGGCTAATATGCCCAAAGTGGCGTTGTTTGACAATCGCTATCGTTACAACGAAATGCTGGTTGAGAAAAACATCACTTTCTACAGCAATTGCGAACATCATTTTGTACCCATTATTGGTAAGGCCCATGTGGCATATATTGCCAATGGCAAAGTGATTGGATTGAGTAAAATAAATCGTATTGTACAATACTTTGCCAAGCGCCCGCAGGTGCAGGAAAGGCTTACCGTGCAAATAGGCAATGCGCTAAAAGAATTGCTGGGCACAGACGACGTAGCAGTAGTAATAGATGCTGTGCACATGTGCGTTACCAGCCGTGGCATTCAGGATCAAAGCAGCAGTACCGTTACCAGTTATTACGGAGGTGCATTCAAAAGCGATAATAAGCGCAAAGAATTTCAACAGTACCTTACAACATAATTTTAATGCAAATGATAGAAGAAGGTACAGAGCTATGCTCCTGTACCTTTTTTTTGTAACCGATGTATAAATTATTGTCGGGAATTAATGCCTGGATGTTGGCGCTGGCTGCCGGTTGTCTTATGGCATTGGGCTGGCCCATGCATCAACTTACCTTACTCGTATTTATAGCCTGGATTCCATTGCTTATCGCCAGCGAAAAAACAGCAAGTCCGGTCCGGTTTTTTTTTATGGCATGGCTAAGCATGCTGGTGTGGAATCTACTAACCACCTGGTGGGTGTGGAATGCCAGCCCGGCAGGCGCTGCGGGAGCCATATTGGTGAATAGTATGTTGATGGCATTACCCTGGATGGCATACCGGTTCTGCACTAAATATTGTGGCAAAACTCCTGGCAGCATCAGCCTGATTGTATTTTGGCTAACCTGGGAATATTTTCATTTCAATTGGGAGTTAAGCTGGCCATGGCTAACCTTGGGAAATGCGTTAGCCACGCATCCCGGTTGGGTGTACTGGTACAGCGTAACCGGTGTAGCCGGTGGCAGTGCATGGATTGTGAGCATAAACCTGGCGGCATGGCGTGCGCTTCGCAATTCGGGCTACCATGGCGAACCATTTTTTCGGCTAAAAACAGTTTTGCATTTTGTGCCACCGGCCATGCTAAAAATCACACCCCTGCTCCTGTCGCTATTTATGCGCCCGGCCAATAATGAAGGCATATCCGCCGAGGTAGTCGTGTTGCAACCCAATGTGGAAGCTTACACTGAGAAATTTAATACGCCGCCCGATGTATTGCTCAGTCGCATGATAGCGCTAACTGACACCGCCCTCACCCCCGCCACACAACTTGTCGTTTGGCCCGAAACGGCGTTGCCTCTTCAGGCATGGGAAGATGAACTTTCTGACCAAACTGAAATACAGCGACTCAAAAACTGGATAAACGCCAAGGGAAATTTAGCCATTGTAACTGGCGTAGATAGCTACAAGCGCTACGCTATAGCTTTGGCACCCTCCGGCTTTAGTGCAAGAAAATTAAACGATGGTACGGTATACGAAGCATTCAACAGTGCCATGTTTTATACCCGGGAGATGCAGGATAGTTTGCAACTCTACCACAAGTCCAAACTGGTGCCGGGCGTGGAAACCCTGCCCTCCTGGTTGGGTTTCATGAGCAGTCTTTTCGATTCCTTTGGTGGTATAAGCGGCTCATTGGGGCGCAGTGATTCCGCTGTTGTCTTTCGGGCAAATGAAATGCCATTAAGACCTGCCCCGATTATTTGCTACGAAAGTGTATACGGCGATTATGTGGCAGATTATGTACGCCGAGGTGCCAACCTAATAACTATTATCACCAACGATGGTTGGTGGGGCGATACGCCGGGCTACAAGCAGCATATGCAATACGGGGTGCTGCGGGCATTGGAAACACACCGATGGGTAGCGCGAAGTGCCAACACCGGTATCAGTTGCTTTATTACTCCTGACGGATCTGTACTACAGCCGCAACCCTGGAATACAGCCGCTGCCATTCGGCAAACTGTTTATGTAAGCGACCGCCAAACCTTTTATGTTCGCTTCGGCGATTGGCTCAGCATGTTATCCGCCGCGCTGGCAATTTATTTTTTTGGCCTTAGCTTGTACCGCCGCAGCCGGTCTAAACCGCATCTGGAGGATCTGCCATATCGTTCAATATTGTAGCCATGAATTCAAAAACATTTTCTTATCACAACACCCATATTCACTACCGCATTTATGGTAAAGGGCAGCCGGTTTTGCTGCTGCATGGCTTTGGCGAAGACAGTCGCATCTTCGATTTTCAAATCCCCAGGCTGGCCTCCATTTGTCAACTAATAATACCCGATTTGCCGGGAAGTGGCTACTCACCCTTTATAGCCGGCGTAAGTAACAGCATGGATGCCATGGCAGATTGCATGTTGCAATTATTAAAGCAACTTGACGTTGGCAAAACCATGGTATTGGGACACAGTATGGGTGGCTACATTGCAATGGCCATGCTGCAGGCAGCGCCGCAATCATTAGCTGCCCTCGGTCTTGTGCACTCTTCCGCTGCCGCCGACGATGAAGAAAAGAAATCGTCGCGCAGAAAAGCAATAGCCTTTGTAGAACAAAATGGCGCACATGCTTTTTTAAAGACGGCCATACCCAATCTTTTTGCCGAAGGATGGCGCAAGGCAAACTCAAATTCCGTGCAGGAATTGGTAGATCGCGCAGAAGCTTTTTCCAATGAAGCCGTAATAGCTTATTACGAGGGTATGATAGCAAGGCCCGACCGAAATGCATTGCTGGAAGACCTGCAAATTCCTGTACTATTTATGATAGGCAGTGAAGATGCGGCTGTACCCATGGAAAAAGTTTTGCCGCAAACGCACTTGCCGGTAATTAGTTACGTTCATATACTACAAGCTTGTGGGCATATGGGTATGTTGGAAATGCCAGATGTAACCAATGACCACATGAGCCGCTTTATAACTGAAAATATTGGTTAAACACCAACACCGTAAAACACAATAGTGGTTACCTTAGAAGGCCATCTCTGTATCGAACATACGCAGGATGGAGTAACGGGGAATAAGATGCCGGTAAAAAGCATATGAGAACATGGCGAATCACATTGATGGTTTTATTTGTTTTGGCAGGATTTACTGCTAATGCATTGCACATAAAAGGTGGCTGGATATACTATGAATACCGGGGTAAAGATGCTAGTGGGCGCAACCTGTACGATGTAACAGTAAAAGTGTACCGCGATTGTGCGCCCCCCAATCCGGGGCAAAACGATGTATCCATCAACGTTTCGGTTTACGAAGCCGGTAGTGCTGCTATTTTCGCCAATTTTTCCGCGCCACTGGCCCGAAACTATACGCTTGAAAAAACAAGCTTCAGCGAATGTATTAGTCCCAAACCGCAGGTTTGCTACGTGATACTGGAATACCGGGCACAGGTTGCTCTGGTACCTAATGCATCGGGCTACGTGTTGTCCTTTCAGCGCTGCTGCCGCATAAATGGTATTGTAAATGTGCAGCAACCTTCCAACTCGCTGGGTAATACTTATACCATTACCATACCCGGCACGACCGCTGGTGCAAAAGCCCCCGAAAACAGCAGCCCTGTTTTTGTAGAAAAAGATACCGCCATTGTGTGCTTCAACAGCGATTTTGTGCTGGACTATAGCGCCAATGACCCCGATGGTGATTCACTGGTTTACTTTTTTACGGATGCCTTCAATGGTGCAGGGCAAAATAATCCCAACCCGGCCACGTCGCCACCGCCACCGTTTAACGGTTTGCCTTATAGTGCAGGATACAACCCGCAAAACCCCTTTGGTTCCAATGTGGTTATTAACTCGCGTACCGGCATCATTACAGGTCGCTCTCCCTCCACCACGGGCGAATATGTACTGGCAGTAGGCATCCGGGAATACCGTGCCGGAGTAGCCATTTCCGAAACAAGAAAGGAACTCCATGTAAATGTGGCCAATTGCAATATTGCAGCTGCCAAACTGCCGATTCGCATCACATCCTGCGATGGCTTCACGGTAAATTTCGAAAACCTATCCAGCTCACCTGCCATCCTTACTTATTATTGGGACTTTGGGGTACAAGGTGTT
>JAHEMO010000179.1 GCA_024643625.1 Chitinophagaceae bacterium
CCTAGCAACTCCACTGATTGTTCTTCGCAAATAATCCGGGTATCTCGTTTCTTAATAATTTTTCGACCGGTAAGCAGTACAGCCAGCGCAACTGTCGAGCACAATCCCATGATGCCCGCCATGGGTAAAGCAGTATGGTTGCTCAATACACTTACGATAGCAGCAGCAGTGGCACCGGTAGCCATTTGTATACCTCCCATTAGCGCCGATGCGCTGCCGGCATTACTGGTAAATGGCGCAAGCGATAAGGCCGATGAATTGGGGAATGTAAACCCCTGGCAACTCAGGAAAACAAAAATCAAAGCGATGGTGCTGTATACATCAAGCAGGTTAAGCATAGCACCTGTAAAAAGCGTTAAACCCGCTATGCTTTGAAAAGAAAGTGCCATTCGGATAATTTGCTCACTTGTATATCTCCGCAGCAATACTGCGTTTATTTGAGTAGCCAGAATAAGCCCAAAAGCAATAATGGCAAAAATCCATCCATAGGTTTTTTCGCTCACGCCGTATATCTCCATAAACACATAAGGAGAGCCTGCGATGTAGGCATATAATCCGGCTGCAGCTATTGAACCCGTAAGTGCATAGGTAAGAAATTGAGCATCCTGCAATACCCGGACATATCCGCGAAGAATGGCAGCAGGTTTCAACGAGAGGGATTGGTTGGCCTTGCGGCTTTCCGGCAAATAAAAGTGTACCAGTATTAAAACTGAGGATCCTAGAATAAACAAGGCATAAAAGACTGATCGCCAGCCAAACCATGCTGTAAGGTAGCCCCCGCTGGTGGGCGCAAGCAATGGCGATACACCAACTACCAGCATAAGCATGGAAAACACTTTGGCAATTTCGTGTACGGGAAAAATATCGCGTACTATGGCACGAGATGCCACAAGCCCGGCGCAACTGCCAATGGCCTGAAAAAAACGCCATACAATTAATGATTCCGCTGAATAGGCAAAAGAGCAACCTACCGTGGCAAACAGATAAATAAACAAACCGACATACAAAGGTTTTTTTCTGCCAAACCGGTCGAGCAGGGGCCCATATATGAGTTGGCCCACTGAAATGCCGATAAAGAAACTCGATAATGACAATGAAATGTCGGCTACTGAAGCATGCAAATTTTTAGCGATATCCGGAAATCCCGGCAGGTACATGTCTATAGAAAAAGGGCCCATACTAGTAAGCAGGCCAAGGATTACAATAAGTAAAAATTTAGAGGGCACGCGCATGGTGGCGAAGCTATAGCATTGGTAATACACTTGCTTAATGGCGCCTGTTGGCACCGTAATTTTTCATACCAACATCTTCTACTATGCCATATGCGCTGCCTGCTATCAATTGCAATTCACTTGCAGTTGAACGGTGTCCATTTTTTTGAGATATGCATAGGGAAATCCAGATGGCGATTAAATGCATCGTATCAGTGGTTGCTGCCAACGGCCAGGCCTTTATTGAACCGGTTCTTTACACCTTTCGATTTTTTATGGCAGAATTTAATTTGGCAACCGCCTGACTATAGTTGGCAATTTCTGCAGTGTCGGACTGTGGTTTGGCACTCTATTCCACCACGACTGGCTGGTATGTATGCTTTTTTCCCCTGCTATCGCAAAATCAGTAATCAGGATGCATGCCGGTATAATTATGCGGCGTAATCTTTTTCAGTTCGTCTTTTACCTTTTGCCCTACATCAAGTTTGTCTATAAAAGCATGCATACTTTTTTTATTGATGCCGCTTGTGCCGCGGGTAAGGTTTTTCAGGGCCTCGTACGGGTTGGCATAGTTTTCGCGGCGCAAAACGGTTTGAATGGCTTCTGCCACCACTGCCCAATTGGCTTCAAGGTCTTCGTTCAGTTTGTCTTCGTTCAGTACCAGTTTATCCAATCCCTTTTCAATGCTGCGCATAGCAATAAGGGTATGCGCAACGGGCACGCCAATATTGCGCAACACGGTACTGTCCGTAAGGTCTCGCTGCAGACGGCTTATGGGTAGCTTGGCGCTTAAATGCTCCAGCAGGCTATTGGCAACCCCAAGGTTACCTTCTGCATTTTCAAAATCAATAGGATTTACTTTGTGTGGCATGGCGCTGCTGCCTACTTCGCCGGGCTTGGTTTTTTGTTTAAAATAATCCTGGCTTACGTAGGTCCATATATCGCGGCAAAGATCAATTAGAATGTTGTTGATGCGCTTCATGGCATCAAAGTGGGCGGCAAGATTATCGTAATGCTCTATTTGTGTAGTGAATTGCATTCTTTGCAGCCCCAATATGCCCTCTACAAATTCGTTGGCAAGCGCCACCCAGTTTTTTCTTGGGTAGGCTATATGGTGGGCATTAAAGTTTCCGGTGGCACCGCCAAACTTTGCCGCGTAGGGTATAAAGCTGAAAAGCTCAACCTGATTTTCCATACGTTCAACATATACCATTATTTCCTTTCCCAGTTTGGTGGGGCTTGCCGGCTGCCCGTGGGTACGGGCCAGCATGGGGATATTTCTCCACTTGTGTGCCAACTGCAGCAAATGCTTCTGGAGGTTGAGTACCGCAGGCAGGTATTCAAATTCCATGGCTTGTTTCCAGCTAAGCGGGATAGCGGTATTATTTACATCCTGACTGGTAAGGCCAAAATGCACAAATTCCCGGGCATGCAAAGCCACTTTTGCTTCATCAAGTTTTTGCTTTAGAAAATACTCCACGGCTTTCACATCGTGGTTGGTGGTTCTTTCAATGGCCTTGATGGCAGCCGCATCATCAGGGTTAAAATTTTCGACCAATAGTTTCAACAACTGCGCTGCCTTTTTATCGAGCTTAAAAAAGCCCTTGTCGGCCAGAAAAAGAAAATATTCCACTTCCACCAGCACTCGGTAGCGAATCAGTCCGAATTCACTGAAGAAAGGCTGCAGGGCTTCAGTTTGCACCGCATATCGCCCGTCTACCGGGGAAATAGCTAAAAGGGGAGAATCCGCCATAGTATTTTTTAACAATTGTGCGCAAAAATAGGGCTAAGCGCCCCGTTCCACCCGGTCCTTAGCTTTCAGCATAAAATTGATTTGGATTCCATAAACAAAAATGCTTACATTACAAAGAACTAAAACACCGTGTATGAAAGCATTTCTACACTTATTGCGTGCCTGTGCATTGCTCCTTGTTCCTTCAATCGTTTTTGCCCAACAGAATGTAAACAGCGGGCAAACATTTATGGACAAAGCCATTTGGTATATAGTACCGGCATTAGCGCTTGTTGTTATCGTGTTAATGATTCGCAACAGGCGGCAGATAGCCAATCGTCCCGACGATGATGAGAAATGACCGGCTAATTTTGCAGGCCAATAGCAAATTATCATCCTTTGGTACTGCATCAAGATCCGGAAAACAGACTTATTAGGGTTGGCGCGGTGAGTTATCTCAATACCAGACCATTAATTTATGGCCTGACCCACCTTGCTTTGCGCAAACGCATCACTTTAGAAACTGCTTATCCCAGCCAAATTGCTGATATGCTACGCCGCGGAGCTATTGACCTTGGCCTGGTGCCTGTAGCTGCTATTCCACAATTGCCCAATTACTTTATTGACGCCGATTATTGCATTGGCGCGAAAGCTGCAGTAGCTTCTGTATGTCTGTATAGCAAGGTTCCACTTTCGGCGGTAGAAAATGTATTGCTGGACTATCAGAGCGAAACTTCAGTAACGCTTGTGAGGGTGCTGATGAAACAGTATTGGAAGCGGGATGTAAATTTTGTGGCTGGGCAACCCGGATATGAACAGCACATAACAGGCACAACTGCCGGGGTAATCATAGGCGACAGAGCATTGGAATATCAGCATTATTTTCCGTACCGCTATGATTTGGCGGAGGCATGGCATGAATATACGGGACTGCCTTTCGTTTTTGCTGCCTGGGTATCTACCCGGCCGCTACCGGAGACTTTTATCGAAGAATTTAATGAAGCCAACGCGTACGGGCTGCAAAGGATAGATGAGGTTGTGGCTGAAAATCCCTTTCCATTTTATGATGTCCATACTTATTTTACCGAAAACATCAGTTATGAACTTGACGAAAGCAAACGTCAGGGAATGCATCGTTTTTGGGACGAAATGAAGTTCCTTCAACAACCTTAACCCAGTTGACCAATTGCAGTGGCGGGATTTTAAGCACCGCTTCATCGTGTCATGTGGCGCTATTCACTTTCCTTTGCAAGTAACCGATGATTAATTATTAGCCATGGCATTACAAGACCAATTAAAATCAACCACCGATATTATCAGGCAATATTTTGCAGAGCCGATTGATGTGGGTGTGGTATTGGGTAGTGGCCTCAGCAATTTTGCCGGCCAGATTGAAATTGCCTGCGAAATTCCCTACGAGGACATTCCGCACTTTCCTGTGAGCACGGTGAAGGGTCATAAGGGAAAATTGGTAATCGGCACCATTGGTAGCAAAAGGGTGGCCTGCCTTGCAGGGCGCTTTCACTTTTACGAAGGATATACTCCGGAACAGGTAACCTACCCCATAAGAGTGCTTAGGGCATTGGGCAGTAAAGTGTTATTGCTCAGCAATGCAGCAGGTGGTATGAATCCGGCGTTTAGGGTAGGAGATATTATGCTTATTCGTGATCATATCAGTATGTTTCAGACAAACCCCCTGTTAGGCCCCAATGATGATGCATTGGGTCCTCGCTTTCCGGATATGAGTGAGCCATACGCACTTCAGCTTTTAGCGTTGGCAAAAAAAGGGGCAGATTCTCTATCCATTCCCGTGCATGAAGGGGTATATGTTGGCGTTACGGGACCCACATTTGAAACCCGTGCAGAATATAAAATGCTTCATTTGCTGGGTGGTGATGCGGTGGGTATGAGTACCGTGCAGGAGAATATAGTGGCGCAACATATGGGCATGCCGGTGTTAGCCATGAGCGTGATAACTGATTTAGGTATTCGTGAAGATTTGAATACCATTACCCATGAAGAAGTGTTGGAAGCTGCCAACAGCGCAGAACCAAAAATGAGCGCCATCTTCAAATATGTCGTGGAGCAGCTCTAAACTTCGGGTTAAGGTATGGTTGTCATCAAACAGAAGGCTCTTATTTTGTCCCCGCATCAATTAATGCCGGTTTGGCTCATCTTAATTTGAAAACAAGTGGTTCGCTATTGGCAAAGGATAGGGCATGGCTATTGCTTTGCCTCTGCCTGTTGTCAGGCGTTACAGCTTTAGCACAGGACCCGGTGCGACCCACAGGGCTCGATAGCCGTGGACGCCCTACCGGACCGGCAAGCCGCATGCAGGGCGGTGACTCGCTCAAGCGTCGCGATGATCTTGCTGACAGTATTACTATCTTTTACCGAATGATTGATAGTTCCCGTACCATGGGCATCGACTCCGGTGTTAGTGATTTTTACAAACGCTTCCCCCTGCCTTTTGACCATTTAAATATTGGAGGGCTTGGCGGGGCAAGTCGCTCACTTATCTTCAGCCCAAATGTAAAACCCGGATTCGACGCAGGTTTTCATGCTTTTGATGCTTTTAGATTTCAACTGCAGGATACCCGGTTGTTTAGCACCACAAGGCCTTATACTGAGTTTGACTATATACTTGGCAGCCGCAGCGAACAAACCATTAAAATACTGCATACCCAAAATATTACACCCGCATGGAATGCCAGCTTTGAATATCGGTTTGTAAATCAACCGGGACATTTTAAAAACAATAATACCAGCCATGGCAATATTCGTTTTGGAAGCAATTTTGCCACACGCAATAAGCGTTATTCAGGCGTTGCTGTTTTTATAAGCAACAACAACCGCAGTTCTGAAAACGGTGGCATTGTAAGCGATACTTTTCTCAACTCAACAAACGCAGCCTACAACGATCGCTTCAATATACCGGTATGGTTAGGAGGCGACGGTAATTATTCCAGCAACTTTTTTTCTACGGCTGTCAATACCGGCAATATCTATAAGCAACAGCATATTTACCTGCAACATCAGTTTGACTTTGGGCAAAAAGATAGCGTGCTGCGCAAAGAGGATTCTTCCTATGCCAGATTCTTCTATCCGCGCTTAAGAATTCAGCACACTTTTAATTTTCGCAACGAGAAGTACGGATATATCGATAATGCTATTACAGCGCCAGGTGTAGATACAATATATCCCAGCCGATACGGATTTACGCCGGTAGATGTTCCCTTTAGCTTGCAAGATGGCTGGCGCGATATAAGCAATGAAGCGGCACTTTTTTTCTTTCCCGAAAAAGATAATCAAAACCAGTACCTGAAGCTTGGCGCAGGATTACAATTGCTGCAAGGCACACTGGGCAAGGCTTTGCTTAATTTTTCCAATACTTATTTGCTGGGCGAGTATAGATTCAGAACCCGCAATCGTAAGTGGGATATTAATGTAGATGGCCGGCTATACACCACCGGCGAATATGCCGGCAACTATACAGCAGGTGGTTATGTAGCAACAAGTTTGGGTAAAAATGCAGGTATCCTGCAATTGCGTTTTAGAAATACCAATCGGACGCCCTCTTTTGTTTTTGATGACAGAAGCGCATTTATTGCCGCTACACCCGGTGGATTTAATGCGGAGAACTGGACACGTGCAGGCGGCACATATATCAATCCAAAAATTGGCTTGACGCTTACCGGCGACTATTATATTGTAAGTAACTACACTTATTGGAAAGATTACATTGTACCTGCGCAGGAATCTTCTCTCATTTCAGTGTTACAAGTATCTGCCGAAAAGAAATTCAGACTGGCCAAACACTGGAATTGGTATGCACAACTGGTAGTGCAACCCGAAACTGCCGATGCAATTAATCTGCCATTGCTGTACATGCGCAATCGCATTGCATACGAAGGATTATTTTTTAAAAATCTAAACCTCAGCACCGGTGTTGAATTCCGGTACTATTCACCATTTACCGCCGATGATTGGGCACCCTTCAATGGACAATGGGTGGTACAGAATAATACAACCATCAGCAACCGACCCGATATAGCCGGCTTTTTGCATTTGCGCATTAAAAGTTTCAGACTATTTACCCGACTTGAAAATTTAAATACGGTAAGTTTTGATCGCGGTTTTGGCTTTCTCAACAATAACTTGTCCGCACCGCTGTATCCCACGCCAGGTATGGTGTTCAGGCTGGGTATATACTGGAGTTTTGTGAATTAAAATCCCGGT
>JAHEMO010000180.1 GCA_024643625.1 Chitinophagaceae bacterium
GCCTTCAGGCACTGCACCAGCATCGGCTGCCAGTTGCAACCAGTCATGTTGCAGCCGGTATGTTTCATCGGCATGTAGCAAAAGCCGCAAGCCACCGAGGTACATAGTACCCGCCTTAATGGTAAAATCAATACCATCCGGACCGGCAATGCCGCCACCGGCAAGAGGCGCTATTTTGAATCCATCATCGGGACTCCCAAATGCGCCAATGATATCAACTTGTGTGCTGCGTTTATCTTCGGCATCAATGCGTTCGTTTTCATTCCAGTCATCGTCGGTCAGCACACGGCCCTGCTGCATGCGCACACTGGCATAGTGCTTGGCGGGGTCGAAATTGATGCGGGATATATCGTATGAGCCCATAACGGTGGTTTATGTTTTATTAATGAAAATGGGTATCAGCCCGAAAGGCATGTATTCGTCAATTTTTGTTTTTAGTCCCTGCAGTTTAATGGGGTTAAGCAATTGGCTGTAAGCGCCCATTTCGCTGCCATTGGCCGCGCCTGCCCGCACCTCAACCGGTGCTGTCTCGCTTAGCTGCGCATAGGCATAGTGGCCAAAGCTTTGGCTGGTAAACCAGTGATGGGTATCCGTGTCAAAAAGAAAGCTTTCATAAGGCTTCGGCAGGCGGCTGTTCCCCGGTGCTGCGCCAAAGCGGAAGCAACCATTTTGGGTATTGACTACGCTTGATGTTTGGGTAAGTATCGTTTCTGTGGCAAACAGTTCGTGTACCGCAATACTGCCAAGCACGGTACATCTTTCCATAGTAACCACCCCTTCGTCAATTGACAGCGCAGGCACAGCTGCATTCACCGATTGTAAAATGGAGTCGCAGATAAAAACTTCTTCCACCGTGCCGGATCCGGTCATGGCAATGGGCCCCATAATGCTGCTTTCTATACAAAGCTTTTCTACAAACCCGTCGATGCTTAGTGCTAAAGGATGGATGGCTTCGCCGCGAATATTTTGCGCACCACCGGGATCAAAATTGCAATGCCGGATAATGACACATTCGTAATTGCCGCGGAGAATGACCGAATTAGTCTGATTACCGGCTCCGCCCAGCCAGAGTCCATCCAAAATGAGGTTTGCATCTTCGTTGCTACCGGTATTGAGTATCCAGTTGCTTTCCAGCCGGAGGTAAGGTCTGTGCAGGTTGGCAGCCTGTACCGTCATGTTGCTCAAAGACAGTTTGTTGGCTATTGGGCCATAGGTTTTGCTGTCGTCTATTTGCAGCACGCCGTCTCCGGGCAGTTCTGCTGCCACAATATTGCCACCACCCGTTTTCAGCTGTGTTGGTGTTGAACGCTTTACAGCCGCGCGGTCGTAGGTGCCGGCACCTAAGTATGCGGGAAAACCATAATGGTAACTGCATGACACTTCAAGGTCGGCCGATGGCAGGGTATTAAAAAGTAAACGGCCGTTTTCTGCATCTATGGTGAGCCTTTTGGTGGAAAGAGGGCTCCAATTCTGCAGATTGCCAGCCGCTGTTTCTTCGGCGCTGATTACTGTCACTCCCCCATTCACAAGGGCTACCAGCATGGCATTGGTTTCCAGCGGATCGGCACCCATAGTGGCGCCGGTGGGCAGTAGCGCCTGCTTGCCACAATCCTGAACGAGCGCTAATGCCAGCAGCAAACTCAAATTCGCCGGGCTGGTTATTTCGGCTGCATGCGTCAGGCTATTCAGCATCTGCAAAAAGCTTCCCTCGCTTTTGTATCGCAAGCCATTAAGCAAGCCAAGGTCGGTGGCCGCCGCTGCGCTCAAACCGGCGTCCTGCAGCGCATCTATTACCTGACCGGTTATCCTGTACACGGCGTCGTTCAGCAGGCGGCATGGTATGGGTGCGGCCAATTCCCACTCGGCGGCGCTGCGCCACTGATCCCAGTCGGAGGGCTGCATACGCTTGCTGAAAAGTGGTATATCGCGTCCTGAGGGGTCAAATGTGAACCCAAGTCCATCGCCCAGTGCAAATGGTGTGGAGTGCTGCACGGCAAATGCGGGAATGCGGTACAGGAAAAAGGCCAGCTTTGGAATATTGTAGCGTCCGTTCAGGCCCTCGTGACGGCGTGTATCGGGCGTATGGAAAAATTCTTCAAAGGGTCCGTTAGCCAGTTCACTAATGCGGGGGTGGCGAAGGTCGGCCCATCCACCGGGCATGGTACCCGAATAGCGACCGGCCAGCGGGAGCGGTTTGGCATCCAATCCGTGACGAGCCCGGGCCAAACGAACAAACTGCTCAGAAAGCTTGCCATTCCACCCGCTGATGTCGGCAATCAGCTCTTCTAAAACACGGGGCGTGCCTTTGCGCCTGCGGTAGTAAATGGTTTTGGCTACATCTATCCGGCGGCCGCGTTTGTTGAGCGCTGAGAGCATTCGTGTGCCCACCAGGTCGCCGATATAGGGAACAGCCCACTCACTGCACCAGCTAATGAACTGATCCTCCCAAAGCCGGTCCTGGCTGCGCCTGAGCACTGCCGCCTGCCTGGCTATTACCTGTACCATGGCCCGCAGCATACCCGGATTACTTTGCAAGCCATCCTCGTGCCGGTAGATGTAGGGAATACTTTCCCAAATCTTTTCGGCGTAGTACTGTTCAAATAAATCGTTTGCCATTTGTAGAGGGAACTATTGTCCGTTAATACGCAGTGATGAATCGGTTACCAAAAAATACTGTCCTGTGCCTGGTGTAATGGCAAATTGCTGAAAGGCAAATCCATTGTAAAAAATGCCTTGAACAGCGATTACGCCTTCAGTGTCGAGCAACTGATTAAAAAGCTGGCTGCGGTAAATGGGTTGACCTATGCCCAGCATACCCGGTGCCAGGAAACCATCGTCGGCATTGAGCAAACTGCTGCGGACCTGCGCTATCACATCGGCCTGTGCATAGCGCTCATCAATTTGCAGACTGATATCAAGCCGCAGATCTTTCGGCAAAGCCTGTTCCACCGCAATAATCAGGGTGGGGTCGGCCAGGCTGCGCAACTGCTGGCTCAGCAAGGGGCTTAGTGCTGCATCGCCTGCATAGTATAGGTGAGCTGTAGCATTTTGGCGCGACGGATTCCATCGCCAGCTTGTGCTTACCGATGCCACGCCGGAATAAGATTTTGCTACGGCTTCCATATCGTAGAGCGATACAATGCGTCCCAGCACCAGCGCAGATGCGGGCGCCAGCGTGCGCATATCTTCGGCCTCTTCAGCATCGGCGCCACCGTAAGCCGGCGTCACATTTTTGACGCGTTGCAGGCCTTTTACCGGTTTGCCTATTTGGTTCACCGCACCTGCCGGTGGCAGGGCAGCCTCCCCGCCAAAGCGGTAGCTGGCTACAATATTGTCCCTTCCGCTGGGCAGTCGCTGTCCGCGTTTTCCATCACCAAAGGTTACCAGGGTTTCGCCCTCATCATTTTGCCGAACGATGTACACCTGATCCGCTTCTCCCACTTTAAAAAAGCTCCGCACTTCATTCCACTTCACACCATTTACCCAAATGCTTAGCGTATTTTTTATTCCCGCTCCTGAGCTTACAGAAGGTGCCAGCAAGTAAGTGAGTGGCTTTTTTTTCAGCTTGAAGGTTTGGTTGGTAAGGCTGGCATCGCCGCTGCCCATAATCTCGTTGAGTACCGTTTCGCCTCTTGAGGCAAGCAATGCATTGCCATACACCTGAAGCGGCGGTGTGAGTGCCGGTTGCCAGTTGCTACCCTGCCCGGGTACTATCCGGCGCTGCGAGAAATTGACACCTCCATTTATGGCAACGCCGCTTTCATTTTTATCAGAAAAAAGTAGCCGGTTGGGGGCAAAATCTGCGGGCACAGTTTCAAGAGGTTGGGGCAAACGAAGCATATCGGTGGCCAGCACCTGCATCTTGGGTTCGTCGGTGATGGTAGCCGTCAATTGCATGTCGTACCAAACCCTGATGCCACTGCGTTGGCTATTGGTCCAGTTGCTGTCGGATGCTGCTTTGCGCTGACTGGAATTCAGCGAAGCATCCAAGGTTATTTCGGTAACCTGCACCGTAATGGCCGGTATGCTATAACTGTTGCCGTTGATCACCATATTGCCTGACGGTACCGAAGCCCGGCTCACATCGGCCACGCTTTGGATGCGGAACCAACGGTATGTGTTGTTATAGCCCACAAGTATGTACTGGTTTGCAGCAAGCTGATTGAGCTGCGAGGCCAAAACCAGTTTATTGGATGTAACAGAAGGATCAGTATTGTTCAGCGTCCATAATCCAACGGATTGTGCAGGAGCTTGCAGTTGTAAATGCGACAGCTGGACACCTGAAGCAAGTTTGAATGATGGCGAAACGCTCATGCGGGTGTACTGCAGACCGTCGACGCCCCGATATTTTTCAACTGCAGTTACGGTAACGCCCTGATTGTAGTTGCTGTTGGAAGTATGGCTCAGAAAAACAATTTCACCCGATTGCAGTGGGCGCCGCTGGGAAATGAGCAAGGACAAAGGATTACCTGAACCCACCACACCGGCATGTGGCGTAAGTGGCTTCCACAGGTTGTTTAGCGGATGAATGCTTTTATCCGTTTCCAGCTCAAAAACCTGCGCCGGATTGCCGTCGAATGCCGAAGAGCGAAACGCTGTTCCGGAGGATAATAGCACTGGTTGTCTGCCATCGGCAATGGCGGCCAGTTCAACCAAAGAACCAATGGCAGGCCTCGGCAAATAACCAAGCAGCGCAATCAGTTTGCGCAGGCTGGGACGCAACACTCCTGTACGCAGATAAGTTTCGTTGGCAATGGCTTCGTCGTAAAGGCTGAGCACATCGGCAACATAGGCCCACATCTCCAGCAGCATCAAGCCAAAATCGTCGTTATGGCGGGCTCTCCAGTTTTGGAGTGGTTGGGCTAAAACTTCTGTGTTATCGCTGTTGATGTATCTGACCACTTCGGCCGGTATCTGGCGCAGCATAGCCCTCCGGAACTCCGGGAAGCCAGCGATCTGCCGGGGTAGCGCCGAAAGTCCTGCGGCTATCTCCAGGGGTAGCGGATGCTCAAACGCATCGCAGATGCAGGCGAAACCGTTTTTTGATTGTTTGCAGTTACAACTCATAAACCACCGTGGGTATGTAGTTTTATCTTACCCTGTTCGGGTAAAAGCGGGTTGTTTTCAATTCTTATGATGACTTTGCTACCGGCATGGTAGGAATAGGTGGTAAAATTTTGCCAGTTGAACCAACCCCGCCTTCTGAAGCGGATGCGCTCCACGGCTTTTACACCGGATACGTTTTGTATAGCAGCCTCCAATGTTGACCTTTCCAGCGGGGTACCAAATGTGAAACGATCCGGAGAAAAATATCCGATGGTGGGTTGCAGGCTCCTCCTCCCAAACAAGGCTTCCGTTACTGCTTTTTTTACATCGGCAGCATAGGCAAATGGCTGAATGCAGAGTGCTATATCGAGGTCAATATTGGCGTACTCAGGTTGCTGAATAATCACTTCCCTGCCAGCCTGCCTGAAGCGGTTCATCTGCTCGCCGAGTGCTCTTTCTTCCAATACCGACAAACTGGTTTTTCCTTTTGGATCAGCAGTTACAAAATTTGACAGCCAACTGCCCGTGTAGCGGAATTCGGCACCCGCTTTTTGTACCCAGCCCAGGCGCCCGGCAGCTTCGGCATAGTCTTCGGGACGTACGGCACGGTAGGTGATTTCGCGGAAGGCATCAGCTACCACCTGCCGCATTTCAATGGCTGTTTCGGCATCGCGGCCATTGATGGCCGGCAAAGGATTGGTCAGGTTTTGAACAAAAGGAAGCGTTGTGGTAAGATGCTTTACGGTATCTGCACTCACATTGCTTAGCCTCAATGCCCCCAGCCGGTATTTTAGTTCAAATACCGTGTTTTCATCCGGCGTTCTGCCAAATTCTCCGTCGCCAAACCGAATAGTTACGCCTTCATTGGAATCATAATCGCGATGAACAAATTCTTCACCCAATCGCTGGTAGCCAACCAGCCGTTTCCAGTAGCCATCATCCAGCACAAAATGGTCGTCCTGCGCTCCGGAGGCATTCAATCCTACAAAGCTTTTTTTGGCGGTGTAAAAACTGCCGCCCGGCACCCAACTTCCGGCACTGAACTGCATGGGCTGTAAAAGGACCTCGGGGCTGGGACCCGCGCCATGGTATACCAGCGGTTCCGTCTGCGAACCTGGCAGGGAGTACAGGTAGTTAAGCGTGCTATCATGGCCTTCGCGCTGAATGGTATTATCTGCCTGGAGGTTGTTGAGCGCTGCTATCTGAGGGGCTGTAAGCTTGTCGTCGTCGCGGTTAGCCACGAAATACTGTGTAAACGTTTTGCCGGAAGTCGCCGGGACTATATTTCCCCGCACCACCAGCACAGTTTTGTCCATTTCAAATGGCAGCGCTTGTTCTTCTTCCCACTTTATACAGGTGATGGGTAAGTTGAGCACAGGATCTGTTTGATTGTCAACTTCCACTACCCGAACCAAATGACTGCGTGCCGCCTGCGCCGGGTTGGCAGGCTGGGTTTTCAAAAGCACCCATTTACCGGGAATAACCTTGCCTGTCCCGGCATCGGTCGAAAAATCATCAAAAGGCAGATGGGCTTTATGATGGCCCTGCAAATGGACGGATGTGGCGCCAACGCGGAGACATGTGTCATCCTCATCCCACAAATACGGCAGAAATTCATTCCGGCTGCCAGCCACATTGTATTGTAATCCGCTGCTGGTTTCGGCTATGCCTTTTCCTATCTCAAAATGAATAGCTCCCCCTTTTTCGCCCCTGGCATAAACGCCGGTACCGGCGGGGATGTCATGATTGCCTGCTGCGGTGGTGATGTCCATCCAAACCAGTGCGCCTACACCGTCGTACATCTCATAGTCCACCAGCCGCGCATGCTGCCGCAAGGAGCGTCGTTGGGTGGCGGTTTCAATGTAGGCTTCTCTGGCTACACGGTCCTGGTAATAAGCCATTTCATCGCCCAGCGCACTGAGCAGTTCCGCAAACATGATGCCCGCATCGGCTTCAAGCCGGTCGTTCCAATCGGGATAACGCAGGCTGGCAAAGTCGAGCAATGCCCTGCGGAAACTCCAAAAATCACGCGCCGAATAGTCAACCGCAAAGTCAACCAAATCTTCCGGCGGACATTCATGCGGAAGTGGTGCACAGTCGGCATCAGATGGACAGTTGGC
>JAHEMO010000181.1 GCA_024643625.1 Chitinophagaceae bacterium
CCACTTCCCGGCAACCAGCGTCTGGCTAATATGCTGAAGATGATGGTCAATCGCTGCCAAAGGGAATTGGCTTATTGGAAAGCACTTCCGCCATCAGTAAAAATAGCCTTGCTGATGTTGGTAGGGTTTTACCTGGCTACGCGATTGTACATGTTGATATCTGTGCCGCTGGAGCGCGACGAAAGCATGAGCTATTACTATTTTATCAAGCCCGGCCCCCTTGTAGCCACAACCTATTATCCTTATCCCAATAACCATCCTTTGTACAGCTTGTGGGCATGGCTTTTTAGCGGCTTGCCCTTGCCCGTCGTTTGGAAAATAAGGCTGCCGGCATTGGTCATGGGATGGGTTGCCATATGGTTGGCATTTCGGCTGTACACTATGGTGCTGCGCCGCCGGGTACTGGCTATTTTATGTGTTGCCATGCTGATAAGTCTGTTTCCATTTGGCCGATTTAGTGTGTATGGCAGAGGTTATTTGCTGCAACTGGCTATAGCCCTGTTATTATTATTGTTTTACCTGAGGGCGCTACGGCGCAATGAAGCACCACCATGGTTTTGGGTTGCCCTGCTGCATGTATTTGGCTTTTACACGCTGCCTACTTTTTTATACTTCTCTGCCATTTGTTTGCCGTTTATGGGTTGGCTTTTTTGGCAGCGTAAGTTGGTGAGTCTGCAAACGTACCTGTTGCATGCACTGGCCATAGGGGCAATGGTGGTTCTGCTCTATTTACCCTTTATTATTACCTGCGGCGGATGGCAGGCATTTAAGGCCGTAGTATATAGCGGCTATTCGCCGGAGCCGGTTTGGTCCTTAGCGGAAAGCCTGGCGCAAGGCAAGCGGGGCTGGAATATTTTTCTGCTTCGTCCGCGGGAAGAGTTAACAGCCTATGGCGTTCTGGTGGCGGCTACGCTTGGGCTACTGGCCCTGGGCAGGCGGCGTGGCCAATGGCTGACAACAGCTATGGCTATTACACTGCTTTGGTTGCCCATGCTGGCGCACTTGTGGCAAAGGCATTATATACCCGAGCGGGCTTTTTCATTCGCCATCATTGTACTGCCACCTGGACTGGCAGGCATTGGCTGGTTTTGGCAAAGCGGCAAATTGCGCTTAATTCTTGCGGCTGCTATGGCGCTGGTTTTTTCACTCAACTATAGCCGTTATTTTCTGGCGCCTAATTACCCTTTCGGGCAGGAGCGTACCCTGGATGCCTCCGCCGCAATTTTTGCCCAAACCCTGCTCAGCTCCGGGGCGGATACTATTTATCTGCACGACGGGTGGTACCGGCCGGTCATCGAAATGTATTTTCACGAAGCGGGACGCCCGCTAACGGTATTTACCAATAGCACCGGCAGCCCCAATTACCGGGTTTATCAGGCTGCAGATCACTACGATGCAGTCATTATCCGGAGCCATACTCCGCTTGTCCCAGCCACTACTTATCGGCAAAAAATGATGCGCCCGGATGCAATTTTGTATCGCTATTAAAATTATCGGGCAAAAATTTTATTGAAAATCAATACGTTACAAGGGTGTAATTCAAAAATCTTTGTGAAAGGGTGCGTTGAGCAATTGCACCCGCCTACCTTTGCCGCCCGCTGGTAAAAAAGCGGATTTTAAAAACGAAGGTTCCCTCGGGATGGCGCGGAGCCTGATAAAACAAATGTAAAATGAGCAAACTGCATTTCACTACGAAACATGCGAATGCGGCTACCGTTCAACGCAACTGGTATGTTGTGGACGGTACCAATCAAACCGTAGGCCGCATGAGCGCCAGGATAGCTGCTGTCCTGCGCGGTAAAAACAAAGCCTACTACACGCCCCATGTTGATTGCGGCGATTTTGTAATCATCGTTAATGCCGATAAAATAAAATTTAGCGGTAATAAAATGGATGATAAAGTGTACCAGAACTTTAGCGGCTACCCCGGTGGTCTTCGCGAAGAGGTAGCCAAGGACTTGCTGAAGCGTCGGCCCGAGGTAATTCTGGAACGCGCTATTAAAGGCATGCTACCTAAAAACCGTTTGGGTCGTAAAATGTACAAGAAGTTATTTGTGTACGCCGGTGCCGCGCATCCGCATACTGCACAACAACCTCAATCCCTTAGCTTCTAATTCGGGCACAAACTTTTCATTACAAAAACATTTCAAATTCCGCATACATGGAAAAACAAAAAAATACAGTCGGTCGCCGGAAGGAAGCTGTTACCCGCGTATTCCTGAGCAAGGGAAGTGGTAACATCACCATTAACGACAAAGACTACAAAAACTACTTCAGCCTGGTATATCTGCAAAATCAGGTAGAAGCTCCCCTGAAAACCATTGATGGTTTGGGCAAGTTTGATGTAAAGATTAATGCTACCGGTGGTGGCGTAAAAGGTCAGGCCGAAGCTGCCAAACTGGGTATTGCCCGCGCATTGGTAGAAATGGACGAAGAGCTGAAGCCCGCGTTGAAGGCAGCCGGATTGCTAACGCGTGACCCCCGTAGTGTAGAACGTAAAAAGCCTGGTTTGAAAAAAGCCCGCAAGAGCTTCCAGTTCTCCAAGCGCTAATTATTTATTATTCGTTATTGGTTATTGGCAACCGGTGCCATGCATAGTCAATAGCCTCGCATAATCAATAATCAGTAATCGATAATCAATAGTTGATCATACTCAATAATCTTATTCAAATGGAACAAAATACTTCATTACAGCAGCAACTTCTGGAAGCCGGCGTACACTTTGGCCACCTTAAAAAGAAGTGGAACCCCAAGATGTTGCCTTACATTTTTGCCGAAAAGAAAGGCATTCACATTATTGACCTCAACAAGACCGTAGAAGGTTTGCAGGAGTCGGCAGCGGCGCTGCGCCAGATAGCCCGCAGCGGAAAGAAAATAATGTTTGTAGCTACCAAAAAGCAGGCAAAAGAAATAGTAACCGATTGCGCCCGTCGCGTAAACATGCCTTTTGTAACCGAGCGCTGGCTGGGTGGTATGCTTACCAACTTTAATACCGTACGCAAAAGCGTAAAGAAAATGCAGAGCATTGAAAAAATGCTGGCCGATGGTAGCCTGGATAGCATCACCAAAAAAGAACGCCTTACCCTAAGCCGCGACCGCGACAAGATGGAGAAAGTGCTTGGTGGTATTGCCAACATGAACCGTATTCCTACTGCTATATTGTTGGTAGATATCGGACATGAAGACATTGCGCTGGCAGAAGCCAAGCGTTTAAATGTTACCACTTTTGGTATGGTAGATACCAACTGCGATCCTAACAAAGTAGACTTTGCCATTCCGAGCAACGATGATGCCACCAAGAGCATTGCTATCGTTATCAACTACCTTACTGCAGCCATTGCCGAAGGCCTTGCCGAACGCGAAAGCAATAAGGATGAGGAAGATGTGGAAGATGTAGTGGAATCAGCACAGGAACTCAAGGCCGAAGAAGGTGGTGAAGACCGAGGTGGCGACAGAAGCCGTGGTGCAGGCCGTGGCCGCAGCGCAGGCGGTGGTGCCGGTGCTACCCGCAGACGTGTGCCAAGCGCAGGTGGCGGTGGCCGTCGTCCAGCCGGTGGTGGTGGTACAGGTGGTGGTGCAAGCCGCTAGTAGCCTGGTGTTCATAACCAATAGCATGCCTGTTTTTGGCCAATACCCCAATGGCGAAGCCGGCAGTACAACGCTTGTCTCCTAAGGGCAGGTATTAGTAAACTATTCTAAAAAGGAAAACAAATGTCAACAACAGTATCTATAACAGCAGCAGATATAAATAAGCTGCGCCAGGCAACCGGCGCGGGCATGATGGATTGCCGCAAGGCACTTACCGAGACCAATGGCGATTTTGAAGCCGCTATTGACTGGTTACGCAAGCAAGGGCAGAAGATTGCCGCTAAGCGCAGCGATCGGGAAGCCAAAGAAGGCGTGGTAATTGCCCAAACCAATGATAGCCATACTACCGGTCTGGCCCTTTGCATTAGCTGCGAAACCGACTTCGTGAGCAAAAACGCAGATTTTATTGCCTTTGCGCAAAGCATTGCCGATGCCGCTATTGCTAACGACGTAAAGTCGGTAGACGAACTGAACAACGTAGAAGTGAATGGCGCAAAAGTGGCCGACCTTATCAACGATAAGCTGGCTTCTATTGGCGAAAAAATCGGCGTGAGCAAATTTGAGCGCGTAGATGCGCCTTATGTGGCTAGTTATATACACGGTGCATACCGCATTGGCGTATTGGTGGGTATGAGCGTTGCCGACGAAGAAAAAGGAAAAGACGTAGCGATGCAGATTGCCGCTATGAATCCGCTGGCGGTAGATGCCAACAGCATTTCGGCAGAGCAAATAGAGCGCGAACGTGCTATTGTTATTGACCTGATGAACAACGACCCCAAAATGGCCGGTAAGCCTCAGGATATGATAGCCAAGATAGCCGAAGGCAAACTGAATGTATTCTTCAAAGAGAACACGTTGCTGGCACAGCCATTTGTAAAAGATGGTGGCAAAACGGTAGAAGCTTATCTCGCCGAAGGCGGAAAAGGCGTAACGGTTACCAGCTTCAAGCGCGTAGCCCTTGGCTAGCAGGTTGCTATTTACCTAAACAATACAAGTAAAAGCCCCGGATAATCCGGGGTTTTTGCATATTGTTACCCTACAGCAGGGTTGGGACTAATCATAACGTTTTCGGTATGGTTAGTTGGCGTAGGTTTGCAACTCTAAATTTTGTTCATTTTTATTTGTCTTGTATGTCTGTCAGTACACCAAAATTCCCCCGGGTTACACCAAGTTTTCATACGGTACTTAAAGAGCGCGTAAACGCCTATCTCGAGGAAAACCGCATAGAACCAACCGGCGGCTGGCGGTTATTTAGCAAAGCGCTCATTTTGGTAGCAGCACTGCTGGGTGCCTATCTTACCCTTATGCTGGTAGATATGAATGGCTGGCTTGCTATTGGTTTGTGTATGCTGATGGGCCTCATTATTGCGGCCATCGGTTTTAATATCATGCACGATGGCAGCCACGGCAGCTTCAGCAAGCACTTTTTTATCAATAAGCTGGCCGCACTTACCCTTAATCTGTTAGGTGGTAGTGCCTTTATGTGGAATCAAAAACACTGCGTAATCCATCATGCATTTACCAATGTACACGATGTGGATGATGACCTGGAAGCGGGCATTTTTCTGCGCTTGAGCGAACACCAACCCAAACTGGGTATACACCGGGTGCAACATTTTTATTTTTGGGCTTTGTATAGCCTGCTCTATTTGTTCTGGATTTTTTACTCCGATTATGCCAAATACTTTAAGCGTAAAATTGGTACCGTGCCCTTAAAGCCAATGAAGTTTATGGACCATGTGTCGTTTTGGTTCGGCAAATTACTTTTCACCTCCGTTTTTATTGTGTTACCCATGCTGAAGTTCGGCTTTGTAAGTTGGTTGCTGGGCTTTTTGGCCATGACGCTAATCAGCGGATTTGTACTTAGCATTGTTTTTCAATTGGCGCATACTGTAGAGGACACGCATTTCCCTTTGCCCGACGAAGTAACCAACAAAATGGAAGACGAATGGGCCGTGCATCAACTTAAAACAACGGCCAATTTTGCCACCCGCAGTCGCGTAGTAAGCTGGCTGGTTGGCGGTCTTAATTTTCAGGTAGAACATCACCTGTTTCCCAAACTATCCCATATCCATTATCCTGCGGTTCATAAAATTGTAAAGCAAGCTTGTAAGGAATATAATGTGCCTTACATTGAATACCGTACAGTGCTTGGCGCAGTATCCAGCCATGTAGGTTATTTACGCCGGCTGGCGGTGGCGTAGCAGTTGCCCGCACTTGTTGTAAAATATTTGAAAGCCGTTGCAAACAGCAACGGCTTTTGTTTTTTACTTATAGCTTTCATGCCAATGCCATCGTACGCTTCTACTTAATACACAATCACCATCACCGGATAATCAGCAGCATAAAAATTAATGACGCCATTATCTTTTGTGAGTGTGCCAATATTTAGCGTGGTGGTTGGGAACACTTTATAAGTAATGGTAACCGGACTATTACAGCATGCCTGTTCTGCCGAAACTGCAAAAAAGCGGTTAGTGATATCGAAGGGGAAAGTGATCTGATAATTACCGGCATTAACCCGCAAAGCCGTGATGCCACAGCCTCCGGTTGTGGCGCCGGTAACACCATTGTAGCAACGTCCAATGGTACCGTTGCTATTAAGGAAAACCATGGCCTTGGGTTGTCCGAATGCCGGCACGTTTTGAGTGGTACTGCCGGTAAGGTTAATGGTCCCGCCCGCAGGTTGAATGCTCAATCGTGTTTCGCCTGAAGTTTCATCAACTAAATAGAGTTGATTGCCGTTGAAGTTTTGAGAAGTGCCCATGAACCAACTTTGAGCAGTTGAGCGCATATATAGCCGGGCCCAGGAGTTGGTGCCGCCGGTGGCCTGTGCCACAAAATGGGTGGAGCTGCCAACTGTTTTTACTGGGCCAGCCACATCCAGCAGGTATCCGCCTGAGGGTACAAGCAAACCAATACCGACTGCGCCGCCATTGGGGTTCATTATGGTATTGGCACCATCAACGCTCAGGTGCAGGGTTTGGGCTGTACCGCTTCCATAATTGTATCCGGTTATTTTAAGATTTTGCCCTGCACCGCCCTGCAACACCAGCGAGTTGCCGGATGTTGGGTCTGTAATGCGTTGTTGCGATGCAAGACCCGGGCCCTTTAGTTCGAGCCCGGAGCCCGGGGTTGAGGTGCCAATGCCAACATTTTGACCATAGGATTGGATGCCGCAAAAACAGCAGATGAGAAGCAAGTGATTTTTCATGGCGAAGGATTTTTATTACCCGCCATTAAGTTACAATCAGATTTCACGAATCACAAGGGCTGCACATTTTGATTATCATGCGGCAGTCATCAAAGCGATTTGGAAATTAAACCTTTGCTCATTTTGCCGATGGGCAACTATGCTCAATTTCTTCATGCATTTTCCCTACCGCTTCCGCTCAAAGCTTTTTCCGCCTTCGGCCAATTGTACCGTAAGCTTTTGCCAGCCTGTTGGCAGCGTGCTATTGATTTGCTTTAGCCCGGTTTCCGTAATATCAATACCCGCAAAACCCATCATTACTGCTTGCAATATGCCACCGGCACCGGTAGCAAAATAGGGGTTGGTGCCGCCCTTGGTTTCGGC
>JAHEMO010000182.1 GCA_024643625.1 Chitinophagaceae bacterium
CCCTTTCCGTTGGTGCCCTTTGTGTTTAAGTGGTACAAGTCGCTACAATCATAAATTGCCAATCAAAAATCACCAATCACTTTACAAGTTACCTTTACCGCAATGGAACAATTACAAGCCGGACAATACTACACCTTACCTATAGACCGGTTAACAGCACCCGGGGCATATCTAAAATATGAAGAACAGGATGTACTCCTGCCCAATCGCTACATACCAAAAGATGCCAAAGCAGGCGATGAAGTGAGCGTGTTTATATACCACGACAGCGAAGGCAGACTGATAGCCACCACTGATAAGCCACATGCTGCTGTAGGTGAACTCGCTTTCATGAAAGTGGCTATGCTGGCCGATCATGGCGCTTTTCTGGATTGGGGTTTGCAAAAAGATTTATTGCTGCCGCGCAGTCAGCAGCGCAACCCGCCACGGGTGGGACAGGAATTATTGGTGTATGTGTACCGCGATGAGGAAAGCGGACGCGTGGCCGCGACGGAATGGTACGACGATTATGTAAAAGGCGATACAAGCCTATTGCAAGACAAGCAGGAGGTGGACATTTTGGCGGTGCGCAAAACACCGTTAGGATATGCTGTTATTTTCAACAATGCCTACGAAGGATTAATCCATAATGCCGATGCGGTAATGGGTATGAAGCCGGGACAGCAACTAAAAGGATTTATCAAGCAAATACGCGAAGATGGCAAAATAGACCTTGTGCCCGGCAAGCCCGGCTACCAGAAAATAGAAGGCGAAGCGGGCAGAATTCTGGAATTATTAAAAGCCAATAACGGCATGCTACCCTATAACGATAAAAGTCATCCCGATGAGATATACAGCTATTTCGGCATGAGCAAAAAGGCATTTAAAATGGCGGTGGGTGCGCTGTACAAACAACGGTTGATTGAATTACTGCCGGGGGGTATGAAGGTTGTTGGCGGTGGGTAGAATATTTAAACGACTGATGAGTTAATTTTTTTTTGCGTCTTCAAATTTCATTTGCGATTTTTTGGGTCACAGCGTTTCACAGAGATGAATACAAGAGATTGCACAGAGAAAATCTTTGTGATCCTTGTGCCTTCTTTGTGACTTTGTGGTTCAAAAAATACCATAAGTTTTCTGTGTCACAGAGGTGCTCAGAGAGATGCTATAAATCGAGAAATCCTTAGCGCAGCTTACAGTCTTTGCTGCTTAGCGGTTCCAAAAATGTTGCAGGTACCGCATCCATGCTAATCAAAAATCCTCAATCCAAAATTTCACTAACCACCCCTTCCACCACCTTACTAAAATGCGCATGTTCCAGTGCATGAATGCGCTCGGCCAGTGTATCGGCTGTATCATCCGGTAGCACGGGGCAGTAGGCCTGAAAAATGGTAGCACCATGGTCGTACTGTTCATCCACATAATGGATGGTTATGCCACTTTCGCTATCGCCATTGGCAATTACGGCTTCATGTACATGCCGGCCATACATGCCTTTGCCACCATAATTGGGCAGTAGGGCAGGGTGAATATTAATGATGCGCTGTGGATAGGCAGCCACCAATGCCGACGGTATTTTCCATAAAAAGCCCGCCAGCACAATAAAATCAATACCTGCCGCTTCCAGTTCGGGCAGGTAAGCATCGCCATTTGAAAAACGATCTTTTTCAATAAGCAGGGTATTGATACCCAAATCGGCGGCGTGGTGCAAGGCACCTGCTCCCGGCTTATTGCTCACCAGCAAGCTAACCCTTGCTTTTGGGTGTTGGGCAAAACGCTCCATCAGCTTTCGGGCATTGCTACCCGTGCCGCTCGCAAATATGGCGAGGTGGATAAGACCGTCACCCGCTTCATCGGCAGATGCCCGGCCGAAACCCAGCCGGTTCCCCATCTTGCGGAGATAATTGCGAAAAAACTTAAACTGCCCCAACGGAATGCTTATGATTAATACGCAAATTGGCCACAGCAGTGTTAGGATAACAAAGTACAGTGTGCCATACAGCAGGCTGCTTTGAATGCTGAGAGGTGTAATAATTTGGCGGGTAAGCCATCCGCAGAGGCTGCCGCCCAAAGCAAAGGTGCAGAGGATAAGCGCCAACTGCCATCCGCCTACTTTCCATTTATGCTGTAACCGTTGAAACATGGTTGCGAAGATGCAGGATTGGCCATTGCCATACACAACACTGAAGCATCACTACAGCGCTAATTTTTGCTGAAGCAGAGGCATGATAAGCATATTGTTAGGCTTCACAAGATTGATGAACAATGGCAGGTCATGGTGCATAATTTGTGCAACAATCCGCTGAAACCCGCGCCAGTATTGGGTTATATTTTTTTTGTAGCGAGTCCGCAATTGTCACATCGCTGTCATATTTTTGCCCGCCAAACGGGGATATTCTTCTCCATCAATCAACTAGTGCTGAATATGGTAGCCAGAAAAACTGTTTACAGGATACTGATTGCAGGTTTTATCTTTTTTTCCTTTTCCAATAATGCTGTGCTGATTGCTCAGGATGGCAAGGCGCTCTTTAATGCCAACTGTGCTTCCTGCCACAAAATGGACCAGGACCTAACCGGTCCGGCGCTAATGGGTGTGGAAGACCGCTGGCCCAGCAAAGACCTGCTGAAGCTGTGGATTAAAAACTGGCCCGCAGCTGTAGCCACCGGTGATGCCTATGCAACAAAAATGAAAGATTGGTCGCCTGCGGCCATGAACCAGTTCCCCAACCTGGCCGATGCCGACCTTGAGGCTATCCTGACTTATGTACGGGATTGGAAGCCCGCTGTGGCGCCAACACCTGTGGGCGGCCCGGCCGAACCTGCTAACGATAATACTCTGCTATTTGGGATTCTGACCCTTATTCTGGCCATTGTAGCCTTTATATTACTACAGGTTAACAGCAATCTCCGCAAACTTGCCGATGACAAAGACGGTGTTTGGTCGCCGGAGCCTATTCCTTTCTGGAAAAACAAGACTTACCTCGGACTGGGTACAGTATTGCTTTTTATTATTGGTGGTGTATTTGTATCCAAAGGTGCAATAGGCCTGGGCAGGATGAAAAACTATCAGCCCGAACAGCCTATTTATTATAGCCATAAAGTGCATGCCGGTACCAACCAAATTAATTGTATGTACTGCCACGGTGGCGCACAGGAAGGCAAGCATAGCAATATACCTAGCGTAAACTTGTGTATGAACTGCCATCTGGCCATCAACGAGTACAAAGGAGAGCAGCTATTCGATGGCGAAGGCAAGGAAGTAGACGGCACAGCCGAATTGCAGAAATTGTTTGATTATGCCGGATTTACTCCGGGACAGCCCTGGGATCCTGCTAAAGCCAAGCCTATTGAATGGATAAAAATCCATAACCTGCCCGACCATGTATATTTTAATCATGCCCAGCACGTAACGGCGGGAAAAGTGGCCTGCCAAACCTGCCATGGCGAAATCCAGAAGATGGATGAAGTATATCAGTTTAATGACCTGAGCATGGGTTGGTGCGTAAACTGCCATCGCGAAAGCAAAGTACAGTTTTCGGAAAATGGCTTTTACAGCATCTACGAAAAATATCACGACGACATTAAGAACAACCGCCTGGATAGCGTAACCGTGGAAATGATTGGTGGTACCGAGTGTCAGAAATGCCATTACTAGAAGAATAAGCCCCCACCACACCGGAAGGGCTTCTTTTTAATACCCACAAGAACACGAGCAACGGCTATCAAAATATTCAAATACGCTAATTGTAGATATGAGCAATAAAATCTGGCAAAACTTTGGAGCCTTCAAGCAAACGGATAAGCATAAAGCTGCCGTTCAGGATGAGTTTCAGGAAGATTTGCCATTTGACATGGACGATAAAGGCTTGCTGGACAGCAAAACGCCCCGCCGCGATTTTCTGAAATACCTGGGCTTTAGCACCGCTGCTGCCGGGCTGGCCGCAAGTTGCGAAATGCCTGTAAAAAAGGCAATTCCTTATACCAACAAGCCAGAAACCATTACGCCGGGTGTAGCTAATTACTATGCTACAACCTATACGCAGGATGGCGATGTGCAAAGTGTGGTAGCCAAGGTTCGGGATGGCAGACCAATAAAGATTGAAGGCAATGAGCTTTGCCCCATTACAAAAGGCAGCACAAGTGCAAGAGCGCAAGCCAGCGTGCTTGATTTGTACGATACGCATCGCTTGCGCTTTCCTGCACAGGTAAAGGAAGGCGAACTGGTGGAATTACCCACTTTTGAAGCTGCAGACAAATTGGTAATGCAGGCCATGGCCGGACTGGCCGGGAAGCCTGTTCTGCTTGTTTCTAATACCATCACCTCTCCCAGTTCACGTCAGTTGGTGGCGGAATTTTTGGGAAAAATGCCCGCCGGAAGCCGCCACGTAGCCTACGATGCCATTAGCCATAGCGCCATGGCCATGGCTAATGAATTGAGTTACGGCAAAAAGGCCATTCCTTCATACCATTTCGATAAAGCTGAGGTGATTGTAAGTTTAGATGCCGACTTTTTGGCAAACTGGCTTAGTCCTGTTGAATTTGCAAAGCAATACGCTAAAGGCCGGAAGATAAATGAAGCCAATCCGGCCCTCAGCAAGCATTTCCAGTTCGAAAGCATAATGAGCATGACAGGTGCCAATGCCGACGAGCGTTATACACACAAGCCGTCGCAGGCGGGTGCAGTAGCCGCAGCCTTGCTTGGCGCTGTTCGCGGACAAAAACCTGCCGTTGCCGATGCTGCGGTTGCTGCCGGTGTAGGCCGTGCCGCCGATGCCCTGCGCAAAGCCAATGGCAAGGCGCTGGTAGTTTCCGGCTACAACGATATAAATATTCAATTGGTGGTAAATGCCATCAACGAAGCAATAGGTGCCGGTGGCAACACCATTAACTGGGGCGTTACCAGCCATTATAAAATGGGTGACGATGCAGCCATGGCGCAGGCCGTTGCCGATTTAAATGCAGGAACCTTTGGTGGCGTAATGTTCATTAATGCCAACCCTGCTTACGATTATGCCGGTGCCGAGAAGTTGATAGCCGGTTTGGCCAAGACGAAATTGAAAATCAGTTTCAACACGAGGCTTGACGAGACCACGCAGTATTGCGATTTTGTGTTCCCCGACCATCATTATCTGGAGAGTTGGGGCGATGCTGAACCTAAGTCTGGTCATGCAAGTTTCATCCAACCTACTATACATCCATTATTTAAAACCCGTCAGTGGCAGGATAGTCTGTTGCGCTGGTCGGGTGGGGCTGCTCCGGTGACCGCGGCTACTGATTCAACCGGTAAAATATTGCCTACAGTGGCCATGGGAAGCGGAAACGATTATCTGTCTTATCTGAAGCGTTTCTGGATGCAGCGTCTGGGTAACCAGGATGCCTGGGACCGCGTATTGCGCGATGGATTGATAGTTCCTGCCGAAGCGCCCGTAAGTGGTAGCGCATTTAACGGCGCTGCTGCTGAGCAGGCGATATCGGCCCTTGCTGCCACCAAAGGCGGCGGCGATTGGGAAGTGGTACTTTACCATAAAGTATCTATTGGCAGCGGTAGCCAGGCCACAAACCCCTGGTTGCAGGAACTGCCCGATCCCGTTACCAAAGCCACCTGGGATAACTACGCGGTTATTTCCGCGGCAGCGGCCAAAGAATTACTGGACATTGACCTGACCAACAACGGTGATATTGACAGCTATGAAGTAAATCCTGCCAAACCCGTGCTGAAGATTACGGTAAATGGTAAGGAGATGTCTTTGCCTGCCATGATAGTGCCGGGAACTGAAAAACATACTATTGGTATAGCATTAGGCTATGGCCGTTCAGCCAAAGTAGGTGTGGCCAGCCGCGAGGCCGGTCAGAATGCTTACCCGCTCACTACCATCGGCGCTAATGGAATGGCATCATTTGGGGGCTTTAGCGCTACCGTTGCTACTACGGGCGATAAATACGAAATAGCCCAAAACCAGGTGCACGGTAATTATGAGGGCAGAATGGAAGTGGTTAAAGAAACCAGTCTTGCCACGTTTGCTGCGCATAAAACCATTTTCAAAGATCAGCGCGATGCGCTCGTGCATGATTATGCCAAAAAAGAAGGCGATTACCGTAACGAAGGCAGTTTGTACGACCCGCGGCTGAACGACAGGCCGGGTATGCATTGGGGCCTGAGTGTGGACCTGAACAGTTGTAATGGATGCGGTGCCTGTGTTGTAGCCTGCAGCGCGGAAAATAATATTCCGGTAGTAGGTAAAACGGAAGTGCTTCGTGGCCACGATATGCATTGGATGCGCATCGACCGCTACTATGTAACCGATCCGGCTAACCCCGATGCGGTGAAAGATGTGGTGTTTATGCCCATGATGTGCCAGCACTGCGACAATGCACCTTGCGAAAACGTTTGCCCGGTGGCAGCAACCAACCACAGCACCGAAGGTCTTAACCAAATGACCTATAACCGTTGCATTGGTACACGCTACTGCGCCAACAACTGTCCATACAAAGTGCGTCGTTTTAATTGGGCCGATTATACCGGGGCAGATAGCTTCCCGGATAATCAAATTGGCCATGTGAGCGATACCACGCTCGACATGAATGACGACCTTACCCGCATGGTGCTGAACCCCGATGTAACGGTGCGTAGCCGCGGCGTAATTGAAAAATGCTCCTTCTGTGTGCAGCGTCTGCAGGCCGGTAAACTGGAAGCCAAAAAGCAGGGCCGCCCGGTTCGTGATGGTGAAATTAAGACTGCCTGCCAGCAGGCTTGTCCTACTGAAGCATTGGTATTTGGCGATGTAAATGATAAGCAGAGCGCCATTCGCAGTGTACGCGAACATAGCCCGCTGCGCATGTACTATGCGCTGGAGCAAATTCACGTATTGCCCAATGTTAGCTACCTGGCTAAAGTTAGAAATACCGATGAGGTAGAAGAAGTGGCCCCTGCACACGCCGAAGGCGAGCATGCTGCTGAAGCTGCCCATTAAGCAGTTGTTAGGATCCTGAAATGGATCATGAAAAGAAAAAAGGGATAGGGAAGTAGCATACTTCCGAAACATAAAAAACAAAAGATGTCAGTTTTAAAGTACGAAAGCGCTGTTAGAGCTCCATTGGTGGATGGTAATAAGGATTACCACCAGGTTACTGAGGACATCATCAGGCCTATTGAAGCCGCGCC
>JAHEMO010000183.1 GCA_024643625.1 Chitinophagaceae bacterium
TCATGTATTGGATGGATATTGCTGCGGCCTATTGCGCTGCCAAGCATTGTGGTGCGCCGGTAGTTACGGCTTCGGTTGATAATATATCATTCAGAAACCCCATTAAACTTGGGCATTACGTCCATATTGAAGCACGCATTACACGAGCTTTTACTACCAGCATGGAAGTGTACCTGAAAGTATGGGGTGAGGATACATTGCATCAATTTAAATATGAAAGCAACGAAGCCTATTTCACTTTTGTGGGTTTGGATCCTAATGGTAATCCACGCACTGTGCCAGCAGTAGAACCTGAAACAGAAGACGAACAGAAGCTATTTGAAGGTGCACTGCGTCGGCGGCAGGTTCGCCTGATATTGGGTGGTAAAATGAAACCTGAAGATGCAAATGAATTGAAGGCGCTATTTATGCCTCCGGCTTCATGATCAGGTAAGTCGCTTACGTAATTTATCATCAAGCAGCTTAAATAAACCTTCGGGCTGATAACGGCGCCAGTCTGCCATTTCCTGAAGTTCTACATAGCGATGCAAACGCAACGCTTTGAATTCGTACTGAGTTTGTTCCGGCATGTTCAGGCAAATAATCCAGCCATCTTCATCGGCTACATTATCATACCACTCGGCGTAGTACTCTGCATCGCTGCTGTGAAAATTCAATACATTTTCTGCAATTAGAATGTATTTGTAAATGCCTTCATCAAAAAAATAATCCAATACATCCCGCTTAAGGGTCATAATGTCATTTTCTATGGCATCATTCCACTCTCCTATCAATTCAATTATTACAAAATGCTTTCCGTAGTCGGCAAACAGCACTTTCAAAAAAAGTGTTTTGCTACCCATATCATCCCACTGCGGATGTAGGTAATAATTGTACACGGTAGTAGAATATTCAAACTCACTGTAACTGCGGCCAAAGAAAGGCGATCGCTCATCTTCCTCACTCAGGTATAAATCGCGCCAGCGATGGTATGGTTCAATGTCTTGCATAAGGCTATTAAAAAAAATCGCCCCGGAACTTACCCGAAACGATTTTCAAAATTAAGTGCAATCCGATCGGAATGCTGCTTGGCTTATGCAAAAACTACGTTATGCTCGCCAAAATTTATTGCAGTACAACCTTTTTATTCCATACTTCATGGGTTTCAGCATCAATTACTCTTACCACATACCAGCCCTTAGCAAGGCGGGCAGTATTCAATGTAACCACCTGACCATCGGCCAACACCTGTACATTATTGCGCAAGGCCGTAGCACCACCGCCGTCCACCATATCGATGGTATAACGACCATGTGCAACCTTATTAAATGTCAGCATCAACCGATTTGCGGTTACCGGATTGGGATACGCGCCAATCATATCAGGGTTGGTACGAATTTCCGGCATTTTACCAATGGATGTTGATGTTGTGCGAATAACAAAACGGCTGGCCAAATCACTGGCATGTAACATGGTTTCAGTTGGTTCAACGTTTGCTGTAAGGTCAGATAAATTGGTAATCCGCGCCGCGACTCCCGTTGCAGTAGCATGACTTAGTAAGATACTGTTGTCCTCACAAACTGCGGCACCATTCACCCTAAACTCGTTGGGTAAACCTGAAAGCCGACCCAAATAAGTAGCTTCTTTTGAAGCGGGGTCAATCTTAAACACCTGCTGGTACATGCTGAACAAATACAATTGCCCCTGGTCGTCGGCTACTAAATCGCCACCCCAACAGCTACAGGCCTCGTGAACGGATACGGTATTCTTAGGATTATTAAGCAAAGTGCCCAGGCTCTCCACTTTATTGGTTTTAGTATCAAAACGGTAGAATGCCTTTCCGTCGTTGCTAAGGGCATAGCCATACTTGTCAGGGCCAATGGTCATGCGGGTAATATTTGCCCCTTCGCCATCTTTCTGTCGGTCTATTATCTTAAGGGCAGCAGAAATTTCAACCATTGTATTTTTTCCACCGTCCTTAGCATCTAAATCTACATAAACAATGTTGCCTTCTTTAAATAAAGGAGAGAAATACAACCTGTTATGAACGCCATCATAAGCTAAAGCTGCAATACCCATCTGCCCAAGGGGTGCCTGCAAGGATTGCGGCTGCACAGAAGAGCGAAGCATGAAAGTGCCTAATGTATTTACCGCTACATCTGTTTTGCCTACGGGCTGTATTTGTGCCCAAACAAAATCTTGCTTATCTCTCCCTGTTGCGGCAAAAATATCATTGGAAGTTTGCGCAAAAACCGGAGCTGCAGCTAGAAGAAAAATTGCGGGTAAAAATTGTTTCATAGCCAGAAATTTTGGTGATAAGATGTGAATGATAATGAAAAGTTAAGGCAAAACTTTTTGATTCGCTCATCAATCATCATAAAATATTGAATTACCGCAGGTCTGTACAGTATTTAACCCTTCTTACTGATGCTGCACAACGTATAGCAACGAACTGGCGAGATGAGGATTTCGCCAGGTTGCGGCGAATGTTTGGGCACCCTGCAATCCTGCAGCCAACCAATTAGTCTTGCCGGTTTTATATTTTTCGCTAAGCAGGGCGATATAAAAGGCATCCAATTGCAAAGGGATAGTTGCTGCTATCTTAAATTCATGTTGCTGCAATAGACGGCTCATAGCCAAAGGCGAAAAATGATATAAATGCCGGGGCACATCATATGCTGCCCAATGTTCCTGATAATGTTTGGCATCGGGACTGGTATAATTGGGTACTGCGATGAGTAGGGTTCCTTGTTTCTGTAGTATTTTTTTTAATACAGCAATATAATCGTGTAAACGATGTACATGTTCCAGCACATGCCACATGGTAATAATCGAGAATGCATCTGTCGGAAATTCGAATAGTCTTTCCGTGGGCAGGCAGACGAGCCCATGCTGTTGCAAGGCTGCAGCTCTTGCCCCCTCGTCAGGCTCAAGTGCTGTCACCTGCCATTGTTGGGTCTGCATAAGAGCTGCAAAAGCGCCGGTACCTGCGCCAATATCAAGCAGCGATTTGGGAATTGCGGGGGCATGAAATTTTTCTATCCATTTCGCTTTTTGCCCAAGCGTGTATTTCCTCGCCTGCTTGTATATAGTATTTACTAGACCTGGCGCTTCGTCACTGTGCGAAATGTAATCAACAGCCGCATAATAGCGACTAATAACTGACTCGCCGGGAACATCCTGCGTGAATCTAAAAGTGCAGGAACTGCATTCCCAAATAGCAAAACTTTCATGAGTAGCCGTATAGTCTTCGGCGCATAAAACCTGCGCAATGGAAGTACTGTTACAAACAGGACAACTGTGGTAATGGATAACGTTCTGCAAAGCCATGGCCGGCAAAGTAACAGGTTGTAGGGTTTGGAATATCGCCTACCCCGGGGTTTCCAATGGCGGAAGTTCCGGTGGCAATTCAGATGCTGAAGAACCCTGATGTCCTTTAGCACCCGTTTCTAAATTTTTTCCATCGGCAACCTTAATATGGATGTCTTGCTGCGGGAACGGTATGGTGATATTATTTTCTTTGAATAATCGGTCTACCCTAAGAATTACATCGCTTTTCACGGCAAGCCATGTGGCATAGTTAGCCACCCAAAAAAGTATCCGGAAGTCAATGGAACTATTGCCAAAATTGGTCACTAAAACCACCGGCGACGGGCTTTTCAAAATCCGATCGTCGGCCATTAGCATGTCCATCAATTTTTGCTGCACAAAGGCAAGATCTGTACCATATGCCACGCCCACAAGCACTTCAACTCTCCGGGTTTTAGTTTGTCCCGTCCAGTTAATCAGGTGTTGATTTAGCAGGTCGCCATTGGGAATAATTACATCTGCACCATCCCAGGTGGTAACCACACTGCTTCTAAAACCAATAGACTTCATAATGCCCGACTGTTTGCCCACTTCCACAACATCACCTACGGCAATCGGTTTCTCAAAAGCTATGATAAGGCCACTTACCAGATTATTTACAATGGCTTGCAAGCCAAGTCCAATACCCACACCCAAGGCACCAATAATTATGGTAATCCTGTCCAGTGGAATACCGGCAGCGGCAAGAGCCAGCAATACTCCCACGGTGATAATGCCAATGCGAACGAGCAACAACCAACTGCCCCAGCCCGCCTTGTTATCCTCATCGTTATCGGCGCGCTGTTGGCTTGAGTCTGATGCAAAAAAGCTAACCACTTTTGAAGCGATGCCGGCCACCACCAACACCACAATAAAAGTGAAGAGGCTCCCAATGGTAAAAGTATATTTTCCTATTTGGCGCTCAAAAGTGAGAAAGTCATTGATGCCGTTCATTAATACTGAGTAGAAATAAAAATTTCTGGCCATGAGGGCAAACCATCCAATACCCAGTAAACCATAAATATACTTAGGTACGGTTCGGTTTATTTTGGTAAAATCAACATAGAAAACTTTGTTGTATGCCTGCTTTAATGTGTCGGAAGAATATTGAAAAACATCGTTGATGAACCTCACCGTCCAAAGCAACATAACCCCCACTGCCATGTTAAAATACCCTGCCGTCATTTGCACCTTAGCTATGTTGTACCGACCGTAAATATTAGCTACAAAGGCGATAACATGCAGGACGCCCATGATACCAATAAATAACAAAATTCGCTTTTCGCGCATCGTTTTTCGCTGTCCGCCAAACAAAACAATTGAAACAATAATAACCCCCGCCATCGACAACACTTGAATAAACCACCTTTCGGTTCGGCTAGCCTGCAGGATATTATTGTCTAAACAGGCAAGTACAAAAAGCAAATACAATACCATCCACACGCGGTTCCAATAAGGTTGGATATAACCGTTGAGAATTATTGTAAGCGCCAGACCTGCCAGCACCCATCCGCCTCCATAAAAAACAAACGGAGGATCGGGGTAAAAAAACTGAAATACATTAATGGTAATAAAAATTGCCGAAAACAATGGATACCGCAGTACAACTTTATCTTTTGAAAAGTCGGTTAGTGGAAATTCCTTCAGCACATTTCGCTTGATATTAAATAGAAAGCGGGTGAGCAAAAGAACCATGAATATTGACAACAATATTTTCCCCTTATGCGCCATCGCATAGTACCTTAAGACAAACACCCCCTTCTTAGCAGAAAACGAAATAATCTCTCCAAATGGGCGAACAAATCCTACCTCGCCCCAAATATTGCTAAACTCTCTTTTGGCTGAGGATATTGATATCGCCTTTCGATAGTCATCAATTTGCTTTATATCGTTTTGCAAAGCATAACGCAAGAAATTAATTTTTCCAAGATCGCGCTGCATTGTTTTGCTAGCCAACGTAAGCGCACTGTCTACAGGTCCTACTTCCATGTTTAGCACACGAAGCCTGATCAGGTATTCAACAGCCTCGCTAGAATCGTCAGGAATTACAAATATGGCGGAATCGCTGGCCAGTGAATCAATAGTGCTGCGGTATACCGACAACTCATTAAGATAACTACGCATCGACTGTCTTTTCTGCTCTACATCCTCAAGTAATTCGTTCAGGAAAACTTTAGAAGCTTCAAGGTTTCGCGTAGTTTGGGCTGTGCCTTCATTCTCAAAAATTCCATCACCCGCTACTTTTCTCAGCGATTCGATTTTTTGAATGTCCCGATCCAGATCAGCACTGTCAAATCCTCTGGCCAAAGCCATTGTCAATCGCCGGCTTGTATTTCGCAGTTCAGCAATTATGTTATTCTTCTGGGCTGCAATTCTATCAGCCTGATATTTGGCGTTACTTTTTGCCTGAGAAACAAGTGCCAAGCCTTTAATAACATCCACAACAGAGGGAGCGCGTTTTGCCGCTTCCTGAATGGAATCATCAACATTTTGCTGAATTACCTTAATACTATCAGTGACGATGCTGTCCTGCTCCTGGCCAAAAACTGCCTGTACGGAAAATCCAAAAAACAGGATTAACCCAATAAATCCAATAATAAGCGGCCTATAGTAATTCAACCCACGCATAAGCAGTTGAGATATGTATTTTCGCTGCCCATTATTGTAAAACAAACTACTTAAAGCCTGCCGGCAAACAACTTCGCAGCATCTATAATATTATGTCAGTATCTATATCAAAGAACTACGAATTTCAGGAAAGCGATGCAAAATGGTATCAACATTGGTTGGATAACCGATATTTCAACAGCACACCCGACCATCGGGAACCCTATGTAATTACCATTCCACCACCAAATGTTACCGGCATCCTGCACATGGGGCATTGCTTAAACAACACCATCCAGGATGTATTAATCCGGCATGCCCGGGCCAACGGCAAAAATGCCTGCTGGGTTCCGGGCACCGACCATGCCAGCATAGCTACCGAAGCCAAAGTGGTTCAAATGCTTCGCGAACGCGGCATTAAAAAAAATGATATTGGCAGGGAGGAATTCCTGCAATATGCATGGGAATGGAAGGAAAAATACGGGGGCATAATTCTGCAGCAATTGAAAAAACTGGGTTGCAGCCTCGATTGGGACCGTACTGCCTTTACCATGGACCCCGACTATAGCCGTTCAGTTATTGCTGTATTTATCGATTTGTACAACAAAGGGCTGATATACCGCGGCAAGCGGATGATAAACTGGGACCCGCAGGCCAAAACAGCCCTCAGCGACGAAGAAGTGATTTTCAAAGAATCGCAAAGCCACCTGTATTACCTCTCCTACCCGCTTGTGGATGCCGGAGGCAAGCCATTGGATGGTCAAACCATCACCATTGCTACCGTTCGCCCGGAAACCATTTTAGGCGATACCGCCATAGCCGTTCATCCTGAAGATGAACGCTACCAACATTTAAAGGGCGCCTTTGCCCTGGTTCCCTTAATCGACCGTAAGATCCCCATCATTTTTGATGATTATGTAGAAAAAGATTTCGGCACGGGTGCGCTGAAAGTAACCCCGGCGCACGATATGAATGACTTTCAACTGGGCCAAAAGCATGGTTTGGATGTGATAGACATCATGAATGATGATGGAACCTATAGCCCTGAGGCGGAGTTATTCGTGGGGCTCGACCGTTTTGAAGTGAGACGCCAAATTGTTCCGCAATTGGAGGCCGAAGGTTTTTTAGCCAAAAAGGAAGCCTATACCAACCAGATTGGCTATAGCGAACGCAGCAATGCTG
>JAHEMO010000016.1 GCA_024643625.1 Chitinophagaceae bacterium
TCATCCAAATCGTCTTTGGTGTGTACAAATCCGCCACCAGTGCCACCAAGGGTGTAGCTCGGCCGAATCACTAGCGGAAAACCTATTTCCTGTGCAAATTCTTTGCCCTCCAAAAAGCTATTGGCCGTGCGTGCCGGGGCCACCTGTATGCCCATGGCAATCATCCATTGGCGAAATTTCTCTCGGTCTTCTGCTTTGTCTATCGCCTTGATATCTACCCCAATCAGGCGAACATTGTACTCCTGCCATATACCGAGTTCTTCTGTTTCTTTAGCCAGATTGAGTGCGGTTTGGCCACCCATTGTAGCCAATACGGCATCAATGGGGAAGCCATCTTCGATGCCATCTTTCAAAATCTGCTCTATACTTTCCGCATTTAGTGGTAGCAGATATACCCTGTCGGCCATCATGGGATCGGTCATAATGGTAGCGGGATTACTATTTATGAGCACTACCCGAATGCCTTCTTCGCGCAGGCTACGGGCGGCCTGACTGCCGCTGTAGTCAAACTCGCAGGCCTGACCAATAACAATGGGGCCACTACCAATAATAAGTACGGTCTTTATGGAATAATCTCTTGGCATAGTATTGTATTGAAGCGGTGCAAATGTAGCGGTTCAGGCATGTCAGCCCAATTTTGGCCACCGCACTGTCAGTAAATAAATGAAGGTTAACTGATTTGGGATTTCAGGCAAAATCAACCATCGGCCATATCAAGCCCGCACAAATAGATCAAGTCTACGATACAATGGCTCAGATGAAAATTTCCTTCATTTCCTGCCAAAACTCAAATTCCTTTTCACCCAAATTTTCCAGGTGTTGCATCACCACGGCTTTCAGGTCATCATAATTGCTATGGTAAAATTCTGACAGCTTAACTGCCTTCCGGTCGGCAATCATCAGGTATAAATATTCATAGCTGCCACTATTCGATGTGAGCTGCGCTGTTTCAAAACCCGAAAAGCCGGTAAAGGGATAGTATTTCCTGCCACCAAGGCCAAGGTATTTCGACACGGCTATTTGCTCATCCGCTATCCATACATTGATTGCTTTTGTACGGAGTTCACCAAAGCAAAGCCATATTGCTATTGCCGTGAATAGACCCATCAATGCAAAAATTCCGGATGATGCTGTTACCTTTTTGGTCAATATCAATTGAACGAAATATGCCAACAATGCCAGGATAAAAATCAACAATCCAAGAGGATACAGGATACGGTAAGAAAATTTTGAAACCATGGCGTGAATTAAGATCGGCAGATACAACGTGCTACACGAATGGCTTCAAAAAAAGTTGGTCAAATAATGCTTTGCCAACGATAGATATTTTGCCCGCAGCAAGTAAATATAAGTGTTTGGCAAGAGCAGTTTGGCTCTCTATTTGTAATCCACAGGGTCAAATAACAAAGGATAGAAAGTACCCTCCATTTTTGCCCCCTTACCTACTGCAGGAGTGCCTTGAAGCAAAGACTCGTCCGTATTGGAACAAGTACCATCTGCAAAAGCATTCAGCACAAATGCCCGGCGGGAGCGCGGCGACTTGTTCTCGTATGAACCATGTAGCAACAAAGGATGATGAAAGGTTGCATGGCCCGCCCTTACAGCAACAGGTATGGGTTTGAATGCTTGCTTTTGTGCATCATTCAAATAATCCATGATGCCATCCATATTGCCAGCCAGTTCGGGCTTTTGCAGTAAGCCCCAGCGATGACTACCGGGCACATACTGCAGGCAACCATTTTCTTCGGTAGCATCATCCAGCGCTACCCAGCAGGTAAGGTGTTGTATGGGGCCGGTGCGGGTCCAATACGAGTAATCCTGATGCCAGGCCACTACGCCGCCATGATGCGCGGGTTTGCAAAAAAGCTGATCGTGCCAAAAACGCACTGCCCGTCCGCCAAACAATTGCGAGGCTGCCATTACAAAGGCCGGCGTCCACAGCACATCGTGAAAACCGGGCATAATGCGCCATGCACCCAAGGCATGAAACAAAACGGTATGGGCATCAGCCGATTCGTTGCTATGGTATTCATAAAACAAATGATTGCCGGGATGTGCAGGATCGGCCAACGCCGATAATTCTTCCCGCAATTGCTCCACCTGCTCATCGTCAAGCATGGGAACATTGGCGATATAACCCTCTTCTTCAAACTGCTGCAACTGATGCTTGCTCAGTTTGTAGCGCTCCCATGCCTGAGGGGTATCGGGCCACTGGATAAAATCCGAAATTGGATGGTGTTGCTTAGCCAGGTCAGGTATTAATTCATTTGCCATTTCTTATAATTTGACATCAATTTTCTGCAGCAGTAGTTGGTAAAAAACAAAATATCAATCAACCCAGCAACCCAAATACGAAGGCCGCCAGCAACCCACCCAGCGAAGGGCCAATAATGGGCACCCAAGCATAGCTCCAATCGCTGTCCTTTTTATGCGGAATGGGTAATAAAAAATGTGCAATTCGAGGCCCCAAATCGCGGGCTGGATTGATGGCATAGCCGGTAGACCCACCAAGTGAAAGACCAATGCCCAATACGAGCAAAGCCACAGGCAGGGCATCAAGCGCACCGAGGCTCGCGGTAGGTGCCGCCATAAACAGCACGCCAAACACCAGCGCAAAACTTCCAATAATTTCAGTAAGCAAATTCCAACCATAAGTCCGAATGGCCGGGCCGGTGCAAAAACTGCCTTTAATGGTTGCGGCATCTTCTTCCGCATCATAATGCATTTTATATGCCAGCCAGGCCAGCGTTGAGCCGGTAAATGCGCCTGCCAGTTGCGCCAGCAAATAACCGGGTACTAATTGCCAGTCAAACTTTCCAAGTGCGGCAAAACCCAGCGTTACCGCAGGGTTGAGGTGTGCCCCGCTTTTAGCTGCAGTGATAAAAACACCGGCAAACACTGCCATGCCCCACCCTATGGTTATTACGATCCATCCACCGCCATGGCCATAGGTCTTGGTGAGCGATACATTGGCTACCACGCCCTGACCGAGCAATAAAAGAATGGCTGTTCCAATAAATTCAAACAGATAGGCTTCCATAGGCATCATAATAAGTGCGGAAGATAGGGTTATCGCAAAATTCTTTGCTATTCATCCGGTATTTGTGCAGTTGAACGGCCAATGGAGCAGCTCAAAGATTTTTAAAGCCGGATGGGAACAAAATCTCCGAATTTGGCCAAAAAATAGAAGCAATTGCGAAAGCAACATTCCTAACGCATATATGATTAACCTGCACAAAAAAGACCGTATAGCTTTTTGGGATATTACCTGGAAGCAACTGGGCATTGGTGTTGCCTGCTATTTTGTAGCCGGTCTTCTATATTGGCTGGCACTTTGGCTAAGTAGCGACATGACCTATAATTCCTGGGACCAAACCATTATCAATTTTGGGTTAAAGGGATTGCTATCGCTGCCTGCCTATTGGGTGGTGTTTGTTTTATGCAAGCAATGGCCATTATCGCGACAGCTTTGGCTGCATTTGCTGGTAATGCCCGCTTTTATTATTTCCTGGTTTTTTCTTTTCAGATGGGTAGCCGATCAATTTAATATTGGCTATTTGGAAGGACCCGGCTTGTGGTGGGATATTTATATTCCCATGCTGCTGTACATGATACAGTTTAGCACCATTCATGCATTTAAGTACTATGCAAAAAGTATGCGGCAGCAGGTCCTTACTTCGGAATTAAAAGCAACAGCGCTGCGCAGCGAAATGAGTGCGCTAAAGGCACAAATCAATCCGCATTTTTTGTTCAACACCCTTAATTCCATTAGTGCATCACTTCCGTTGGCTCAGGAAAAAACGCGGGAACTTATTGCCCATCTTGCGGATACCTTCCGCTATGCACTTAAAGCCAGCGAAACGGAAAGTGTAGCGCTTAAAGATGAAGCGGAGTTCATCATTAAATATTTGACCATAGAACAACAACGCTTTGGCAACAGGTTACAGTTTGCTGTAGATTGGCCTAAGCATCTTGGTGCTGTAAACATCCCGCCTATGCTATTGCAACCGTTGGTAGAAAATGCAGTGCTGCACGCAGTAGCTCCCTCCGTGCAGCCTGTTCATATTGCAGTTACTGTTGATGAAGATGAAGATAAATTACATTTTACCATAGCCGATACCGGCGCCGGATGGCAGCAAGCATCGCAGCACAACGGGATGGGCATTGGCTTGCGCAATACTGCCCGAAGGCTGGAACAACAGTTTGCTGAAATTGTACAAATTAGCGCCAACCATCCCCACGGCGTAATTATTCGCTTTTCTATTCCTGTAAAAGAAAAAATACATGCCTAAGCAACGGATACTGATTGCCGACGATGAAACGGATGGGCGGAACCTTTTGTCGGAGTATATCAATGAAATAGAAGATTGGGAAATTGTATGCACTTGTACCAACGGTATTGAGGCACTTGAAGGCATTGAAAAACTAGAACCAGATATTGCCTTTCTGGATATACAAATGCCGGGGCTGAGTGGATTACAGGTGGTAAAAAAGTTGGTGCATTTGCCGCGAATTGTCTTCTCTACCGCCTATGATGCCTATGCGCTAAAAGCTTTTGACCACAATGCAATTGACTACCTGCTAAAGCCATATACAAGGGAAAGATTTAAGCAGGCGGTTCACAAACTAATGATGGCAGAAGGACCCAAAGCCGCACAACTTAAACAGTTTGCTGAGCTACAGGGCAGTGCCAATATCTATCCTGAACAATTGCTGGTAGAACAAGGCAGCAAACTAGTGCGCATTGCTTTGCAGGATATCATATGGATTGAAGCCCGCGGCGACTATAGCGCCATTCATACACAAAAGCATTTGTACATGAGCAATAATGGTATTTCTACCATGCAAATGAAGTTGCCACCCACAAGTTTTTTGCGTATTCATCGTTCCGAAATCATAAACCTTGGCCATATTAAAGAAGTGTACAAAGAACCGGGTGGCTTGCAGGTAATGCTAAGTAATGGTACCATGCATAAGGTAAGCCGAAGCCATACCGATGCACTAAAACAATACATGTTGTAACTGTTGCTGGCAATTGGGTTAATTTGCGCCCGATGAAACCAATACTCATTTACTGCTATGATGCCTACTGCGGATGGTGTTATGGCTTTAGCAAAGTAATCACGCAAATATTTGAGGAGTATGCGCATCAATTGGATTTTGATGTGCTGAGCGGTGGCATGATACCAAACGATAATCCACCGCATATCCGCCGCATGGCATCCTATCTGGTTAATGCCTATACTACTGTAGAGGAAACCTCAGGTGTAAAATTTGGTGAAGACTGGCTATGGCATGTGCGTAATCCGGAGGAAAGCGACTGGTTTCCACATAGCGAAAAAGCAGCTGTGGCACTTTGTATAGGCAAAGAATATCAGCCTCACCAACAAATACCATTTGCCGCAGACCTTCAATATGCTTTATACTACGAAGGCCGCGATCTAACCGACGATGAAGCATATCGTCACTTGCTGGCGAAATATCATATTCCTGAGGATGACTTTTATGCCAAATTGCATAGCCAGCAATATCTGGAAAAAGCACACTACGATATGGCCCTTTGCCGGCAGTTACAGGTTACCGGATTTCCTACTGCATTCATTCAGGTATCGGACAGCAAGCTTTATATGGTAGCCCGTGGTTATATGCCTTATGCTGCAGTAAAAGAAAACATCGATAAAGTACTACAGTTGATACCGTCAGAAAAAATCTAGTCTACGCCGCATAACTTCGCCGGCAATTAACGCCTCACCATGATACTTACAGTAACACTCAATCCCTGCATAGATAAAAGCTCCCATGCCGAAGTACTAAAACCTGATAGCAAACTACGCTGTACGGAAGTTGTGCATGAGCCCGGCGGAGGTGGCATTAATGTTTCAAAAGCACTTAAGAAATTGGGCCTATACACCGTTGCTGCCTTTCCCTCAGGCGGCCATAACGGTGATATGTTGCAGTCACTACTAAAAAAAGATGGTATTGATTTTCATGCTGTAGATACAAAAGTAGAAACACGCGAAAACTGGATAGTTGTCGAAAATCAATCCAACGACCAATATCGTTTCACATTTCCTGGCAGGGAAGTGGAAGCAGCAGCCATTGAACAACTCATTGAGGATTTGAAAGCCTATGCTCCAACCTATGTTGTGGCAAGCGGGAGCCTGCCTCCGGGCCTGCCTCCCTATTTTTACGGATTGCTGGTAAAAACAGCCAATGCGCTTGGCGCAAAATGTATTGTAGATACATCGGGCGAGGCGCTTAAAGCATTGGAGGGACGAAATGCCTATTTAATAAAACCCAATATTGGTGAGCTAAGCAGCCTTATAGGTGGCAAGCGTATTGACATGCGCGATGTACCAACTGCCGCAAAGCAAGTAATTCGCAATCGCTTTGCAGAATTGGTAGCCGTAAGCATGGGCCCTGACGGGGCATGGATTGTCTCTGCCGATGAGCAGCATTTTGTATCTGCACCGCAAGTGCCCAAACGCAGTACCGTTGGTGCCGGCGATAGCATGGTGGCTGGCATTACCTACATGCTGCAAAAGCATGCCACGCTCGATAAGGCCATTGCCATGGGCGTAGCTTGCGGCAGTGCAGCCACCATGAATGAAGGAACACAATTATTTAAACCCGAAGATGCCGAAAGGTTATATCTGCAAATTCGAGCAGGCGCCTAAACTCTTACAGTTTGTTGAGGCTCAGATTGTATAAATCCTTACGTCTGTCTTTGAGATTGGTTACACTACCATATTGATTTAATTCCGTAAGCAATGACAAATCAACATCGCTTACCAAAATAGTTTCGGTATTGGGGCTTGCTTCTGCCTTTATACCATTTACCGGAAAAGCAAAATCGCTTGGGGTAAACACGCCCGACTGCGCATATTGTAAATCCATATTATGCACTTTCGGCAAATTGCCCACTGTTCCGGCTATGGCCACATAACATTCATTTTCCACGGCGCGGGCCTGTGCACAAAATCGCACCCTGTTGTAAGCATTTTGTGTATCGGTTAAAAAGGGTACAAACAAAATCTGCATCCCCTGATCGGCGAGCAAACGTCCCAATTCAGGAAACTCAACATCGTAACAAACAAGCACTCCAATTCTTCCGCTATCGGTATCAATCACTTTTAGTTTATTGCCGCCTTGCATGCCCCATTCGTATTCCTCCGAAGGTGTAGGGTGTATTTTATAAGCATGATCAATTTCGCCATTTCGATGCAGGAAATAAGTGGCATTGTACAGATCGTTACCTACCAATTCGGGCATGCTACCGCCCACAATGTTTACATTATAACTAATGGCCAGTTTGCTTAATTCCTTCACCAGCGGCTTGGTAAATTGTGCTAATTCCCTGATAGCCTGATGGCCGGGCAAATGATTGAATGCCCCCATTAGCGGTGCATTGAATAATTCCGGCAGCACAGCAAAGTCGCTGTTGTAATCGCTGATGGCATCTATAAAATATTCCACTTGCTCCAGCAACTCGTCCAGAGAATTGTATGGTCGCATTTGCCATTGCACCAATCCTATGCGTACAAAATCTTTCCGCGCCTGAATAATATTGGTATTGGCTTCATAAAAAACATTGTACCATACCAGCAAGGTTGCATAGCCCATGCTTTCATGATCTTCGGGCAGGTAGCCCTTTATCACCCGCTTAATCTGAAAATCGTTAGCTAATTGAAAACTCAAGGTTGGATCATAAATTTCACGCAGCTTCACCTTCTGAATATATTCCTTTGGCGTGTGCTTATCGCTATACATACCAAATTTGGGAATACGACCGCCCGCAACTATAGCACGCAGATTCAGCTTTTCGCACAAAACCTTTCTTGCATCATATAACCTGCGTGCCAAGCGCAATCCTCTTGATTCCGGATGAATGAAAACTTCAATGCCATACAAAACATCCCCACTGGGATCATGCGTGTCAAAAGTATATTGACCTGTAATTTGTTTGTAGGTATGGTTATCGCCATACTTATTGTAATTCACAATGATACCAAGTGCACAGCCTACCACCTTATCGTTGATCACAATAACAATCTGTCCTTCGGGAAAAACTTTTATCAGGCGGGCCAATGACTCTTCGCGCCAATACTGCCCGCCCAGCGACGCGTAGGCATGCTTCATACTTTCTTTCAGCTCATGATAATCGTCAAGTGTAAGGTTTCTGACTTCAATTTTATCCTTCTGCAGGCTTTTGCCTACGTTCGATTCACTCATAAAATATTTTGGTTTGAGATGGGTTTAATATACGTAAAATTGTTGCTAAACATTTGGTGAAAAACGAAAGATAATGCGAATAATGACACTTCTTATATCCTGCTTCCTGTTATTTAGCATTCACACCTCCGCCCAAAAAACGGACAAGAGACTGCAAAAGGAACTGCTCCAAATGACAAATGGCTTTAAAGGAGACATTGGTTGGTGCATAATAGATCTTAAACACCAAAAAGGCTCCTTTTATAACGCAGACTCCATTTTCCCAACGGCAAGCATTGTAAAAGTGCCCATACTCGCAGGCATTATGCAACAAATAGAATCGGGCGCATTGCAATATCACCAAAAGCTTACCTACAAAGACTCACTGTTGTATGAGGGTGAGGATATACTCGGCTCGTTTAAGAACAACGAAACAATTGATCTGAGTAAGGTAATAATGCTGATGCTTACAACGAGTGATAACACAGCCAGCCTTTGGCTGCAAAGCCTTGCCGGCACCGGTACTGCCATAAATACGCTTATGGAAAAACTTGGGCTTGTATATACCCGTGTAAACAGCCGCACGCCAGGACGGGAAAATGACAGAACCGTATATGGATGGGGACAAACCACTCCCCGTGAAATGGCAACCTTATTTGCCATGATTGTAAACCGGCAAGTGCTGAGTCAGCAAACCAGCGCAACAATGCTTAAACTGCTCAGCAGAAATTACTGGGACGAAGAATCGCTTTCCACTATTCCCGCCGGCGTTTTTGTAGCCAGTAAAAATGGCGCGGTAAATGCAAGCCGAAGCGAAGTGCTATATGTGAATGGTAAAAAAACACCATACATATTTGCCGTGTTTACAAAAAACAATCAGGACGTCAGCTGGGAAAAAAATAACGAAGCATGGCAGCTTACACGCCGCATGAGTACCTATGTATGGCAATACTATAATGGCAAATGAAGCATTGGGATACTGCAATAAAACAATTTTACAATACCATGCAGGCACCTGAAATGCCGGCAGCAATTGGCCTTTTACAACCCCTGCTGAACGATGAAACATCTCGTGTATGGGAATTATTTTTACACAAATACTATCATGATTCATTTTCGCGCACCATGCTCGTGGGTATCAATCCCGGACGATTCGGCGCAGGTGTCACCGGCATTCCGTTCACCGATCCCATAAGGCTTGCCGACGTATTGGGTATAGCCAACAGTTTTGATAGAAAGCAGGAGCTATCCAGCGTATTTGTGTATGAAGTAATACAGGCAATGGGTGGTCCTGAATCTTTTTACAGGCATTTCTACATCACAAGCGTAAGCCCTATAGGATTTGTATCGCAGGGAAAAAACATCAATTATTACGACGACAAGGTATTGCAAAAGCGAGTAGAGCCATTTGCGGCAGGCTGTATGCAGCAACAGTTACAGTGGCCGATTAACACCAATACATGCATTTGTATGGGCGAAGGAAACAATTTCAGGTTTCTGCAACTACTTAATGATAAGCACAAATGGTTTACAAAAATTGAAGCAGTGCCTCACCCGCGTTACATTATGCAGTATAAAAGAAAGCAGCTGGACTTTTATGTAGACCGCTATGTGCAATTGCTAAGCGCCAACATTTAGCTTGCTGCAGGCAACAACCTATCCTGTTTAAACTGAGTAGGTGTCATACCCGTCATCTTCTTAAAGAATCTACTGAAATTTCCCGCCTCATCAAAGCCTAGTTCAAAGGCAATCTCCTTAGCGCTCTTATCAGTATACAGCATAAGTCGGCGAGCTTCCAACACCAGGCGCTCATGAATTACAGCAAGTGGCGTTTTGTCGTGTAGCTTATGGAAAACGTTACTTAAGGTTTTAGGCGATTTATGCATCAGACCTGCATAGTAGGCCACAGCATGTTGCTGCTTGTAGTACCTCTCCACCTCCATTTTATATTGTCGTACAATATCATATTCCACATCACCAGTATGCGCAGGCAATATCAATTGCCTTGCCAGCCGGGTAACTTTTATAATCAACCGTTTCAGCAACATGCGCAGCATTTCTCCCTGCACATGGTCATCGTTTGCAAATTCTTCCCGAAATACTTGTAACAAGTTATGAAAGCTGCGACTTTCCAATTCGGAAAGTTGCAGCACTTGTACATCCACAACACCGTAAAACAAAAAGCCTGCGCAACTCACATCTCTATCATGATCGATAATGCAATAAAACTCGCGGTTGAATTGAAATGCAATGATATCCTCCGGCCTCTCAAACGCAAAACGCTGATTAATCATTAACGGAATTACAGAAGCACCGGGAAATTCAACACCAATACCATCAACAAATACCTGCTGCGCATCACCCGAATTCCATGCAATCGTGTACAACTTTTCAGCAATCGCCTTTTGGTTGGCGAGATGATTAAACTGCCTATCATTTTCTCTGAGATAAAAAATAGCATCAGTTTGCAACTCCCTGTATCTCATGCTTGTGTTTGCTTTATGAATAAGTAACGCTCAAAAATAACTCTCCCTTCTGCTCTAATCTGTCGGATAGAATGCCATTGTTTCTCCTGCTAATTAGTGCCAAAGTTCACTGCCTGTTGAATACGGCTAATCAGCCGCTGATAGCTATCCTCAATCAATTTTCTTGCAATATCGTTTCGGGTAGGATCTGAAGAGAACCGATTATTCAACAGCCGTAGGTCTTCATCCGTGAGGGCTCTTCTATCGCCGGTAAAACTTGCCGTACGCTCCTCCCACTGATACCGCCCGGGAAAATGATCTGTAAATACACTTCGATTAACCACCTGATCGTAAACATTGCAAAATAGATCGGCCTCGCCTCTTATCGTTCTGCGCGTAATGTACACCGTTGCTCTCACCTGTTGCATGGCTGGCTTTGTGCTATCCGGCCGGCTACCACCGGCTACCGGCACCATAGCTGTTCGTTCATATTGGTTACGCTCCTGAAAAGGGCTGTACACATCTAGCCGCATAAATCTCAATTCCACAATCCGTTCCGGATGAAGCCGTAAGCGGCGGACATCTTCAGGGGTATAAAAGCGCACATTACGCCAGGATTGCCTGTTAAGGTCATTAACCATTTGCCATTGCAGATAATCGTTGTTTAATCCCCAATGGTTCCATCCGTAATTGTAATAGTCCACCGGATTTACCATAACTACCATTTGCGACAACAGTGTCGCCTCTTCAATTTTTCGTGCTACATCAAGATAGCCAGGCTTTATCTTATTCGCTTTTTGAAACATATCCAGTGCCTGCTGCGCGTATGGTCTGTTATTATACATCAGGTACTCCAATCCCTGATTATAATATTCACTCGCCGCGTTCGATTTTGCTTCTTCAATTTCTGCTGTATAAAATCTCGGCAATCGGATGAGGGCCGCCGCTTGGGGCACTTTCATGACCTCCTGTGTAATGTATGCAGATGCTTCCAACTGTTTCGACCACAGGGCCCAACGGTCGCCCGGCGGATTGTCGCGCAGCACATATTCTTTATTGCGTTCGCGGCTATCCATGCTTTGCGCGTAGCGATCGGGGAAGGCAGATAACAATTCTTTGTCGTTGGGATTACGTTTTATGGCATCGAGCAATTCCATCACCGCTTCATCTTCCGCGGTCAAATATTTATTATGCTGTTTTGCAGGTGAACATGCCGTGCCTAGCGCAAACATTAGTATCAGCGCTATACAAAACAAGTGGTGTATTTTTTTCGCAGACATAGACAGATGCATATTGTGCTAAATGTAAGCAGGATGTAAACCAAATACCTCAGGCAAATAACGTGAGGAGAAAATCATTATGTAAATGTTTACCTAATTGATGACAACTCCTTTTGCAATGCAAACATCTTATCGCGCAGGTTGGCAGCTTCCATAAATTCCATATCTCTTGCTGCCTTTTCCATTCGCTTTTTCACTTGTGCTATTTCCTTTTCCAGTTGCGGAATGGTCCTTTCCTGCAAGGCTGCTTTGCCATATGCGTCTGCGTCTTCAGCAGCAATAGTTGTTACAATATCTTCATCAAAACCTATGGCATAAGGCTTTGAGGCATCAAAACCTTTAATATCAAGCACGCTGGTTTGGCGCATAATTTGTTCCACGCTTTTCTTTACGGTGGTTGGCGTTATACCATGCAGTAAATTATAGGCCACTTGCTTCTCTCTGCGCCTGTTGGTTTCATCAATAGTCTTTTGCATACTATCCGTAATGGTATCAGCATAAAATATAACCAACCCTTCTGCATTTCGTGCTGCCCGACCCGCAGTTTGTGTCAAGCTTTTTTCATTGCGTAAAAAGCCTTCTTTATCCGCATCCAAAATGGCTACCAATGATACTTCGGGCAGGTCAAGTCCTTCGCGCAATAAATTCACCCCCACCAACACATCAATATCGCCGAGCCTGAGTTGGCGCAGTATCTCCACGCGTTCCAGGGTATCTACTTCGCTATGTATGTATTTACTTTTAATGCTAATGCGTTGCAGGTATTTATCCATTTCCTCGGCCATACGCTTGGTTAGCGTGGTTACCAATACCCTGTCACCCTTCTTTACGCGCTTGTCAATTTCTTCCAGCAAATCATCAATCTGATTGATGCTTGGCCTGATATCAATCGGCGGCTCCAATAATCCCGTGGGACGCACCACTTGCTCCACCACCACGCCACCGGTTTGCTCTAATTCATAGTCGCCGGGAGTAGCACTTACATACACCACCTGATTGAGCATATATTCAAACTCATGAAAATTAAGCGGTCTGTTATCAAGTGCGCTGGGTAATCGAAAACCATAATCCACCAAAATCATTTTTCGGCTTCTGTCGCCGCCGTACATACCGGATACCTGCGGCACCGTTTGATGACTTTCGTCAAGAAAGCATATATAATCCTTCGGGAAATAATCAAGTAAGCAAAACGGGCGGGTTCCGGGTTGCCGCCGGTCAAAAAATCGCGAATAGTTTTCAACGCCGTTGCAATAACCCAATTCACGTATCATTTCCAGATCGTACTCTACTCTTTCTTTTATGCGTTGGGCTTCAATAAATTTACCCTGGCTTTGGAAATACTCGGTTTGGGCCCGCATTTCATCTTGTATTTCGTGCAGAATTTGCACCATCATATCCTTTGGCGCCAAATACAGGTTAGCCGGAAATATGGCGGCATTTTCAACCTTGCCAATGCGCTTGCCCGATTTTATATCAAGCGTTTCAATGCTTTCAATTTCATCGCCAAAAAAACTAATCCGGTAGCCCCAATCAACGTAAGGCAGATTGATATCAATCGTATCCCCTTTTACCCTGAAAGTACCTCGGGTAAAATCAGTAGTGGTGCGGTTGTATAAACTATTTACCAAGCTGTGGAGGAAACCCTGTCTGCTAATTACCTGACCTTGCGCAATTCGCACAATACCATTTTCAAATTCGGTAGGATTACCCATGCCATAAATACAACTTACACTTGCTACCACTACAATATCTCTTCTGCCGCTAAGCAATTCGCTGGTAGCTTGCAAACGCAGCTTGTCCAATTCCTCATTAATGTTCAAATCCTTTTCGATATAGGTGTCGCTGGTGGGCAAATAAGCTTCGGGCTGATAATAGTCGTAATAGCTTACAAAATAGCCTACAGCATTATCCGGAAAAAACTGTTTGAACTCGCCATATAATTGTGCCACCAATGTTTTATTGTGCGTGAGCACAAGGGTTGGTCGCTGCACATTGGCTATTACATTGGCCATAGTAAAGGTTTTACCACTGCCTGTAACACCAAGTAAAACCTGGTTTTTTTCGCCACTTAAGATTCCTTCCGACAATTGCCTGATGGCGGATGGCTGGTCTCCTGACGGTTGATATGGCGAATGAAGTTTGAATGGCATGTTTCAAAAATAATCACTTGCCGCTGTATTTATAACCCATTGATTTTTATTCGTTTACAACTTCAAAGGCAATAATCTGCCACTATCTGCATAAAAAGTGTTTGCATTTTTCAAATAATATTAATAATTTGGTTTATACATCAAGAGTCACATCCCTATCCCGGGATGGCATTATTAACCTGATCTGTCACATCATGAAACAAGCAACAAGCCTTTCCGTCATTGTATTGTTTTCCTTTGTGCTATTGTCATGTTCGCAGCCCAATCAACCCCTTGAACCGCAATCGATGCAGGCATCAGCCTCGCCAACCGCTTACACGACTACTGTCAATCGTGAAAATCCTGCAAGTGTAAAACTGCAGGACAGTAAGATGGCAAGCCTTACTGCACTAGTCAAAGACTTTAAAGATTGGTTTACGCAGTGTCTTGATGATGCGATGTTGGCTATTGCAAACTAATTGCTGTATCCCTAATGGGCAAACATTTTTAACGCATGAGTGACTAACTTAAATTTGTCACTCATCTTTTTTGGGTAAAATACTTTTTTTTGTCTGACATCGACCGTCAATTGCAATCCATCCTACAAGCATTTCCGCCAGGGTTAAGTGAAGCTATCACCGGTGCTTCCACGGTGGCAGAATTTAAAGAAGGTACAAGTTTGGTTACAACCGGCCAGTACATAAAAGTAATACCGCTTGTAATTTCAGGTTTGATAAAAGTATCAACCAATCATTTAGATAAAGAATTACTACTGTATTACATCAGTGCTGCAGAAAGCTGTGTTATGAGCTTTAGCGCAGGACTTGAGAATGCTCCCAGCAAAATATCTGCCATTACAGACGAAGACACAATAGCCTTACTTATGCCTGTGTCATCTGTGCGGCAGTGGGTGAAGGATTACCCTTCGTTTAATCGATTGTATTTTGAACAATTCAATCACCGTTACAACGATTTATTGGGAACCATACATGAATTGCTTTTCAATAAAATGGATACCAGATTACAGGACTATCTTAAGCAAAAGGTTCTACTTACCGGCAGAAATACAATCAAACTCTCACACCGTCAAATAGCACAAGACCTTGGCACAGCGAGGGAAGTTGTTAGCCGTGTGATGAAAAAACTTGAGCAGGACGGCATTGTTCTGCAGTCAGGCAGCACCATTACCTATTTGGGGTTGTAACTCAGGTCACCAATTCGTATATGCATGTGCTTGTAGCTTTGACCCAGCAAATCATGAAAATAAAGATTCTCAAACTCGTGGCTGTTTGCCTTATCTGCATTTTCACGATAACGCTTGGGGTCATCTTATTCAAGCATTTCTTCAAAACATAAAATTACAACATGAAAAAGAATCTGGGCAGCATTGATCGAACAGTGCGCATTTTATTAGCAGTACTTATTGCCGGGCTTTATTATGGCGATATTATTAGCGGAACAGTTGGCATAGTAATGTTGGTGCTGGCTATTGTATTTTTACTTACCAGCCTTATAAGTTTCTGCCCTTTGTATTATTTGCTTGGTGTTAGCACCTGCCCTACAAAATCAAAGACATAGTCACACGCCAGTCCCTTGAAAAAAGCCGGCACAACTAACGTTGCCGGCTTTTCTATTTAGTTGCGTAAGATGCATACCATCCGACATGGCTATGGCCCGCAGGTCAATAAAGAAATAATAATCCCGTCAAACTTTTCGTTCTTGAGCCATTACATCTTTCACCTCAACTTAATCGCTTTGAAAACTCATCTTGTACTCGTCTTTTTGATTAGCCTGACAACTTTATCATTTGCCCAACAAAAGCAACCCTACAAAATAGTGCCGCTCAATGGCAATCAACTGTCAACAGTAGACATCAAAACTAGCGGAGGTAGCATAACCCTGCTTTCAGCACCGGGTGAACAATCAAGATTGGAAATCTATCTTACCGCTAATGGCGAAAAAAATCAGACTGCAGCAGAACTGGCCAGCAAACTCGAAACCAATTACAATCTGCAGATTGAAAACTCCGGCAATAAGCTTCGGGTAGAGGCGCAGCCAAAGTCCGGAAAGATGGATTGGCGCAATAGTGTTTCAGTATCCTGCATAGTATATGTGAGCAGGGAAGTGAGCAGTCAACTGCTAACAAGCGGCGGTAGCATCAGCCTCAAGGGTGTAAGCGGCAAACATAAATTTATGACGAGTGGCGGCTCTATTACTGTACAAAGTGTAACGGGAGATATAGATGGCAAAACCTCCGGTGGTAGCATTACCATTCGCGATAGCAAGGCCAAAGGCACCCTTACAACCAGTGGCGGCAGCATTACTGCAGCAAACCTCAATGGCGACTATATTTTGAAAACAAGTGGCGGCTCACTATCACTAACTAACCTTTCCGGAAAAATAGATGCAACCACCAGCGGAGGATCAATAACAGGAACTAAAATCTCCGGGCTTCTACAAACAGCAACATCGGGGGGTAGTATTAATTTAAAAGACCTGAGTTGTGCCCTTGATGCGGCAACTAGTGGCGGCACCATGCAAGTTAGCTTTGCTTCAGTAGGCGAATTTGTGCAGTTGCGAAACTCATCCGGCAATATCAATTTATCTATTCCAAAAGGCACGCGTGCCAAATTAAATCTGCAAAGTCAGCGGATAAGTGCCCCTGATCTGGCAAATTTCAAAGGCGATATCAGTGAAAGAAATCTGAGTGGAACACTCAACGGTGGAGGTACTAATATTACTGCTACCGCCAGTAGCGGTAAAATATCACTGCAATTAAACTAACGTCAGGAAAACTTCAGCAACCTAATAACCTGTTTGAAAATCGTTTAGTTGACAGCTCTTACAGCCTAGGCAGCCTTTTGCCAACCCCATTGGTTGTGATGGACCTGTAATAGTTTTGCTGTGCTCTGGCACCTTGTAAAAAACCAACATTAAGAGTGCCTAGAAATACAAGAACTGCAATAGTGCTTGCGGCATAATACCGAAAATAAGTACCATGGCTGCCAGCGCTACCAGCGCTACTTTAAATGGAACGGTGTGCTCAATAGTTTGTCCAACACCGGGCTTAAAATACATGGCCTGAATAACGCGGAAATAATAGTACACACTTACTGCCGCACAAAGCATAGCCAATATAACCAACCATAAGTATTGACCTCCGGTGCTAAGTGCGGAAGCAATCATATAATACTTACTAAAGAAGCCAAGAGTAAGCGGAATGCCCGCGAGGCTAAATAAAAATACGGTTACCAGCAAGGCCAGCAATGGTTCTGATTTCGCTAACCCATTAAAGCCATCGTAAGTGTAATCTTCCATTTTAACCAGTACGGCAAAAATGCCAATAGTGGCAAAACAATAGGCGGCTCCATACAGCACAATGGCTTCACGTGCAATGGGTGTAAAAGCAAAAAGGGCAAATAACATAAAGCCCGCTTGCGCAATAGAAGAATACGCCAGCATACGTTTAACGCTTTGCTGAAATACAGCAGTTATATTACCAAATAATAAGGTGAGTGCAATTATGATACTTACCATCAGCTGGTACTTGCGGCCGATAAACCCGTGTGTGGCATCGAACATATGAATGAAGGCTACAAATGCCGCCACCTTTACGATCGTGGCCATAAAAGATGTAAATACTGTTGGCGCACCATCGTACACATCGGGCGTCCAAAAATGAAAAGGAGCTCCGCTAACTTTAAAGAGCATGCTGCAGAACAGTAACAGCAATCCCCCCACCAAATTGTAACTCACCTGCGCTGTTTGAATACGCGATAGCTCAAAAGAACCGGTTCCGCCATAAATAAGCGCAATACCCATTAGCATCAACCCTGTGCTGAAGGCTCCCATTAAAAAGTATTTCAACGAGGCTTCATTGCTTTTGAGATTGCGCTTATCCGAGCCCGTTAGAATATAAAGGGGAATGGATATGATTTCAATGCCTAAGAATAGCATCAGCAAATTGGTAAAGCTGGTAACAATACCCACGCCTGCCAATATGAAAAAAATCAGTGCATAATAATCTGCTACGAATTCTCCCACCTGCTCAATAGCCCTGCCGCTGAGTATAAAATAAATAAGGCAGGATAAAAGCATGATTTCATTCATGAGCAGACCAAGCGTGTTGGGCTGCAACATTTGCGCAGCCGCATTGATATTAAACCAGTCATGCCCCTGCAACTCTGCCGTATTAGCTATGAGTGCAAACAGCACAGCAGCTATAGCCACGTATGAAATGGTTCGCTTGTTTTTTACGAATACGCCCGTAAACATGAGCAATACGCCGAGCAAACCGCTAATGATGATCAAATTCATGTTAGTCTATTATCCTTCGGATTATACAATTTTTCATTTACCCGCCATCGCCATGGCCGCTTTGGCTGTTCCCCAAACTTCGCTTCCCAATTCCAGCATGGGTTTTGGATATACGCCAAATACAACAATCATTACTATAATTGAAACCAATGCAAATGCTTCAGCAGCTTTTATATCAGCTATAAATTTTATCTGTGTTGCTTCGCCATAAAAAACCTTTTGAATCATACCCAATGTATACACCGCAGCCAGTATGATGGCAACGCCTGCCAATACTGCATACCAGATATTCATCTGAAACAATCCACTGAACATAAGGAACTCACCTACGAATGCATTGGTAAGCGGCAACGCTACATTAGCAAGCGCTATAACTACCAACATTATAGCAAGGTTGGGTGCGCTGCGGGCTAAGCCACCAAGCTGCTTCATTTGGGTAATGCCGGTACGTTGCTCAATAAAATCTACCACAATCCATAAGCCAATTATATTAATACCGTGGCTGAACAACTGAATAACGGCGCCCTCGAAGCTATTGGTATTATTGGCAAAAAGCGCTGCACACATCAGGCCAATATGCGCAATAGATGAATAAGCAATCAGCCTTTTAATATTATCCTGCCGAATTGCAATGAGTGATGCATACAGAATACCAAAAATGCAAAGCATAATTACATACGGTGCGGCTATGGCACTCATCTCCGGAAAGACCGGCAGCAGCCAACGCAAAACCGCAAACAATCCCATCTTTACCATAATACCGCTTAACACCATGGTAGTACCCGTGGGTGCTGTGGCATAAAGATCCGGCTGCCAGGTATGAAAGGGAAATATGGGCATCTTAATAGCAAAGGCCAGAAAAAACAGCACAAAACAATACACTTCCGCCTGCTTGCTCAGTGTTGCAGCTTTAAAACTTTCCCATGCAAAACTCTGATCGGGCGTATGAAAGTACACATAGATAAGCGCCACCAACATGAGCAGGGATCCCATAAAGGTGTAAATGAAAAATTTGAAACTCACCTGAATACGATTTTCGCCACCCCATTGGCTACACAAAAAATACGTAGGTATTAGCGCCAACTCCCAAAAGAAATAAAAGAGCAATGCATCAGTAGCCAGAAAAACGCCCATCAGGCCGGCTTGCGTGAGCATGAGCAAACCATAGTAGCTATTAGGCTTACTATAATTGTTGTTCCAGGTAGCCAGCAAAATAATAGGGTAACTAATGGCTGTAAGCAGCGTAGTGATTTTTCCTGCACCATCAACTGCCAAACTAAAATTAGCGCCTAAAGTGGCTAACCAACCCGAACTATGATGCAGGTAATGACTGCCCATTGGCTGACATGATGCAAACAAAGCCAAACCCGCCAACACCGTAGCGCAATACAGCGTTATCTGTTTGATTAGCAACTGCGAGCGCAACGCAAATGCGATAATGCCGGCAAGAAGCGGTATCCATATGAATGATGAAAGCAACATAGAATTATTTTACAGCGACGCGTTTTTTTCGTGTCAACAGATTTTATTTATGAATAAAACACAAGACGTATAAGCAGAATAATTGCTATCACCATGAGCAACACATAATTGCCCACATTGCCACTCTGCACCAATCTCATTTGGCGACTACCATACTGCACTGCCCTGCCTACCCCATTCACCAGTTTATCTACAACCCCTGTATCCATGCGATTAAACAAATTACCCAGCGCTATCAATGGCTTTACAATTACCGCATCATACAATTCATCAACATACCATTTGTTTTCCAAAACACTGGCAAAACCAGTATTGGCATCCTTTGTGTGCTGATACTTACGATACTTATTGATTGCAAAAATGATTACCAGTAGGATAAGCGTTACACTAACAGCAATCATCATCCACTCAGTACTATGTGAAGGGTGTGCATGTTGCGCTATTTGTTGCTCGCCTTTGGCAAAAACGGGAGCCAAAAATTGCTGCAATTTGTGGCCATTCTCGGCAAAGAGTTCGGGTATACCAATCAGGCCGCCCGCCACGCTCAGTATAGCCAAAATTATCAGGGGAACAGTCATGGCCGCAGGACTTTCGTGTGGCACATGATGCGTGTCGCCACGAAAATTGCCCAGAAAAGTCATGCCATATAACCTGAACATATAGAAAGCGGTGAGTAAAGCGCCCACTAATCCTACATAATAATAAACAGGATTGGCAGCATATGCGGCCACTAAAATTTCGTCTTTACTAAAGAAGCCGCTAAACGGAGGAATACCCGCAATCGCCAGACAAGCCAGCAACATGGTGATATGGGTAATGGGCATGTATTTGCGCAAACCGCCATACTGCCGCATATCCTGCTGATGGTGCATAGCGTGAATTATACTACCCGCACCCAAAAACAATAAGGCCTTGAAAAATGCATGCGTCATTACATGAAACACCGCGCCGGTAAATGCCCCAACACCGAGACCCAGAAACATATAGCCCAACTGACTAACTGTAGAGTATGCCAATACCTTTTTAATATCATATTGCTTTAAGGCTATAGTGCCGGCAAATATGGCTGTTGACAAACCAATGATGGCTACCACCATCATGGTGGTAGGCGCCAATGCATACATGAGGTTGCTGCGGGCTATCATGTAAATGCCGGCAGTTACCATGGTGGCAGCATGTATGAGCGCGGATACAGGTGTAGGACCTGCCATGGCATCGGGAAGCCAGGTATACAGCGGAATCTGCGCGCTTTTTCCCATAGCCCCTACAAATAAACAAAGTGTAATACCGGTTAATGTAGCAGTACTTGCTTCGCCCGGCAACTGTGCAAATATTTCGTCGAACCCAACAGCACCAAAAGTTTGCATCATCCAAAATACGGCCACCAAAAAACCGAGGTCGCCAATGCGGTTCATGATGAATGCTTTTTTGGCGGCATTGTTATAAGCTGTATTGCCAAACCAATATCCAATAAGCAGATAGGAACAAAGACCAACACCTTCCCATCCAATGAACATGATAACATAGTTGGCACCCATTACCAACAGCAGCATGCTAAAAACAAAAAGATTGAGGTAAGCAAAATACCGTGCAAAATGATCGTTGCTTTCTTCGTGCATATAGCTGGTGCTGTACACATGAATAAGAAAGCCCACACCTGTTATGATTAAAAGAAAAATACTGGTGAGCTGATCAATTTTAAACGCAAACGGAATATGTAAATCGGCGACGCTGATAAAATCAAAAAGAACGATATCGCCAGTGTTGCCGGCACTAACATCATTGAATACCATTACGCTAAGCGCAAAGGCAATGAGTATGGTACCACTACCAATTATACCGGTTAATGTTTTAGATAACTGTTTTCGGAAAATACCATTGATCAGAAAACCCGCTAATGGCAACAATGGTATATAAGGCGCTAATGACATTGGCTACTTGGCTGTTTATGTGTACTGATCAGTTTTTCAGTCGGTTAAGGAAATTGATGTCTACGTTATGCACGTTGCGATACATCATTACAATTATGGCCAGGCCAACACTGACTTCCGCCGCGGCCACTACCATAATAAAGAATACAAAAAGTTGCCCATCGGTACCAATGCTTGTGGCCGCATCGGAAACGGCTGCACGGGCATGATGCATTTTTGAAAAGGCTACCAGCAGCAGGTTTACCGCATTTAGCATAAGCTCAATACACATAAACACAATAATGGCATTGCGGCGGGTAAGTACACCGGTAACGCCAATGCTGAATAAAATTACCGACAGGTATATGTAATAATCTATGGGCATATGCTTGCTTTATTTCCTGTTTTACTTTTTACCAATAACTACCGCGCCTACCATGGCGCTTAAAAACAAAATGCTGCTTATTTCAAACGGCACTACATACTCTTTAAACAAGGCCATTCCCAAATTTTGAATAAGGCCAATATCACCTTTTGAAAAACTGTCCACTATCTCAGGCTTCGATGTTTGCAGTGCCGCAATAATTACAATCATCAGCATGCCGCCTGCAATTACACCGCTCCACAACAGGTATCTGTTTTTGCGTGGTTCGCCTTCTTTATTAAGATTCATAAGCATCAGCACAAACAGAAAGAGTACCATAATGGCTCCTGCATATACTATGATGTTTACAATAGCCAAAAACTGAGCATTCATTAAAATGTAATGGCCGCTGATGGCAAAGAATGTTACGATAAGATATAGCACACTGAACACCGGGTTTTTCCGGGTGATGACCATGATGGCACTAAAAATGGCCAATGCGCTTAAAAACCAAAATATTATTTCCGTAGTACTCATGCAGTGTTTGGGTAAAACTGATTGTTACAATAAACGGGTTACTAAAATGCACTCACTTTATGCCTCACCCTACCGGCTGCTGCTTTTTCGTAAGCTTCGCGATGGGTATTGGGATCCGGAATAAGCAAGTCATCTTTACCATAAATAAATCCTTTACGATCGTAATGTGCCGGCGCAAATGTCTCGCTCAGGTATATGGCATCTTTAGGACAAGCTTCTTCGCACAGGCCGCAAAAAATACAACGCAACATATTAATCTCATACTTCGCCGCATATTTTTCTTCGCGATACAGGTTCTCTTCTCCGTGCTCACGCTCTGCTGCTTCCATAGTAATGGCTTCTGCAGGGCAGGCTACAGCGCATAAGCCACAGGCCGTGCAGCGTTCCCTTCCTTCTTCATCGCGGTTAAGCACATGCAAGCCACGAAACACACTGCTAAAAGGCCGCTGCACTTCAGGATACTGAATAGTGGGGCGCTTTTTAAACATGTGGCTAAACGTAATACCCAGCCCTTTTACAATAGCGGGCAAATACATTTTTTCCCATGCCGTCATGGGACTCCGGTCTATTTGTTTTGCCCTATTGGTTAATGCTTCCATTGGTTTCCTTTTCGTTTGTTTGCCTGCTATCTGTTCATTTGGGATACCAGTGCAAATTATTTTTCTGCTGTCAGCGCTTGTATTACCAAATTCTTTTATCTGCCTTGCAGATAAAGCATGATGGCAGCGGTGAGCAACATATTGAAGAGTGCGAGTGGGATAAGTGTTTTCCAACCAAGGTGCATTAGTTGGTCGTAGCGGAAGCGCGGAATGGTCCAACGCACCCACATAAAGAAGAATACGAAGGCAATGGTTTTTGCCATCAGACTTAGGAAGCCAAGCAGCGCTATCCAGTTAGGATGCAAGGTGCTTGCCGCCTCATTAAAGAATGGTATATCGTAACCACCGAAATATAAGGTTGCCATCAACACACTGCTCATAAACATATTGATGTATTCGGCAAAAAGGTAAAAGCCCAGCTTCATTGAGCTATATTCCTGATGATAGCCAAAATTCAATTCGTTTTCTGCCTCCGGCAAATCGAAGGGTGTTCTGTTGGTTTCTGCAAAGGCACAAATCAAAAAGATGAAAAAGCCCAATGGCTGATACACCACATTCCACATGGTTTCCTGCTGCCCCACCACAATATCCTTCAGGCTTAGTGAGCCTGTTACAAACAGCAAAGCGATAATGCTAAGGCCCATGGCCAACTCGTAAGAGATATTTTGCGAAGCCCCGCGAATAGCAGCAAGTAGTGAAAATTTATTGTTGCTGCTCCATCCACCAATCATAACGCCATACACACCAAGCGCCACAACGGCAAAAATGTAGAGGATACCCACATTTACATCTGCTATCTGCAGGCTTACTTCTTTGCCGCCTATGATTATTTTATCGCCCCATGGTATTACGGCGCTTGTCATAAGCGCCGCCATCATGGCAAGGGCAGGCCCCATAACAAACAACACTTTATTAGCGCGGTTGGGAATAATCTCTTCTTTAAAAAACAACTTTATAGCATCGGCAATGGGCTGACCCAACCCTAAGGGGCCAAAGCGATTGGGACCTAAACGATCCTGCAAAATGGCTGCCACTTTTCTTTCGCCATACGTGCTGTACATGGCAAATCCCAGGGCAATGGATACCACTACCACAATCAGCAATAATTTCTCAATGGCCAACCCCCAATCAATTCCTGCGTTCAATAAATGGAACATTTGTTTGGATGCTTTTGGTTACTTTTTTGTTTTGAAAACCGCGCTTGTTGCCGGCCCCTGTATTTCACTTAGTTCTATTTCCGGTCTGTTTACTTCGCTCACCTCGTGAATATCCATAAGCAAACGCGGGTTGCGGCCATCCATCACTTTGCTAATGGTTTCTTTAGGCATGGTTAGGCCGGGATATTTGCCCTGACCAATTACGGAGTGGCGACTGATGTCGGCAAGCCCTTCAATGGTCCAATCACCTGCTTCCTTTTTATCGAAGCGGCAATCGTTGCAAATCCAGCCCGTTTTACCGGTTTTCTCACTGTCCATTATTTCACCCCACTCGTCTTTACGGGCCGTTACCCTGAATACTTCGTCACCGCGCATCCAAAGGGTTGCTTCGCCGCAGCATTTATCGCAATTGCGATGCGCAAAAACCGGCTTTGTAAACCATACCCGGTTTTTGAAGCGGAAAGTTTTATCGGTTAATGCGCCTACGGGGCACACATCAATTACGTTGCCTATAAAGTCGTTATCGAGGCTTTTTTCAATATAGGTAGCAATTTCAGCATGGTCACCGCGATCCAATATGCCATGCACTCTTTTTTCACTCACCTGATCGGCAGTAAATACGCAACGGTAGCAAAGAATGCAGCGCGTCATATGCAATTGAATATAGGGACCAAGATCATGCTTCTTGAAAGTGCGCCGCTGAAACTCATAGCGTGTACCCTGAGCGCCATGCTCATATCCTAAATCCTGCAAATGGCACTCACCAGCCTGATCGCAAATGGGGCAGTCGAGCGGATGATTGATGAGCAAGAACTCCACAACGCCGGCGCGGGCATCGCGAACCCTGTCGCTGGTAATATTTTTTACTTCCATGCCGTCCATTACCGTAGTGCGGCAACTAGCCACCAATTTTGGCATGGGTCGGGGATCTTTTTCGCTACCCTTACTTACCTCCACCAGACAGGTTCGGCATTTGCCCCCACTTCCTTCCAGTTTGCTATAAAAGCACATGGCCGGAGGTGCTACTTCGCCGCCTATTTTACGGGCAGCCTCCAGCACTGTGGTACCCGCAGGCACATCAATGGTGATGTTGTCAATTGTTACTTTAAAAAGCGGTGTATCGGACATAGACTGTTACAATTATTTTGGTTTGGTTAGGCCACCACCTCCAGCGGATCAGCGTAATGGGCCAAACCATAGTTGCGGGTTTGACTTTCTTCCGGGTTGAGGATGTACCATTCAAATTCATCACGGAAATGGCGGATTGCAGCCGCCACCGGCCATGCAGCAGCATCGCCGAGCGGGCAAATGGTATTGCCTTCTATTTTCCGCTGAATATCCCACAACAAATCAATATCCTGTATGGTGCCTTTACCCTTTAATATTTTCAGCAAGATTTTTTCCATCCATCCCGTACCTTCCCGGCAGGGCGAACATTGGCCGCAGCTTTCGTGGCGGTAAAAGCGTGCAAGCGTGTAGGTATGCTGCACCACGCTTTGATCTTCATCAAGCACAATAAAGCCTCCCGAACCCAACATGCTGCCTTTGGCAAACCCCCCTTCGCTCAGGCTTTCGTAGGTCATCAGCCGTTTTTCTCCAGTCGGGGTGTTCAACAATAGATTGGCAGGCAAAATAGGCACGGAAGAACCACCGGGAATACAGGCTTTGAGCCGCTTACCATTGGCTATGCCGCCGCAATATTCATCGGAATAGATAAATTCTTCCACGCTGATGGTCATGTCTATTTCGTACACCCCCGGCTTATTGATATTGCCGCAGGCAGAAATAAGTTTGGTACCTGTGCTGCGGCCAATACCTATAGAAGCATAAGCATCGCCACCGTTATTGATGATGGGCACTACTGCAGCTATGGTTTCTACATTATTGACCACGGTAGGGCATCCCCAAAGACCTTTCACTGCCGGGAAAGGAGGTTTAATGCGCGGATTGCCCCGCTTGCCTTCCAGGCTTTCCAGTAGTGCCGTTTCCTCACCGCAGATATAAGCACCGCCACCGCGCTGCACGTATATCTCGCAATTGAAACCTGAACCTAAAATATTTTTTCCCAAATAGCCGGCCGCACGGGCCTCTTCAATAGCATGCTCCAGAATATCGGGTATCCAGGCATACTCTCCACGGATATAGATATAGGAAGCATTGGCACCCATACAATAGCATGACGTAATAATGCCTTCAATGAGTACATGCGGCAAAAACTCCATCAGGTACCTGTCTTTAAAAGTGCCAGGCTCCGACTCATCGGCATTTACCACCAAATAGCGGGGAACACCTTCTGGCTTGGCCAAAAAGCTCCACTTCATGCCGGTAGGAAAGCCTGCGCCACCGCGGCCGCGAAGCCCGCTTTTCTTCACTTCTTCCAGCACCTCGTCAGGGGTCATGCTTTTCAAAGCCTTATCCACAGATTGGTAGCCGCCTTCTCTCCGATATACATCAAAGAAGCGAATGCCTTCCACATGGGCCTTTTCCAGTAATAGTTTCTTACTCATGTATACTGTCCTTATCTTACTACACCATCAAGGCTCAATAGCCTTGCGGTAAAAGTTTATTTCTTTTTCAGGATATACTTGTCGGCAAGGTCGCCGGTTATTTTGTTTCCTTCCAGGTCTAACTGCTCAACATAACCTTCGCTCACAAAAAATTGATCGGGACCAAAATTTTCGCCATTCAGCATCACAATATTGCCGGTTTTCCAACTCCAGCCACCATGCACCGAAGTAGGCTTGCCATCTCCTTTGCCCAGATAACTAACGGTAAGATTGTACGATTTGTCAGCGCTTAGTACAAGCGTGGTTTGTATCCCACTGCAATCCGCACATGGCACTACGCCTTCGTAGGTACCTGCCCAATCGAGTGACACACTTGCTGTACCTTCTGCCCCTTCAAGATCGGGGGCGGCACCAATTGTGGTAGGTTCATCAGTTTCAGTTTCGCTGCTGCCGCAGGAAACGATGGTCATCATAAAAACTGCGGCAAAAAGCCATATCAGTTGTTTTTTCATATCAATTGTTTTGTGCCGCAGCTTTACGGCAGTCTTCAATTATCTCATCCACTTTATGGCGGGTCAAATGTTCCCGATAATGCTTGCCCATTTGCATCATGGGAGCATAGCCGCATGCACCAAGACATTCTGCAGTTTTTAGCGTAAAGAGGCCATCCGCAGTAGTTTCACCAACGCCAATCCCAAGTTTCTCTTTGATATACCCCAATATATCATCGCTGCCGCGAAGCATGCAAGGGCCGGTATGACACAATTCAAATACATGCTTGCCCACCGGCTTCAGGTTGTACATGGTATAGAAAGTGGCTACTTCGTACACTTCTATAGGTTCCAGAT
>JAHEMO010000184.1 GCA_024643625.1 Chitinophagaceae bacterium
GGCGGCTTGCAGGTGGGCCGCAATTTTATTACCGATTCGCGGCAGGTAAATATCCGCTACGAAAACGGCACCACAGGCGTGGAAACCTGGTATCAGTTTCGCATACCCGTTTACCGGTACAACAGGAAGGTGGGTAATATCCCCGACTTTAAAAGCATACGCTTTATGCGCTGGTATATGACCGGCTGGCAGGATAGCGTTACGCTGCGCTTTGCCCGCATGGACATGGTGCGCAACAACTGGCGGCAATTTGCCTTTGAGCTCAGCCGCGACGGAACCTACGAAAGCACTGCGCAAAACACATTTACCACCATTAATACCCTGGCGGTAAATATTGAAGAAAACGACCGCCGTACACCCATACCCTATCGCATACCACCGGGCATTGAGCGGGTGCAGCAAATAGCCAACGGCGGCGTAAACATTTTGCAGAATGAGCAATCGCTTAGCCTGCAGGTAAGGAACCTGCTAAGCGGTAATTCACGCGGGGTATTTAAAACCTTTAAGCGCGACCTGCGGCAGTACAAGCGCCTGAGCATGTTTATACACGGCGAGGAATTGGTACCCGCAGATTTGGCCTATACCCGTCTTACAGACACCAGCCTTTATGCGGTGGTGCGTATGGGTCAGGATTTCCTGAACAACTATTACGAAATACGCATTCCGCTAAAAATAACGCGGCCCGATGGTCCTAATATTTCGGTGGACAGTATTTGGCCGATGGTCAACAGTCTCGACTTTGATTTTCAAACCCTGATTGATCTTAAAACGGCAAGAAACAACTCCGGCGGAAGTTTTACCGACTATTATAGTGAACGCATTGGTGACCGTGTATTTGGCGTATATGGCAACCCTAACCTTGGCGAAGTAGAGGGCATTTTTGTAGGCATCGAAAATCCATTTTTACCCGATGGCCCCAACCTTAGTGCCGAAATGTGGATTAATGAAATGCGGCTGAGTGGCATAGATGAAGAAAGTGCATATGCTGCCACAGGACGGGTTGACCTCAACCTTGCCGACCTTGGACGCCTCAGTGTATCGGCCAGTCATATTTCTGATGGATTTGGCACCATTGAGCAACGGGTAAATGAACGTACCCGCGAAGCGGTAACTCAATTTGACGCCAGCCTGAACATGGATATGGGCAAGCTTTTGCCTAAGCAGGCGGGCTTAAGCATTCCGGTATTTGCCAGCCTGAACAAACGGGATTTGACACCGGAATACGACCCCTACGACAAAGACATAAAGCTGCGCGATAAGCTTAGTAACAGCCCCAATGCCGACAGCATAAAGCAAGTAGCAAAGGAGCAGTACCTTACGCAAACACTGAACTTTAGCAATGTGCGCATGACGCCACGCAACGGGCAGAAAAATCGCTTTTACAACCCCAGCAATTTTGATTTTACCTACAACTACTTAAGGCAAAAAGTAACCTCACCCATCATAACCGAGGATCTGATAAAGCGCCATCGGGCGGTGTTGGGGTATAATTATGCTGCACAGCCCAAATACTGGGAACCGTTCAAAAATATCATCAAAAGCAAATCGCCCTGGCTCACCTTCATCAAGGATTTCAACCTGAACTACGTGCCTTCGGCCGTGGCCGTTCGCTTCGACATTAACCGGCAATTTGGCCGCTATGTGCCGCGCATCGTAAATACCATTGATAACAAGGTAGAACAGGTAGACAGTACTTACGACAAGTTCTTCAACTTCGATAGATTTTATACGTTCAGACATAATCTTACAAAGTCAATTAATATCGACTACACCGCAACCAACCGCGCCCGGGTTGATGAACCCTCGGGTGAAATAGACAGCCCCGAAAAGAAAGACAGCATCCGTGGCAATTTTTATAAGGGCGGCCGAAATGTAAGTTTCGACCAAAACATTGTGTTCAGCTATACCCTGCCTACCAGTAAGTTTCCGTTTTTGGATTGGACACAAATGCGGGCATCGTACACGGCACGCTACCGTTGGGTAGCCAGCAGTTTATTACAGCAGCAACTCAATCAGGGTAATATTCTGGAAAATGGTAGTGACAGAATTGTGAATGCTGAGCTTGATTTTGCATCCCTTTACCGCAAAAGCAAATGGCTTGCCTCGCTGGAAAATGCGCCCGCACCAAAAGTAGAAATGGATAGTGCCACGGCTAGCATGAAGAAGCTGCAAAAACAGATTGACAAAATAAAAGCCGATAGCTTAAAGGCCGAGATAGCTAAACTGCCACCGAAAGAGCGGAAACTGGCCAAGAAACAAGCAAGGCTGGACAAGCGCAATGAGCGTAAAATGCGACAAGTGGAGGCGACCGGTGTAGCACGGGGTGCAGGCAAACTGCTCACCATGGTAAAAAGGGCGAGCATTAACTACGGAGAAATCTACAATGCCCGTATACCCGGCTACCTCGATAGCACCCGATTTGTGGGCAATAATTTCAAGAGTCAAAGTCCGGGCATACCATTTATTCTGGGCCAAACTCCCGATACAGCATTCATGAACCGCTTTGCCGCCCGAAATAAGCTGACACCGGATAGTCGTTTTAACCAGCTATACCTGCAAAGTTTTGATCAAAAGCTTAGTGTACAGGCCCAATTAGAACCCTTCCGCGAGTTTATCATTGATGTAAATCTGGACAAGAGCTTCAATAAAAACTATTCCGAACTCTTTAAGGATACTACGGGTACCGGACAAAACTTCGGCCATCTAACCCCATATGTTACCGGTGGGTTCAGTGTTACTTATATCGCCTTCCAAACCTTGTTTACGAAGTTTAACCCCGATCAAACCAGCGAGACCTTTAAAACATTTGAAACCTACCGTCAGCAATTGAGTCTGCGCGTAGCCGGTAAAAACCAATACTGGATACAAGATGGTTCGCAGGTGGAAACCGACGGTTATGCCAAAGGATACAACCGCTATGCGCAGGAGGTATTGGTACCTTCTTTCCTTGCTGCCTACACCAAAAAGAGTCCGGAGTCTGTAACGCTACTCAATAATGACAATGGTAAGATTCAATCTAACCCATACGGTGGAATTAAGCCCATGCCTAACTGGCGGGTAAATTTTACCGGGCTTACGCAGATACCATCCATCGCCGAAAAATTCAGTGCTATCAGCATCACCCATGGCTATCAGGGCAGGCTCAGCATGAACTCATTTACCTCTGCATTACTATACCAGGATCCGCGTTTCCTTGGCTCGCCTGGCTTTATTGATACGGTGAGTGGTAACTATATCCCGTACTTCCTGGTGCCAAATCTTACCGTTCAGGAATCTTTTGAACCTATACTAGGCATTGATATCACCACCAACAGTCAGATTAATGCAAGGGTAGAATACCGAAAAAGTAGAACCCTTAGCCTGAGTCTGCTCGATTATCAGTTGAGCGAGGTGAACAGCACCGAATTTTCAATAGGCGCCAGTTACCGGAAACGGGGGCTTACATTACCCTTTACGCTTCCTAAGTTTTTAACAGGTGAAGAGGCTGGGAAAACCTTGCAAAACGATATCACTTTCCGCTTCGACTTTAGCCTGCGAGATGATGCAACCAGTAATAGCCGCCTCGACCAAAATAGCAGCTTTAGTACCGCCGGGCAGAAAGTGATTAAGATCAATCCCAGTATCGATTACATTCTCAATAACCGGATTAATGTGCGTCTGTTCTTCGATCAGTTACGTAGCATACCCTACATCAGCACGGCAGCGCCTGTTACCAATACCCGTGCCGGCGTACAGTTGCGCATCAGTTTGGCGCAGTAAAATGGACTTGGTAATTAGTCAGATGACATATATATCTATTTGCCAAAGCAAATCTGTTACGCACTACAAAATCAAAAGACCACACATAAAGGAGACCGGTTGAGTCTCCGGACTTTTCTGCCCAATTTTAATTTATGTATTTTCCCAGTAAGGCGAGTGATTCTCTTCGGGTATTGGCTGGTATAGCATCTGTCGCTCTGGCATTAGTCTCAAAAAAAACGTAGATTATAAGCTTGAAATATCCTGCATTGTATAACCGAAAGTTGAATGACATTGAAACAGCCTTTGCTATAGCCAATACACAATACCCGCTTTGTGTGGTATGCATATTGCATGTATCGCAGTCTCCTGACATCGCAGCATGGCAGCAATGCATTGATGCCTTACAAAAAAGGCACTGGCTACTTCGCGCACAATTGATCAAGCAAGGAGGAGTTTTCTATTTCAGAGAAAGCGCCGACTACCCTGCCATTACTGTTTCGGCAATTGCCCGAACCAATAACGAATCGTGGCGGGAGGAAGCGGAACGACTGTTGAATGAACATTTTGCAGCGGAAGCGCCATTAATGAAAGTGACAGCAGTTTTTGATTCCGATGCCACGCAAAGCGAACTGATAGTGGCCTTTCATCATGCCATAGTTGATGGTACGTATGCCCGGCTGCTGTTGCATGAAATACTAAGTATTGCCGGTTTGCCGGATGGTATGCACGATACAGGAATGGTGCATACTAAACCTCAATTCTCCAAAAAACGACAGGAACCCTTTTTATCTTTTGCGAGAAGAAAGTTGTCCAATGAAATAACATATTGGAAGCGAGGTGCCAAATCTTCAATTCCCGGTGACAGCACAAACGCAACACTCAATTTACAGCTTACATTAACGGACTCAGAAAATTTGATAGCCCAAACATCAAGACACGGCATCAGTTTGAACAGCCTGTTGCTGGCGGCCATGGCACAGGCTGTACTCAATCAATACTATACTTCATCAAACCCAACTCTTGTGCGTGTTATCAGCTTTGCAGATGTACGACAGTTGCTAATCCAAAATAACAATGAACTATACGCAGGGTGCCTTGTAAGCATGCTGCGTTCTGACATCACCATCAATACGCCGCAAAATTTACTGAGGATGGCATCCACCATTCATAAATCACTTACCCGAGCAGCCCTGCGCGGAGAACCCTTAACCATGTTTAAACTTAGCAAGCGACTGATGCAGCTTACGCTTCGCTTGAAGCAACAGCGCCTTGCTACAGTAGCGATTAGTTTTTTAGGCCCCCTGCATTTGCAACAACAATATGGAAGTGTTGAATTAAAACATGTCACCTCATTTATAACCAATAACCAACTGGGCCCGCAACTTTCAGCATTCAGTAAAATACTTTTCGGATGCATCAGTATCGACTTCACCTACCTGACTGCGGAAACATCGCATGAAGCAGCAAAATCAATGGTAGCGGCTATAAACATCGCACTAGGAAAGTTTTCGAAAATTAATTAAATTTGAAAACATGCTACAAACAAGTGCAATGAAAAAAGTATTGATAACAGTTGCGGCCGTCATTTTTATCACCACTGTATGGATGGCTTTTGTTCGAAAGGCATTACCACCAATTCCAGAGATTAACAGCCACCTGAGCAAGGAGGTCGATTTGATTTTCTCTGTCGAGTCCATGGACTACAATGATATTGAGTTGTCACTGAACAATAAAAAGGATGGCAAAGGCATGTATATAAATTTTGCTATGAGCAATGCCTTCAAAACCGGTCGTGCCGGTCTCATCGTAAAAAACATTGGAGAGCGGCCTGTACTTAAAGCAAATATGAAACCCAAGGAATATCTTGAAGATAAAAAGCGCAAAGAGAACAAAGGAAAAGGCCGCGACTTTGAGGAATTTATATCGGATAAAAAAGGAAAAGAGCTGAGCAGCTATACGTTTAAACAAACGCTGGTGGAAGGCAAAGATGGCAATACCTATATGCAAATGTTATATGAAGGAAGCGCCATGAACATGATAGAGCAATTAGAAATACCGCATCCCATTACCATTCCCGCACATATTTCCAGGCAGTTTACAGACAAAGGAATTATTCAGTTTCAAAAAGGGGTTTATGCTCTTGATACTAAAGCCGGCGGTTTCTATATTCCGGTATTGGTAAGGTAATTCCTAAGAAAATATATCCTGTAACGGTCGTCGGGTTGACGACCGTTTTTGTTTTTGTTAGCCAAAACATTTCCTAAGGACTGTCTCAATCGCATAGCCTTAACAAAGTCAAAACAAACCGCGCCTCTAACGCTTAGTCTGTAGCCTCAACGATAACGCAAGGATCCACGTTGTCAATAGGTAACCTATTTACATTCATCCGCTGACAGACACACTGCCTCGGCAAAAAAAACTGATAATCATGACAAAGCTTTTGACTACAACTGCATTACTTTCTATTGGCTATATGGCATTGGCACAACCTTCCATTACTATGCAAGCCGGGGTGGTAAATAGTAACCTGCGTGGTGATGCCATAAATATCCTAAACAGTGTTACCGATGTAGCGGGAGATTATGTTTCGCAACAATCGCTCACAGGATACTACTTTGGATTAGGCACTTCCATTCCGATAGGTGAGCACATTAGTATTGCACCCTCTTTGTTATATAGCCGAACGGGCGCCTCGCTAAGAGCCAATCTCGATGTTGGTGTACTAAAATTTGCAGGCATTGGTGCAGCTGTAGATTTGGTGCAGCAAAATCTCGAACTGCCGGTTATGGTGAAGGCAGAACTCGCACCGGGACTTTCTGTTATGGCCGGGCCACAGGCTACTTATACAATTGATACGGATGTCCGGTTAAGGGCTAGTGTGTTGAGTATTAATCTACTTAACCAAAAACTGCCCGTACAGCAAGCGTTTGAGCCGCTTAACCTCAGTATTTCCGGAGGTGTTAGTTACGAACTTCCCGGTGGATTGGGTATTGCGGCGAGCTATAGCCATGGCCTCTCCCGTATTACCGATGGCAGAAACAGCGATACTTATACCAAATCCTGGCGCGTTGGCCTGAGTTATGCTTTCTAAATTAGCATCTTCCGTTGAGTGCCGTCGGTTACCGGTCTGCACTCGATGAGAGATACCCCAAAAAGTTAGAAGGGAGCCATCATAAAAGTTATTATAAAACCTGTTAGGCCAGCAAGCATTTCCCTTTACATTTGCGCTCCCAACGGCGAGGTAGCTCAGCTGGTTAGAGCATCGGATTCATAACCCGAAGGTCGGCAGTTCAAGTCTGCTCCTCGCTACTACATAAACCCCTGAAATTCAGGGGTTTAT
>JAHEMO010000017.1 GCA_024643625.1 Chitinophagaceae bacterium
TTTTTGAACGATTGAATCTTCACTGGATTGGCTACATCATCAGCATTAGTGCGGTGGTAGCTACCACCAGCGTGTTGCTGGTATTTCAAATAGGGCAGCCCCGCATATGGATGAGTATGAGTCGCGATGGATTGCTACCCAAAGCCTTCGAGAAAATTCATCCCAAATACAAAACACCGGGATTTGCCACCATTGTTACGGGCATATTGGTGGGGGTGCCTACTTTGTTTTTACCCAGCAGCCTCGTTACCGATCTTACCAGTATTGGCACTTTGTTTGCCTTTGTATTGGTTTGTGGAGGCGTGTTGCTATTACCGCGTATCGCCAAACAGCCGGGTAAGTTTAGTTTGCCATATATCAATGGCCGCTTTATTATTCCCATACTTGTGGCGGTATTCATCTTTTTGTTTCGCGAACGAGCGCAGGCGGCGTTCGCCAATTTTGGGCACGAAAATCATCAGGAAGTTTTGTTTCTCATTTTTATAGTATTGGCAGTAATAGTAGCCGTTTATACTGCCCTCAGGCAATGGTCTCTCATACCTATTTTGGGGGCATTGAGCTGCGCCTATTTAATGATTGAAATTCCCACTATTAGCTGGTTGTGGTTTTTTGTGTGGATGGCCATTGGCCTTGTATTGTATTTTATGTATGGCTATAAGCATAGCAAACTGGTAGGCCGCAAGGAGCTTGCCGATGGTACTATTTTACCATAAAAAAGAAAAGAAATGAAGAATCTGATTGTGATTGTATTGATGGCAGCATTTGGATGGCAATGTGCCGGTGGCCATAGCGCGAAACAGGCGAAAATGCTGGTGTTTAGTAAAACCAAGGGCTTTAGACATGCCAGTATTGCGCAGGGCAAAAAGATGTTTTTGGAAATGGCGCCTGAACTTGGAGTAGTGGTGGATACTTCAGAAGACGCATCACTTTTTACAGCAAATAATTTGAAGCAGTACAAAACGGTAGTGTTTTTAAATACCACAGGCAATATGCTGGATGATGCCCAGCAACTGGCTTTTGAAAAATATATACAGAGTGGCGGCAGATTTTTGGGTATTCATGCTGCAGCCGATACGGAGTATGACTGGCCCTGGTATAATAAACTGGTGGGTGCCTATTTTGAAAGCCATCCCAAGCCACAAAAGCTTGACTATATTGTTACCGATGCAAAGCATCCCGCGGTATCGTTCTGGTATCCAAAAGTTAACAGGCTCGAAGAGATTTACAACTATAAATCAGTGCAGCGCGATATTATAAAAGTGGTATTGCTTGCAGATGAGAAAACCTATCAAGGTGGCAAAATGCCCGATTGGCATCCTGCGGCATGGTATCATGAATATGATGGCGGAAGGGCTTTTTATACGGCGCTGGGTCATCACCCCGAAACCTTTGCCGATGCAGACTTCAGAAAGCATATCAAAGGCGCATTGCAATGGCTTTGGCAGCGGTAAAGCAGCAGTCTTGAATGGTTGATTATTACCGGTTGGATGATTCCAACTGTAGCACTACGCGGTAGCTGCCATCTTCCCAATAACCGGGCAGGCCATTGCGCGGTGGTTGCCATACTTTATGATCAAAGTTGCGGTAGATGAGGCCAAGGTCTTTGGCATAAATTTCCATGCCAAAATCGTATTGCTTAAAAAACTGCGGATTAAACGGCCCTTCGGGAAACACTTCGTCGCGTTGCAAAATAGTTACACAATCGGCGTAGGTTTTGCTCAGTATAGTGGCAGGTACAGCCACACCGGTATAGGTATATTCCCAATCGGCCAGATAGCGCACCGGCGACTGCAGGCTTGAGGTTTCTATAAAACTGTGCGCCTTCCAGGCAAAGCCGCTTTCCAGCGGGGCGCGCAGTTTCATAAAACGCATATTGTTTTCTATAAATTCTATCCAGTCATTATCCTGCAGGGCTACCACAAAGGTTTCGCTGTTGCGGAATGGTGTGCTGCCATCCAGCGGTTGTATGGCGCGTTGCAAACGGAAGGCCACACGACCGCGGGCATCGGTGAACTGCTCGGCTACACTGTCTTTTACGCGATAGCGCCTAACGATGGTATCGCGCCCAAACTGCGTGAGGGCTGTGCTATCCAACCGATAAGTAAAGCGATCGCCAACGCGCATGGGGTAATAGGCATCGGGTGTTGGTGGATCGTAGGCAATTGTTTTTTCGCTGCAGGATGAAAGCAGCAAACAACCGCACACCAACCATGATAAATATTTTACCTGCAAATGTTTAAGTGCCAATACCACCGGTTGTATTCCTTTTTATGAAATGCTAAGATAGGCGTAGCGTGTTAGTTTGCGCCGCCTTGTATCAGTTTGCGGCAAATGGTGAAGCGTAGGATTGAATAATGCCGCCGCCAATTACATCGTCGCCATCGTAAAACACAGCGCTTTGGCCGGGTGCAATGCCTTTTACTTCTTCGTAAAAGCGAATGCGGACTTGCTCAATATCAGTATTGAAAAGTTGACTATCTGCACCGCTATCCTTGTATCTTATTTTGGTTAAGGCTTCCTGCCCGTCGGTAATACCATCCAGTTTTTGCCAGTTTATTTTACCCACCCACATTTCTGCGCGTTGCAAATCGGCTTCATCGCCCAACACAATGGTATTATTCGCCGGGTCAATATGCACCACATACACGGGTTTTCCCATGGCAATATCTAAACCCTTGCGCTGGCCAATGGTGTAAAACGGATAACCTTTATGCTGCCCAAGTTTCTTGCCGGCAGTATCTACAAACCAGCCACCCTGTACTTTGTCTTCCAGTCCGTCTACACGGCGTTTCAGAAAACCGCGGTAGTCGTTGTCGGGTACAAAACATATTTCGTAGCTCTCTGCTTTTTTTGCCAGTTCGGGGTAGCCAAAATCGTGTGCCATTTGCCTGATAGCCGTTTTACGGTAGCTGCCTAACGGCAACAGGGTGCGCGCCATCAAATCTTGCTGCAACCCCCATAGCACATAGCTCTGATCCTTGGTTTCATCAACCCCCTTGCTTACAAACCAGCGTCCGTTAGTATGCTGCCTGATGATGCCGTAATGGCCGGTGGCTATAAACTCACAATCAAGCGCATCGGCACGCTTCAGCAGCGCCCGCCATTTAATATGTGTATTGCACATTACACAGGGGTTTGGCGTACGGCCGGCCAGATATTCGTCTACAAAATTGTCTATGACAAAATCGCCAAATTCGCTGCGGATATCGAGTATATAATGCGGGAAACCATGCTGCACTGCCGCCATGCGGGCATCGTTAAAGCTGTCCACATTGCAGCAGCCGGTTTCTTTTTTGCTGTTGCCGGTACTGGTGGCATAGTCCCAGGTTTTCATGGTAATGCCTACTACCTCGTACCCTTCGTGATGGAGCATAAGCGCCGTAACGGTACTATCAATACCGCCACTCATAGCCACCAACACCTTTCCTTTTTTACTCATAAAATGGCGGCAAAAGTATAAGGCTTTACCGGGAAAGGGTGGTTACTGTGCCAAGTCTTAACAGATAGCATTCTCTTTGCAGACACCGCGTGGCCGGCTAATACAGGTATGTATGCGCTATTCTTCGGCTTTTTTACCCTTGGCTGCTTTCTTTGGCTTTTTGGGCAAATCGGCAAACAGCAAGGCATAGTCGCTAAAGCTTTTGCTGGTTTCAATAAATATTTTGATGATGCCCACCAGCGGAATAAATAAAATCATGCCCGATACACCCCATATCATACTTCCCACAATAACGGTTACAAATACGGCAAAGGCGTTTACCTGCATTTTATCGCCCATTATCCAGGGCCGCACCACATTGTCTTGCAAAAAATTGATGAAGAACAGGGCAATAAAAAGCAACAGGGGCTTGGTGTAGCCATCCATGGTTACAAAGGCAAAAAGCATAATGACAACCAGCCCTACCGGATTGCCGATATAGGGTATGAGGTTGAGTATGGCCAGAAAGATGCCGAAGAATAACGCAAACTTGAGGCCGAAAAGGAGAAATATCACATAGTTCATTACCGCGGAAACCAGTGTAATAACCATCAGGCCTTTGATGTAATTACGGGTAATATCAAGCGATTGATCCAATCGCTTTTCCATCATCTCCTTGTTGTTTTGCTTTTCGCCCCGGCGGGTAAGAAATTCAAAAATGAGGTCGCGGTAGTATAGCAGAAAAAAGGTGTAGAACATAATGAGAATGATGTTCCAGATATTGAGGCCTACGCTCGATAATGCATTTGATATCGTATCGCCGTGCTTCGCCACCCATCCCGATAAAAAGGATTTGTCTACATGGTCGGGTATGGCCACACCGGCTTTTGCCAGTTGTTGCGACAAGCCATTCAAGCGGTCCGAAATTGTGTTGGTTAGCGTGGGCAGGTCTTTGAAAATTGAGCTTAGCTCTACATAAAAAAAGTAGCCAATACCGGCCAGCACCACGAGCAGCCCCAGCAAAAAAATGGTGATAACCAGCGGCCGCGAGATATGGCTCTTTTGCTCCATTCTGTCGAGCATGGGATAGCTGGCCATGGCTATCATAAGCGCCCATGCCAGCGGTACCAAAAACGATTTGCCTACCACCATTACCAGCACAATTAGTGTGGCGGCTACCAGTCGGGCCGTGTTCTTCAAAAGCGATTGCTCCGTTTGTTGTGTTTCCGTCATTTTCCTTTCGTTGAGGCGCTAATATATAGGCCGCGGCAATAGCGTTCCCAAATTTTTCGGTCGCCGCTTTGCTAAATATATTAGTAATTTGCCTGAGGGAATAAGTATGTATCTGAACTGTAAAACATATTTCAGTTGGCGCTATGGCACATTTGGCACGGAGGAATTGGTGCAGCATGCCGCCGATATGGGCGCCACTATGCTGGCGCTAACCAATATTAACGGCACCTGCGACACCTGGGACTTTGTAGACTATTGCCTGCAGGCGAATATTAAACCCATTGCCGGCGCAGAAATCAGAAACAATGCCGATGACACCGCACCGGGTAGCAGCCGGCTGCTATACATTGTATTGGCCCGAAATAATAATGGGTTTGCTGCCATCAACCTGTTTTTGAGCCGGCACTTACAACAGGGTTTGCCTTTTCCGGCTACGGCAGATGCTTTGGCTGATGTGTGGGTCATTTATCCGCTGGGCGTCAAAACACCGGATGCGCTTGCCGCACATGAATGCATTGGCGTTAAACCCGCCGAAGTGAATAAGCTTTTCGGCATGGAGCCGCAGCGCCATCCCAATAAATTTGTTATTCTACAGCCTGCTACGTTTAAAAACAAAACCTACTACAACCTGCACCGGCTCCTGCGTGCCATTGATGGCAATACGCTGCTGAGCAAACTGGCAGTGCAGGAAACCGCCACTCCCGACGAAACCTTTTGGCCTGCGGCAAAACTCATGGAGGCGTTTCGGCAGTATCCTTTCATGATTACGCATACCCTTCGCATTATGGAGCAGTGCGATATTGGTATTGACTTTTATACCGATAAAAACAAACAACAATTTACCGCAGGAAAGGAAGACGACCGCATACTGCTGGAAAAGCTGGCGCTGGACGGGCTGCAATATCGTTTTGGTAAAAACAATAGAGAAGCCCTGCAGCGGGTGAGGAAGGAGTTGAAAATAATAAACCAACTCTCCTTTAATGCCTATTTTCTGATTGCCTGGGATGTAATACGCTATGCGCAAAGCCGCGGATTTTATTATGTGGGCCGCGGCAGCGGTGCCAATAGCATTGTGGCTTATTGCCTGCAGATAACCGATGTAAATCCCATTGAGCTCGATCTGTATTTTGAGCGCTTTTTAAATCCGCACCGCACTTCGCCGCCCGATTTTGATATTGACTTTAGCTGGCAGGACAGGGATGAGGTAATTGACTACATTTTTAAGCGCTACGGCAAAGATCATGTAGCACTGCTGGGCATGTACGATACATTTCAATACCGCGCTATAGTGCGCGAACTGGGTAAAGTATTTGGCATGCCGAAGGCCGAAATTGATGCCCTTGCCGATCGCCCCGACCGCATGCTGGGGGATAAGCCGCCGGAGGATCAGATACATCGGCTGATAGAACAGTACGGCAAGCTGATGATCAATTTTCCCAACCACCTCAGCATTCATCCGGGGGGAATGCTCATCAGCGAAAAAAGCATGTATCACTACAGCGTGGTAGCCATGCCGCCCAAGGGGTTTGGCACTTCGCAGCTCGATATGTTTGTGGCTGAAAAAGTAGGGCTCTATAAGCTTGATATCCTTAGCCAGCGCGGCCTCGGCCATATTAAGGAATGTTTGCGCCTGGTGCGGGCCAACCGCGAAAAGGATATTGACATACATGCCATTGAAAAATTTAAGCGCGACCCGAAAGTAGCTGCGCAAATACGGCATGCAGATACCATCGGCTGTTTTTATATTGAGAGTCCTGCCATGCGGCAATTACTGAAAAAGCTGCGCTGCGACGACTACCTGACGCTTGTAGCGGCAAGCAGCATTATAAGGCCGGGCGTAAGCCAAAGCGGTATGATGAAACAATATATCTATCGCTTTCATAATCCCGATAAGTTTAGCTACCTGCATCCGCTGATGGAGCAACTGCTGGAGGAAACCTATGGGGTGATGGTGTATCAGGAAGATGTGATAAAAGTGGCGCACCATTTTGCGGGAATCGATATGGCCGATGCCGATATCTTAAGACGTGCCATGAGTGGTAAGTATCGCGGTAAAAAAGAGATTATGCGCATTAGGGAAGAGTTTTTCAGCAACTGCAAAGCGCGGGGTTATGGCGAAGACCTGACGGGGGAGGTTTGGCGGCAGATAGAGAGCTTTAGCGGTTATAGTTTTAGCAAAGCGCATAGCGCCAGCTTTGCGGTGGAAAGTTACCAGAGCCTTTTTCTGAAAACCTATTACCCCATGGAATTTATGGTGGCGGTGATCAACAACTTCGGTGGTTTTTACAATACTGAATTGTACTTCCACGAACTAAGAAAGGCAGGTGCTACGGTACTTGCCCCGTGTGTAAACAGCAGTGAAGCATTAACACATATTGAGGGCCATACGGTACACGTGGGGCTTATACATATACAGGGCCTGGGCGAACAAATACGTGACAACATAGTAACGGAACGTGCCGATGGCGGCACGTATACAACGCTGCACAATTTCATAGAACGTACGGCCATTGGCCTCGGGCAACTGAACACACTCATCAGGGTGGGAGCATTGCGCTTTACCGGAAAAACAAAAAAAGAACTGCTATGGGAGGCCAATTTTTTGCACCGGCATCAGCAGCAACGGGAAACCACCAAACAAAAGAAATAGTAGTATTCCATGGAAGCAGTAAAACCTTTATTTAATGAGCCCGTCCCAGACTTTCATTTGCCGCAGCTGGCCTATCATCCGCTTGACGATGCGCTGGACGAAATGGAGTTATTGGGCTTTACCCTTTGCAATCCTTTTGATTTGGTAGACGACGACGGCGCTGACTGCATACCGGCCGTGCAAATGGCGCAGTACGCCGGGAAGACAGTAAATATGTTGGGCTACCTAATTACCTGGAAACCCGTGCAAACTATTAGGCGCGAACTTATGTTTTTCGGCACTTTTATTGACGCCGCCGGCGACTGGCTCGATACGGTTCACTTTGCCGATAGTGTAAAGGCATTTCCACTGCAGGGCAAGGGTTTTTACCGCATGCAAGGCATCGTGCTGGAAGAGTTTGGCGTGTTCAATCTGGATGTACGCCGGTTGCAGAAACGAGGCATTAAGAACCGGGCCGCTGCACGGGCGGGTCAGGTTTATGCTGCGCAGAAAAACTGGCAGCAAGGATTAATTAAAAGAGAATAACGGCCATTAGCCTGCATCGGGTATGTGCAGTAACTTGTCTTTCAAAGCGCTGAAATCGACGGGCTTAGTCAAAAAATCATCGGCACCAAGCCGCATGGCAGTACTGTAATTTTCTTCATCGCCGTAGGCGGTAATCATCATCACTACGGGCGGTGGCGAAATGTGTTCTTCCTTTATTTTTTGCAGCAGTTGCAGGCCGCTCATACCGGGCATATTTATGTCGCTCAATATAAGTACTGCTTCATGGTCCAGGCTCTGCAGGTATTTCAATGCCTCCTCGCCCGAATAGGCAAAAGCAAAACTGATTTCGTTATTGCGGATTTCTTTGCGGAATCGCTGTTCGAAAAGGATACGAACGTCTTGTTCGTCGTCTACAACTAGTATTTTTTTCATGATTGAGGATCTGGTAGCTATGAAGCTTCTAATATAAAGGCAAATGACGGAATCATTCAAATGCGAAGTATTTTTTTCGACTGTTACCACAGGCAATTGAAGAAACCCACCATTGCATATGCCCCAGAAAAATGTGTCCATACCGGTAATAATGCCCTGCTGTTGCCATCAAAAAGAAAATCGACATAAGGCCGTCGAGGCGTTTCTCAAATAGTCATTTGTATTAGGTTTGTCGCATGCATCACAACGATTATATTTCATCCGGGGTCATCCGGCAGATCTTATTTCTAATGATACTGGGAACCCTGGGCTGGTTCATCTATCAGGAAATGGAGTTCATGTTAGGTGCTTTTCTTGGTAGCATAGCACTGTATTCGCTAATGCGAAAGCCCATGATTAAACTCTCCGTCGTGTGGAAATGGCCAAAATGGCTTGCCGCTCTTACCCTTATTCTCATTTCATTCATCATCATAGTGCTACCCATCAGCTGGGTTATTGATTTTTTGATAGGTGAAGTAGCGCAACATATTACAGACACGTCGCAGATAGAAGCGAGTGTGCGGAAAATTGAAAGCTTCCTGATAGAGAAGTACAACCTGAATCTGCTGTCGGAAGAGAATTTGGCTAAGTTACCGGGCATTTTGGCCAGTTTGGCGGGTAAGATGGTGAGTACAACCCTAAATACAGTGGCTAATGTGTTTATCATGTATTTCATCCTGTGGTTCATGCTTATGAAAGTAGGCAGCATGGAAAGGTGGATACTGCGCCATATACCGCTGCGTCCCAAAAACCGCGACCGGCTGATGCGCGAAAGCAATCAGGTAGTGATAAGCAATGCTGTTGGTATTCCGGTATTGGGTGCTGTTCAAGGGGTGGTGGCCACCATTGGATACTTCATGTTTGGCGTGGATAAGCCGGTGCTTTGGGGAGTTATTACAGGCATTTCTTCAGTAATTCCATTTGTGGGTACCATGGCGGCATGGGTGCCCTTGGTAATATTGAAATTTGCCGGAGGCGAAACCAACAGCGGTATTTGGCTGGCCTTGTGGGGGCTGATTGCCATTGGTGGCAGCGACAATATTTTCCGTTTTGTGTTGCAGAAATATATGGCCGATATACACCCGCTTATTACTGTTTTTGGAGTAATTGTGGGTCTGGGGTTATTTGGTTTCTTGGGTTTGATTTTTGGTCCCCTGCTAATTTCCTTATTCCTGTTGCTGATACGCATTTATTATGATGAGTATATAGATCATGCTGACGATTCTGTTCCCGACGAGCCCAATCAGGAGCCTCATTTGGATGACCCGCCACCAGCAGAAAGCATAGTGCCAACTTCCTGATTTTCGCTGCTGAACCTAAGTAGGCATGTCGTAAATTTAGGCCATGCTAGTATTATCGGCCAGGCAGGTACAGCAATGGGACAGATTCACTATGGATACTGAACCCATTAGCAGTTTGGCGCTAATGGAAAGGGCGGCTACGGCTGCTTTTCATTGGATTGATAAACTATTGGTACACCACCCCGAGCGACCTGTAATTGTGTTATGCGGTCCCGGTAATAATGGTGGGGACGGCCTGGTGATAGCAAGATTGCTGTATAAGCATGCCCGCAAAACCACGGTGTACGTAGTGGATGCCGATGCCTACAGTGACGATCATTTGCACAACCTGCAGAAGCTCCGGCAAACACATGTACCCTTATATCACGTGAAGGCAGAAGATGAACTGATAATACCAGATAGTGGTGCTGTAATTATTGATGCGCTTTTTGGATCAGGCCTCAACAGAAGTTTAGCCGGAGTTGCCGCTAAAATGGTTAAGGCAGTTAACGACAGCAACAACAATATAGTCATTGCCATTGATGTTCCATCCGGACTGTTTACCGACAGTGCCAATGGCGCAGCCGACATCATATTGAAAGCCACGCACACCTTAAGTTTTCAATGTGCCAAGCCGTGTTTTTTCATTCCCGGTCATGAATTTTTTTTAGGACGATGGCATTTGCTCAATATTGGATTGCATCCTGCATTTATAGAAGAAGTAGAAGCCTATGCGCAAGTGATAGATGCTCATGCACCATTTATTTTTCCTCCGCTATACAGCACATTTGCGCACAAAGGCAGCAGGGGTACTTGCCTGCTTATGGAGGGGCATACGTCTTATAGTGGCGCAGCCCTGCTGGCCGCGGGGTCGGCATTGCGCAGCGGTGTAGGATTGGTATTGATACAAAGTGCTGCAAAAAATCATCAGCTTTTTACAAGTAAATTTTCTGAGCTTGTTTTGGTAAGCAGCGATTTGCCATTTTGGCAACAAGCACAATATGCACAAAAAGTGAAAGCAGTAGGTATGGGCTTTGGTTGGCCTGCGCAAGATGATGCCTTGGTTGCTTTGCTGCGCGATACGCTAACGCATTACAATGAAGCGCTGCTGTTGGATGCCGGAGCTCTGCGTATGCTGGCCGGGGATATTAATTTGCTTAGGTTACGCAAGCAGGAAAGCTTCACAGTAATAACCCCACATATTGGAGAATTTGATGCGTTGGCAGGCACAAGCGCTAATGCTTATGAAAGAATAGGTAAAGCCAAACAAATGGCCATTGAGCATAATATTACCATTGTACTGAAAGGACACCACACGATGGTATTTACCCCCGGCGGTAAAATGTACATTAACAACAGCGGTAATAATGGCATGGCCAAAGGTGGAACCGGCGATGTGCTCAGCGGCCTGATGACCGGATTGCTGGCACAGCCCATACCGCCATTGCAAGCCGTATTGCTGGCTGTTTATCTGCACGGCTTGGCTGGCGATATATGTGCGGGGGCCATGGGCACACAAGCCATGCAGCCCGGCGATATGATAAACTATTTGCCTGCAGCCTGGCAGCAATTGTCCGGTTATCATCATTAGCGCAGCAATATGTATGCGAAAAAAATAAAAGTATTGCCGGGATAAAAGGCCATATTTGCCATCCTGTAAGCATACGCATATGAAGTAGGTTTTGCGTGATGATCATCATCACATTGCATGTTAACCATTTTTTTAAAAGGCCATTGGTGCCTCTAATACTGCTTCATGCCATCTTTTCCCGTAACAAAAAGAATTAGCGCCATACGCGCATTTATAAAGCTTTCGCTTGCCGATACAGCTATTGACTTTACAGCCATTTCTATTCGAAAGGCCATCATGCTGCTGGCCATACCCATGATGCTCGAACTGGGTATGGAAAGCGTTTTTGCATTGGTCGACATTTATTTTGTCAATCTTTTTCTGGATAACAGTGCCGTAACGGTGGTGGGATTGACGGAGTCCGTTATCACACTGGTATACAGCGTTGCCATAGGTCTTAGCATGGCAGCCACCGCTACCGTTGCGCGTCGCATTGGTGAGAAAAAGCCTGAAGCCGCAGCACATGCCGGTGCACAGGCGATACTCGTTACCATTATTGCCTCAGTTTTTTTTGCCGCCCTTGGGGTTTGGGGTGCCAATAATTTATTGCAATTAATGGGTGCCTCTACGGCCACTGCCATGGCAGGTAAAGGCTATACGGCCATTGTATTTGGCAGTGCTCCGGTTATCATGTTGTTGTTTATGATTAACGGCATTTTTCGCGGTGCCGGCAATGCAGCCCTTGCCATGAAAAGTCTTTGGCTGGCCAATCTTATCAATATTGTCCTTGATCCGCTGTTTATATGGCAATTTGGATTGGAAGGTGCTGCATGGGCCACTGCCATTGGCCGTGGCTGTGGTGTGGCATACCAATGCTATCATTTATTAAAGGGTAGCGGTATCATTAAGATGAAAACGTCAAGTTTCACCTGGGATGGCTCCATTATTGCCCAATTGGTAAAGATTGCTACCCCCGGCACTTTGCAGTTTATCATTGCTTCGGGCAGCTGGATTTTTTTAGCAAGACTGGTAGTGCAAACCGGTGGAGAAGCCGCTGCAGCCGGTTATCAAACAGCCATCAGGTTACTGTTGTTTTTTATTTTACCGGCATGGGGTATGAGCAATGCGGCCGCTACGTTGGTGGGGCAGCATTTGGGTGCAGCGCAGCCTGCACTTGCTGAAGAATCAGTAATTAAGACAGCAAAGTATAACACCTGGTTTATGGGTTTTGTCACGATATTTTTTTTGTTATTGTCGCCGTTTTTACTGGGTCTTTTTATCCCCGATGCGGCGGCACTTACCTATGGTGTGCAGGCCTTGCGGGTGGTTAGTATTGGCTATATCTGTTATGGCATCGGCATGGTATTGGCCAATGCCTTTAATGGTGCGGGCGATACGCGCACGCCTACCTATATTAATTTGTTCGGCTTTTGGGCCTTGCAGATACCCATGGCCTACCTTTTAGCCATTACGATGAACATGGGGCCAATGGGTGTGTTTATTGCTATACCCGTTTCTGAATCGGTGAATACCTTGCTGTACTACTATTTTTTCAAAAAGGGTAAATGGAAAATGGTGCAGGTATAAGGTTGCTCACCTCATGCCGATGCTGCCGGTTGTTTAAAAATGTTTTTATTTGATCGCCCCGTTTCAGCGGCAACAGCGTCTTATTACTAATTGCATTTACTATGATCAATCGCATCGGGATTTTTATTGCAGCCAGCTTATTTTCTTTAGCAGTGTTGGCGCAAACTGATTATTCTTTGGAAGGATATTATTTGCCGCGCAATGTGAGCTACTCATCCAAAGTGCCAAAGCCCCGGGATATCATTGGGCATGAGGTGGGGGAATGGCATGTGACGCACGATAAATTGGTAAACTACATGAAAGCCGTTGCCGCTGCAAGACCTGATCGTATATCCCTGCAGGTTACAGGCCGAACCTATGAAGGCCGCGAACAACTGCTGCTTGTCATCAGTTCGTCGAAAAATATAGCGGATATTGACAATGTGCGTAAGCGCCATTTACAATACAGCGAACCTGCGGCAAAATTTACCGCCGCCGCCAACGATCCGGTTGTGGTTTGGATGGGTTACAGTATTCACGGTAACGAAAGCAGTGGAAGCAATGCCTCCTTGATTGCTGCCTATTATTTAGCCGCAGCCGAAGGGCCCGCTATTGATGCCATGCTTAGCAATACTGTCATTTTGCTTGATCCGAGTTTTAACCCCGATGGGCTAAATCGTTTTGCCACCTGGGCCAACCAACATAAGAGTGCCACCCTTGTTACAGATCCGCAAAGCAGGGAGTTTAATGAAGTATGGCCCGGCGGAAGATTCAATCATTATTGGTTTGATTTGAACAGAGATTGGCTGCCCGCCGTACACGTAGAAAGCAGAAACAGATTGCAATACTTTCACGATTGGCGACCCAATATTCTAACTGATCACCATGAAATGGGTAGCAATAGTTCATTCTTTTTTCAGCCGGGTGTTCCTAGTCGTGTTAATCCACTTACGCCGGCACAAAACCAGGTGCTTACCGCAAAAATTGGCAGCTTCCATGCACGCTATCTCGATAGTATTGGCAGCATGTATTTTACCCGCGAAGGCTACGATGATTTTTACTATGGCAAAGGCAGCACATTCCCCGATATACATGGTGCGGTAGGCATATTGTTTGAGCAAGCCAGCAGCCGGGGCCATGCGCAAGAAACGAGTAATGGCTTACTTAGTTTTCCATTTACTATTCGCAACCAATTTACAACAACGCTAAGTACGCTTGATGCTGCACAGAATTTGCGTACTGAGTTATTGGCTTTTCAACGGGAGTCATATAGCAATGCCATCAAGGAGGCAGCGGGCTTTGGCACAGAAGCATACGTGTTTGGTGATGCATACGATACTGAACGCGTACGCATTTTTGCTGAGATGCTGGTGAGGCATCGGGTAAATATTTATCCCGTTACCAAAACGATGACGGTTGGCGGGCAGCAATACGCCAGTGGAAAGGCCTATGCCGTACCCTTGCAACAACCGCAGTACCGGCTCATAAGGGCTGTGTTTGATAAGTTCAATACATTTCAGGACAGTTTATTTTACGATATCACGGCATGGACCATGCCACTTGCTTTTGGTTTGGACTATGCAGGCATAAAAGCCAATGAAGGTGCTGTTGACTGGAACAATGCCGTTAGTCTTGAAAACATGAAACCAGCAACTGGCAGTTTGCTTGCCACCAATGGAGCATATGCCTATCTAATGGATTGGCGTCAATTGCATGCTCCGGCGGTATTGTACAAGTTGCAACAGCAAGGTATCATTACCAAAGTTGCTGCTAAGACTTTAGCGTTACCAACGGTGGCGGGTAGTCGCTCTTTTGGTGCGGGATCAATTATGATTCCCGTAGCCTCCCAATCGGTTTCTGAAACTGCCCTTACTAAGATTCTCGAAGATCTTTGTCGCGAATTTGGAGTGCAGATTACCGCCACAAAAACGGGTACCGCTATTGCCGGTTCCGATCTGGGTAGTGCGCAACAGCGCCGATTACAAAAAGTAAGTGTAGCTATGCTTACCGGCACGGGAGTAAGTGCAACGGATGCCGGTGAAGTGTGGCATCTTTTTGACCAGCGTATGAAAATTCCTTTGGTACAATTGGGAACCGATTATTTCAACCGCAGCGATCTGAGTAAATACAATGTACTCATTATGGTGAGTGGAAATTATGGGTTGATAGATAAAAGCAAGCTGCGCAACTGGATAAGTAATGGCGGCACTTTAATAGCTTGCGAGGATGCCATACAATGGTGTGTACAAAACGAATTGGCTACTGTGGAATTTAATCGCGCCGATGCGGCGGAAAACAGCGACAACATGCAATATGCCGATCGCGATGAAATAAGTGGTGCAAGACGCATGAATGGCGCAGTGGTGCGTGCGTCTCTTGATACTACGCATCCATTGGGTTATGGCTACTCGCATCCGTATGTTGATCTGCTTAAAACCAATAGCGTGTTTATGAAACCCTCGAAGCGTTTGTTCGGTAGTCCTTTGCAATATGGTGCGGATCCATTGCAAAGCGGCTACATACAGCAGGATAATTACAAAGCCATGAAAAATATGGCCAGCGTAAATGTGCAATCGCTGGGCAGTGGCAAATTGATCATGATGGCTGATAATCCCAACTTCCGTGCGTTTTGGCTGGGAGGAACAAAGCTGTTTATGAATGCTGTTTTCTTTGGCGATCTGATTCAGTAGCAATTCAAGTAATTTAAAATCGCATCTCGGCTTTTGTTGTTTTTTTTACGGTAGAAGTGAAAAACGCTACCATGAAAAATACTATTGCTGCGCTGGTTATTGTTTGCGTTTGGCTTACTGCCTGTTCTTCAAATCAATCGGAAAAGCAGGAGCAACTCACTCAATATGTAGATCCATTTATAGGTACGGGTGGCCACGGGCATACTTACCCGGGTGCTGTGCTTCCTTTTGGCATGGTGCAGGCGAGTCCTGACAACGGCACACAGGGTTGGGATTGGTGCAGCGGTTATCATTACAGCGATAGCATGATTGCCGGATTTAGCCATACCCATTTGAGTGGTACCGGCATTGGCGATTTGTACGACATTTCAATTTTACCCATTTCGGACAAACCCTTTGATACCTTGGCGCCACGAAGCTTTTTCAGCCATGCGCAGGAAAAAGCTTCACCGGGATATTATCAGGTTTACCTCAACGATTTTAAAATTAATGCCGAACTGACGGCAACGGAAAGAGTTGCCTTGCATCGCTACCGTTTTGATACTGCAACCAACAGCGCTGCGTTGTTGGTTAATTTAGGTTTTGCCATAAACTGGGACAGACCGGTGGAAGCAGTATTGCATCGTGTAGATAACCACACATTTGCCGGCTACAGAAAAAGCACAGGTTGGGCGAAAAATCAGCAGGTATATTTTGCCATACGCAGCGAACATCCTGTAGATAGTATTACGCTATTTGCCGACAAAAAAATGATAGCGGGCGACTCCGCTAAGGCGCAACAGGTAATGGCTTATCTGCATCTGCCGGCAGCCACAGCAGCTGTTCATCATATTAAAGTAGCCATCAGCCATGCCTCTGAGCAAGGTGCTATTGAAGGGCTTGCCACACTACCCGGCTATAATTTTAATGAAGTGCGTGCACGTGCCGAACAGATATGGGAATCTCAATTGCAAAAAATAAAAATTGAAACGACAGATAGTGCTTACAAACGCATGTTTTACACCGCACTGTACCACAGTATGCTGGCGCCAAATTTGTATAGCGATGCAAGCAATGCATATCGTGGTGCAGATAGTGTAGTGCATACATCAAAAGGCAATGTTTATTCAGTATTTAGTTTGTGGGATACGTTCCGTGGCAATCATCCCTTATTTACCGTATTGCATGAGGAAAGAGTAGGAGATATGGTTAACAGCATGTTGCTCTTTTACGAGCAGCATGGTTTGCTTCCGGTGTGGGATTTGCAATTCAATGAAACGAATACCATGACTGGCTATCATGCCGTGCCGGTGATTGCAGATGCCATATTAAAAAATATCAAGGGCTTCGATTATCAACTTGCTTATAAGGCCATGAAGGCTAGCGCCATGCAAAACATAAGAGGTACAGATGCATACCGGCAGTATGGCTTCGTGCCGCAGGATAAACACGGGTGGAGTGTTACCATGACGTTGGAATATAGCTTCGACGATTGGTGTATAGCACAGGTGGCGCAACAACTAGGCAACAAGGCCGATTATGACTACTACTCAAAACGCTCTAATTCATTTGCTCAACTCTTTGATGCAAGAACCGGGTTCTTCAGAGCAAAAAACAGCGACAGCACATGGGTAGAACCATTTGACCCTTATTATAGCGAGCATGGTTTTGAAGGCATGTATATTGAGGGTACAGCCTGGCAGCATACATTTTTTGTGCCGCATGCAGTTGATACATACGCCCGGCTTTTGGGTGGCCGCAAACCGTTGATTGATAAGCTCGATACCTTATTTGCCACCACAAGCCAAATGAATGGTGATAATGTAAGCGGCGATATAAGCGGGCTGATAGGGCAGTATGCGCATGGCAACGAACCAAGTCATCATATAGCCTACATGTACAGTGCGCTTGGTGAACAGGTAAAAGCGGCGCAACGCATTCGACAGATTATAAATGAGCAATACCATGATAATCCGGATGGTCTTAGTGGCAACGAAGATTGCGGACAAATGAGTGCATGGCTGGTGTGGAGTATGTTGGGCATGTACCCCATGAATCCTGCATCGGGCGAGTATGTATTTGGTTGGCCTAGCGTAGATAAAGCAACTATAGCGCTGCCCAATAGCAAGCAATTGCAAATAGTAGTGAAGCGAAGTAATAAGGATGCTTTACGCATAACAGAAGCAGCGCTTAACGGCAAGCGCCTTGACGATATGCATATACATCATGCCGATATGATGCAGGGAGGCGAACTTCTTTTTAGGTTGGAATAAAGTTTCTATTACGCTAATGACTTTTTGAAACAAACACTATTTTCCATTTGCGCATATTGCCCATAATTGGGCATGCGGGTATAGCCGCATTTTTCATAGAGCGCAATAGCCGAGGGTTGTCTTTTCCCTGTTTCCAGCACAACACTGTGTGCGCCCAATGCTGCAGCCCATACCTCAAGCGCTTGCAGTATATGGGCAGCCACACCAAAGCCACGCTGCTGCGGCATTACATACATGCGCTTTACTTCCATTACACCATCTGCCATAGGCTTAATGGCGCCAATGCCAATGGGTTCTTGTTGCAGGTAAGCTACTACGGCAAACCGGATACTATCTATCTGGTTGTATTGATGATAATAATCGTGTTCGTCACCATCCGTAATCGCCAATTCCTTATCCAGCAGGCTCACCATTTCCCTGAAAGCATCGTGAGTAGCATTGGTGCGAATAATTTGTATATCTGCCATGTTGGTCGTAAAAATAAATGCCGGCTGCTATAAAGCACCGGCATTTAAAAAATATACTTGCTTATAACGGCTATGCCTTGTTGTACATTACTTCGTAGTACTCGTGTGCCATACGGTTGCTGTCAAACTGTACACGCACATCGCGCATACCGTTTTTAACTATCTGCCGCCAGGTATCTTTATCGTTGTAGTACAGCGGGATAATCTGATTTTCCAAAATATCGTACAGATGGTTAAGGTCATAATTGTCCTGCTCCTGCACATTCATTTTGCTGTAATCGGTATTGGGCACAATGAAGCTGTTGTTGCCATGGTTGGCAAATTCGCATATCCAGCCATCAAAAGTGCTGAAGTTTACGGAGCCATTCATAGCTGCAGTCATGCCACTTGTACCACTTGCTTCGCGAGGCACTCTTGGGTTGTTCAGCCAAACGTCAGAGGCTTGCTTAAGGCGCTTGCTTAGCGTAAGTTCATACCCGGTGCACACGGCTACATTTTTATATTGCTTGCTCAGGTGTACTAAATGGTTAAAGTCGCTGATGGCGGCATAATCCATGGGATAGGGCTTGCCTGCCCAAATAATCTGCAGCGGACGATCAGTATTGTTCAGCAAGGCCTCAAAACGCTGTTGATCGCGGGTGATGAGTTCGGCACGCTTGTACCCTGCAAAACGACGCGCCCATACTATTGTAAGTACATCGGGGTCAAGCAACTTGCCGGACTGATCGGCGACAAGATCAAATGCCCTTTTTTTCAGATACCGCTTGCGGTCGTCAAAGCCAAAGTCGTTACCTTCTTCTGCAAAACGATACAATTGTTTATCGGCCCAGTATTTCCAGTTTTGGGCATTGGTAACACTGGTTATTTCGGGAATATGCTTGTAATGCCCCCACATTTTTCGGCTCACTTCGCCATGCAATTTACTTACACCATTGGCCTTGCGTGCAAATCGAAATGCTGCCAGGCTATGGTTAAACATATCGCCTTCCATTTCAGTAAGTTTCCTTACCTGCGATAAAGGCATGCCATAGAAATAACTCATTTTTTCGCAAAGGAAAATATCGTGCTTTTCGTTGCCGGCTTCTTCGGGTGTATGGGTAGTGAAAACGAGTCGTTTCTTTACCTCTTCCCGGCTGCCAAACTTCTTAATCAGATAAAAAACACTGCTTACCGCATGGGCTTCATTTAAGTGGTACACATCCGGATTGAAATTCAACTCGTCCAGCAATTTGGCACCGCCAATGCCCAGCAAAATAAACTGGGCAACTTTTGTAGCGGAGTTAGCATCGTAAAGACGATGACTAATGGTTTGGCTGACATAATCGTTTTCCGGTAAGTCGGTACTCAACAAGAATAATGGCGCTGATTGAAAGGTATCCGGAGGCAGGTAAAATGCTTTTACCCAAACCGGGTGATCGTGCACCGGTATCTGAAATTTGATACCGGTATCTACCAGATAATTATAAATTTTTTCGTTCCATTGTACATGCAGGGTTTGATCCTGATTACGTCCCTGATCGTAGTAACCAAATTTCCAAAAAATGCCTATACCAATAAGATTTTGCTTGAGTTCAAAAGCACTTCTCAAATGCGATCCCGACAAAAAGCCAAGGCCGCCGCTATAAATTTTCAATGGTTGGTGAATGGCAAACTCCATACTGAAATAAGCCACCCGCTTTGCATATTGCGGATCAACCGGGTATGGTACGTTGTAGTTCTTAAAGTCGCTCATGCATATTTTTTAGAGGGGCCGAATATAGTGTAAAACATACATCAAGTACCCCCACAACGATTGCGGTGGATTGTTACAGTATTTATACAGAATTTATATACAACCGGAATGGCGTAGCAACAAAAAGCAGGAATCCACAAAAGAAAATCGTTGGATAACGCATTATAATTTTAGTTTCGCCTAAAAATATGTTTAGTCAGGCGGAGGAAAACTATATCAAAACCATTTGGCACCTGCAACAGTTGCAGCAAAAGGTTTCTACCAATAGCCTTGCCGAACGGATGCAAACCAAGCCCGCTTCAGTTACCGATATGCTGAAAAAGCTTGAGGCAAAAAAATTACTGCACTACGAAAAGTATTATGGCTGTAGTCTAACCACCGATGGCAAGAAGATTGCTTTATCTATTATCAGGCGGCATAGGCTGTGGGAGTTTTTTTTAAGCGAGAAACTGGGCTTTGCCTGGGACGAAGTGCACGCCATAGCCGAGCAACTGGAGCATATACAAAGTGCCGAATTAACGGTGAGGCTGGATGCTTATTTGGGCCATCCTCGCTTTGATCCGCATGGTGATCCAATTCCGGACGCATCGGGCGAATTGCAGCCCCGGGAGCAATTTTTGTTAGCTGAATGGCCTGCCGGCAAACCTGCTATCATTTGTGCCGTACAAAATCACGATGCGTCATTTCTTGAGCTGCTGGGGCAAAAATCGCTGGATATTGACACCCACCTGATAGTGCAAAAACGTTACGCCTTCGATCAGTCGGCCGATTTGTTACTGGCATCGGGGCAGGTAGTGCAGATAAGCGCTGCCATTAGCAATAATATTTATGTAAAGGCAGACTAAATCTATGATGATGCAGGAATTAGAAATGTGGGTGCAAAAGATAGGACCCGTTTGGAGTGCACTGGTGGCCACCACTTTTACCTGGCTGGTTACAGCGCTGGGCGCTTCGTTGGTTTTCTTTTTTAAGAAAATGCATCGCGGCGCGTTGGATACCATGCTTGGTTTTACCGGTGGGGTAATGGTGGCGGCCAGTTTTTGGAGCCTGCTTAACCCCAGCATCGAAATGAGCGAACGCATGTTCCCCGGCATGGCATGGATGCCCGCAGCAGTGGGCTTTTTAGGTGGGGCATTGTTCATCTACTTTCTCGACAGGTTTTTGCCTCACCTGCACCTCAATTTTGGCATGGCAGAAAGTGAAGGGGTAAAAACCCAATGGCGCAGAACAACGCTATTGATTTTGGCGATCACGCTGCACAATATTCCCGAAGGATTAGCGGTAGGTGTATTGTTTGGCGCGGCTGCCAATGGTATGCCTGATGCATCCATATCTGCGGCCATTGCCTTAGCCATTGGTATCGGCATCCAAAACTTTCCGGAAGGCATTGCAGTAGCTATGCCTTTGCGTCGCAATGGCGTAAGCAGGGCTAAAAGTTTTTGGTATGGCCAGCTTAGTGCCATTGTGGAACCGGTGGCAGGCGTTATTGGCGCACTCGCCGTTATTTACATGCAACCCGTGTTGCCTTTTGCATTGGCCTTTGCCGCAGGTGCCATGATTTATGTGGTGGTAGAAGAAGTAATACCAGAAACACAGCGAGACAAATACACCGATCAGGCCGTAATGGGCTTTATTGGTGGATTTGTAGTAATGATGATACTCGATGTGGCTTTGGGTTAATCATTACTTGCTTAGCCGAAGTTGCTGCAATATTTGCTGGTAGGCGGGATTATCGCCATGATATTGCTGTAATATTCTTCCGGTTTGCAAAGCTTTGTTCATTTGCCGGCCCTGCGCATATAATATGGTAAGTGCATTAAGCAGGTCGCCATCGGTTGGGCTTATTTTCAATCCATCTAAATAGGCTTTTTCGGCTTCAGCGGTTTTACCGTTTTGTTGCATGATTAGTGCATAGTTATACCTCGCCCTAATATTGGCCGGGTTGATTGAAAATGCCTTTTGCAGTGTTTTAGCGGCCTCGGGCAAATTACCCATTTCGGCATGCATCAAACCGAGGCTGTAATACACATGGTCGCTATTGGGTTCTAGTTTAGCCGCTAGCAATAGTTGTTGCAAGGCTTCATCATTCTTACCCGTTTGGTTTAGTGTGCTGGCAAGGTTTACGCGGGCAATGGCCAACTGACTGTCTTTTGCCACTGCACGGCGGTAATAAAATTCCGCATTGGCAATATCACCCGTGCGTCTGTAATAATCACCGGCCTGCACATTGCCAATGGCAAAATCGGTTTGAAACATTACAAAACGATACAACTCATTTTTGGCTTGCGTAAACGAAGGAAAAACTGCCGCAGGAATTTGTTCGTTTGGCATGCCCAAGTACAATTGGGCAGCAGCAATCCGTACGGCTCTTGCAGGGTCGGTAAAAACTTTTTCAACCATGGATGACCATGCATTTGCCGGCACATTCTCCAAACCACGGAGGGCATGGTACCGCACTAATGCATTGGAGTCTGAAATATGATTGGTCAAGGTTTTAGCAGCCGATGCAGTACCCAATTGGGTAATATAGTAGAGCGCTGCTGCTTTTACGATTTTTGGCGTAGCCGTATCGGCAAGTAAGGTATTCAGATGTGCTTCGCTACCGCCATCAAGTTGGCTACCCGGCACAAGGTGTTCGGCAAAATGGTAGCTGCGGGTTTCGCCAAAATGTGCGCTTACAGCATCGGCAGCCCATGATGCAGATTTGTTGGTATGGCAGCTGTTGCAGGTATTGGGAACATTATATTTTGCGGTCAAATCAGGTCTTGGTATTCTGAAGCTGTGATCGTGTCTAAGATCGTTGCCCATATACATTTTAGATGGCATGTGGCAGCTTACACAATTTACTTCGGTGAGGCTTTGCGCATGCATGGTATGAGAAGGAACAGCATAGGTATCGGATGCATGACATTGACCGCATACCAAACTATTGTCAAGTTTTAGCTTACCACTATGCGGGTTGTGGCAATTACTGCATTGCACACCACGGCTAAACATTTTGCTTTGTGCAAATGATGTGTAGTTATAGTCTTCATCATTCATTTGCCCATCGGCATAAAAAAACTGATTGGTGGGCAATTCCGGAATAAAATCGTTGAGCAACTCCTTGTCCGGCAATACTGCACCGGTAACATCAACCCTTCGGGCATGGCAATAGGCACAGGTATTCACTTCGGCTATCTGTCCCGCATTTTTGTAGAGTTTTAGCAGGGATCCATCAACCCGATCTCCGTTAGCATATGCTCCGTTGATGTAGTCAATATGATTTTTTCCGGGCCCGTGGCATGATTCGCAGCTTACATTGATGTCGTTGTAGGTTGTATGGTAGGTATCGGTTTGCGGGTCGTAGCCTTTTTGCAAATTGGTGCTGTGGCAACTGGCACACATGGTATTCCAGTTTTGTGCATTACCGGTCCAGTGCAACCAATCGCCGGCAGGTATTTTATCACCTGCATATTGGTGAAACCACTTCTTTTTTTGGGTATCCCAAGAGGCGCGGGTGGCCTGCATGCGTCCGCCGGGAAAGGCTATCAGATATTGTTGCAGCGGAACGAAACCAAATGTGTACAGCACTTCAAAATCTCGATACTGACCATCGGCATCCTGCGTATTCAGGAAGAACTTGCCATCTTTCCGAAAGAACTTATTGGTAACGCCATCGGCTGTATAGGTAGCATTGTTGAAGTCGCCGAGTACCGTGCTGTCATTAGCCGGTTGCATAGCCATATAATGATGCGATTGTGTCCAGTCGGCATGTTCTTGCTGATGGCAGGGTTGGCAGCTCAGATTACCGGTAAAATCGTTTGCAGGTGTGTCCGCTCCGGTTTTTGATGGCTCACGGCAACACTCGATGCCAATAATGATGAGCAGTGAGAGGGAAAGAATAATACCAACCAATTTTATTTTCATACCGATAGAAATACAACGAGGCCAAATAAACGTAATAAAATGTTTGCCGCTAAGGATTGTGGCAGGGTAGCTGATTTAATTGAGATACACCCTTGTAAAACAACAAGCCCCTGAATAAAAATAATTCGGGGGCTTGTTTGAAGATATACAAAGTGCTTATTGTAAAAATCCTTCTTCGCGCATTTTTTTGGCAATTACATCGGCTATCTCATTTGTTGTCTTATCTACCTTTCCCGGATTGGTAGAAGAGGTTACGCCACTCCAGATCAACTTGTTTTGTTTAAGATCGTATACATTGGATTCCACCGTATATACTTTGTCTTCTGTGTAATATCCGGGAGAATAAAACGAATTGTAAGAAGTCCGCCAATATGGGCCAAATCCTCCATAATAGCTAGGATAAACACCCGAACCCGGTACATAACTGGTTTCTTTATCCATACTCAAAAAGCGAACGACTACAGCACCATCAAATCCACCGCTTTGCATTTTAGCATTAATAGCGGCTTCATCCAATTTCGAATCGGTAGCACCAAATACTGAATAACTTGGTATAGCACCCGGTATACGTTTTGCCAAATTGTCTTCTACCACGCGCCGGGATGCCTCATCTTTCATAAGAGCAGCCACCAGTGGCTTTTTAAAGTATCCGGGGGTTACGGTAGTGCCCGGATCGCGCCAGGATTTTGTGATTACGGTTGAAGGACCGCATGCTGACAACAGCACTATTGCGGATAACGCAAGACCTAAAATTTTCATAGCTATGATTATGTATTAGGGTCGAAAATTAAGGACAAATTCTGTATGCTGTTTTATGAGTTGAACGTTTTTTGTTTCAATTGGCCTAATTTGTTTCAAATAGGGTTGCAGCAAAAAATCTTACTTTGCCCGCCAATTTCTTTCAAAAGCCCCCAAAAAGAGTCCAATGATTTTTTCGAAATGGAACAAAATAAGCTTCCTGCTGGCCTTAAGTCTTATGTTGAGTTTTGCCGCTTTTGCGTGGCCGCAGGAAATTGATCTTCCCAATGGAGGCAAAGTAGTAATCTATCAACCGCAGCCGGAGAGCCTTCAAGGTAATACTACCAGGGGGCGTGCCGCATTTAGCGTAAAAAAAGATGCCGGGGCCGAGCCGGTATTTGGGGCACTGTTTTACGAAGCATTGCTGGCAACCGATAGGGATACACGGACTGCCGATCTGGAGAAATTGACCATTTTACAGGTAAAACTCCCCGGGTTGACCGATGAAGCCAAGATCCGGCAATTAAAAACCCTGATTGAAACAGAGGTTCCCAAATGGAATTTGGTGATCAGTCTCGATGTGTTGGTAGCATCCATCGAGCAGGAGTCGGGTGCCCGCAATAGTGACAACTTTAAAAATGATGCACCCGAAATTATCTACCGCAATGCGCCAAGCACCCTTGTGCTGATAGATGGTGATCCCGTAATAAAAAATGATAAGGATCTGGATGCCGACAAAGTGGTGAACACGCCATATTTTATTTTCAAAGAAGGCAAACAATGGAACCTGTACACCGATGGCATTTGGTACAAAAGCACGGAGGTTCTTACCGGGTGGACGCCTAATGTAAACCTGTCAAAGAAGCTCGTTTCCATAAACGACCAGATAAAAGCTCAGGAAAAAGAACAAAATGGCGGCAAGGAACTAACCACAAGCCCCAAGGCTACCGCTATTATTGTGCGTACCAAACCGGCAGAACTTTTACAAACCGAGGGAGATGCGGCATATAAAACCCTGGAGGGTACCGGGCTGCTATATGTAAATAATTCTCCAAACGACATCTTCAAGGATATCAATTCCCAGCTCAATTATGTGCTGCTTGCCGGTAGGTGGTATAGCACGCCAAGCCTGAGCAATGGGCCTTATACTTATGTGCCTTCCGACGAATTGCCTGAAGATTTTGCCCGGATACCCGAGGGTAGTGAGAAAGATGCCGTGCTGGCTAATATAGCGGGAACACAAGCCGCCGAAGAAGCCTTACTGGACAATGCCATTCCGCAAACGGCCAAGGTGGACAGGAAAACGGCTACCATTGATGTACAATACGATGGCAACCCTCAGTTTAAGGCTATTGAAAATACTTCCCTTCAATTGGCGGAGAACAGCAATCTCACTGTGATGCGTGATGCCTCAGGCAAATATTTTGCATTGGACAACGGCGTATGGTTTACCAGCAGCAATGCCACAGGGCCATGGGTGGTAGCCAATGAAAGGCCGAAAGACGTGGAGAATATCCCGGCAAACAGCGAGGCATACAATACCAAATATGTGTATGTGTACGATAGCACACCCGAGTATGTGTACATGGGTTACACGCCAGGGTATATGGGCTCGTACATATACGGACCCACCATTGTATACGGTACTGGCTGGTATTACCGGCCATGGTATGGTATGTATTACTATCCCCGTCCGGTGACCTGGGGTTTTGGTTTCAGTTATAATCCATGGTATGGCTGGTCATTTGGTTTTGGATTCAATGTAGGCTTCATGCACTTTGGCTTTGGCTGGGGTGGCGGCGGCTGGTATGGCGGCGGCTGGGGTGGTGGCTGGTTTGGCCCGCCTATGTATCGCCCACCTTACCGGCCATGGGGGCCGGGCTGGGGCGGCGGCTATTATGGAGGTGGTAATACCTTCATTAACAACGGCAACATTAATATCAATATTGGCAGCGGCAATAATATCTACAACGATAAGAAAGGCGTTTTTACAAAAGATAAAGGCCGCGACAACATAGCTAACCGACCAGCAACAAGACCTGGCGAAACTGGGCCGCGCCCTGCTGTAAACGATAGAGAAGGGGTTTTTCAAAATAAGAAAGGACCCGACGCAAAACCGGCCTCACGTCCGGATAACAATGTGTTTACCGACAAAAAAGGCGATGTCTTTCAACGGGATGATAAGGGTAAAGTACAGCGGAGAGATAACACAAGTAATAACTGGAAGCCCATTAGTAATCAAAAGGTTACCCGGGATGTCAATAGCCAATACCAATCGCGAAACCGTGCTAATACCCGAACCAGCAATTACAACAGAGCAAATGTGCCCAGATCTACCACACCCACACGTGTAACCCGGCCGGCACCGCGTGGCAGAAGAGGTTAGATAGTTCCGGCATGACATCATATCATGTCGTTTATTTGAGCAAGCATAAATACGCAAATTGACCCCAGTTTTCTTACTCATAACGGCGCTCATATCCATTTCTGGTTTTGGGAACATCACGGCCCTGAGTATGATTTTTTTCCAAAAAAAATCCAAGGCGCCGGCCAATTTGATGTTAGCCTATTTTTTGTTCGCCATGGGCATTGTCATGTTCATGTTGTATGTTATTTATACCGGTTTGGTTGCCAGAGTGCCCTGGCTGTACCGGTTACCGAGCCCGCTGTATTACGGCATGTTTCCGGCGGCCTACCTGTATGCCGTTATGATGGTGTACGACCGGCAAAAATTTCCCGCCAGATACTTATGGCATTTTTTGCCGGTATTGCTCCATTTATTGGAAATGATGCCCTACTACCTTACCT
>JAHEMO010000185.1 GCA_024643625.1 Chitinophagaceae bacterium
TTAGGTACTTACGATAAGCAACAAAAGTTATATGATGAGTCGGCGGTGCCTGCTTTTCATTAATCAACCGCATTGAAAACCGGAAGAAACACGAGAGATAATATGTCAAGAATTACGATAATAGGTTGTGTGCTGGCTACAGCTGTTTTGGCCGCCTGCTCCTCCGATATCCGGCGCGAACCGGGTAGTATTTATATGCCCGACATGGCGTATAGCCGGGCCTACGAAACCTATGCCCCCCAAAATAACCTGGCGGAAAAAGGCATTAATTACAATAGCACACCCGTGGCCGGTACCGTAAGCCGCGGCGAAAGCTTCTTATGGCATATAGCAAAAGATGCAGCGGGTGATACCACCAATTACAATGCGGCCCGTGCTATTGCCAACCCTGTACAGTCGCTTACTGAAGCGGAGTGGACAGAAACCGAAAGGCAATACCTGATTAATTGCGGCATTTGCCACGGCACCAAGCTCGATGGCAATGGCCCTTTGTGGAAAGATGGCGACGGCCCATATCCTGCAGCACCCAAGAATTTGGTTGCCGATGCCGGTATGCTGGCCATGCCTGAAGGGCAAATGTTCTACAGCATTACCTATGGCAAGAACCTGATGGGGGCGTATGCATCTCAGGTGAAGCCCGAAATGCGTTGGAAAATCATACATTATATAAAGGCAAAACAAAAGGGGATGGATAAGCCGGGAACTGCAGCACCTGTTGCAGCTTCGGGCACACCTGCTCCTGCTATGTAGTGCTTTAAAAAAAGGATCAATAGAATTTCAAATACCAGATAATGTCTACAAGTTATAGCAATCAGTTTGTACAACCCGCAGGAATGAAAAAGTGGGGCATGGCCCTTACCGGCGTAGGTGTACTAAGCCTGCTGGGTGGCCTGGCTTTGCTGGCCTTTAGCAAAGATGAACATGATGTAACCCGGTTTTGGGCCGTCTTGCTGCAAAACAGCGTTTACTTCCTATTGGTAGTAAATGCGGCCATGTTCTTTTTGGCAGCAACCCAATTGGCATGGGCCGGTTTTACCCAAAGCTTTAAGCGGGTAATGGAGGCCATCTCCATGCTGGTAATTCCCTTTGGCATATTGGCACTCATTGTGCTATTGGGCCTGGTATTTGGTCATCAGCACCATATCTATCATTGGCTTACGCCGGGCAACGACAAGATTTTACTGGGTAAAAGTGGATTTCTGAACCCCACCTTTTTTACCGTATGGACTGTAATTACCATTGGTGGCTGGATATTTCTTGGAAGACTGATGCGCCAGCATAGCCGCGAAGCCGATAACGGACCAATGGGTGCAGAGGAAAGCCGTCGCTACATTTACCGGGGTACAGTTAGATCTGCGTTTTTCATTATTCTGTTTGCGCTCACCGTCACTTCATCTATTCCATGGTTGTGGTTAATGAGTATTGATGCGCATTGGTACAGTACCATGTATAGTTGGTACACATTTGCCAGTTCATTTGTGGCGGGTATTGCCCTCATTACCTTATTTGTTATTTACCTTAAAAATCAGGGACATTTACCCTTTACCACCGAAGAACACATGCACGATTTGGGCAAATTTATGTTTGCTTTCAGCGTGTTTTGGACCTATTTGTGGTTTAGCCAGTACATGCTTATCTGGTATGCCAATATCCCTGAAGAGACTGAATATTTTAAAGCAAGGTTGTGGGGTGAGTATCGTGGGTTATTCTTCCTCAATCTGATTTTAAACTTTTTGTCGCCATTGCTTATTCTGATGAAGAAAGGAGCTAAGCGGAACTATACCATAGTAACGTTTATGGCTATTCTCATCATTTTTGGTCACTGGGTCGATTTTTACCTGATGGTAATGCCCGGTCCTTTGGGAGCGCATGCGCATATTAGCTGGTACGAATTGGGCATAGCGGCAGGATATGTAGGTATGATAATTTTGTTTACCGGCAGGGCATTGGAAAAGGCTCCGCTTGTACCCATGCACCATCCTTTCCTGAAAGAAAGTGTGATACACCACACCTGATGCAGAAGGCGCAAACCTTTTGCAATAGCTTAAGTTGAACAAAGCGACGTGGTCGCAACAACATAATATAGTTTTACACCTTGAATTAGTGATATGAATATTTGGCTGTTTTTGCTGGTCATTCTGATGATTTTCATCGTAATCTTTCAGATTGCTAAAGCTAGCGAATATGTGAGTGTGCTAAAGGGCGAGAAAAAATCGCGGCAGCAAAGCAATCGCATCAACGGTTTCATGATGCTCGGTTTCCTGATTGCGGGACTTATCGGTGCATATTATTGCAATAAGCTGCTTGCTAAAGAAACCTTGTTTCCGCAGGGCTCTGCTTCAATTGAGGGAGAAGAGATTGACAGCATGTTTATGCTTACCCTCTACATCACCGGGTTTGTTTTTTTGCTGACGCAGATTGCGCTTTTTTGGTTTGGATTTAAATACCAGGAAAAAGAAGGCCGCAAAGCCTTTTATCTACCCCACAACAATACCGTGGAGCTGATATGGACCATCATACCCGCTATTGCACTTACAGTATTGGTAGTGTTTGGTTTGCGCCATTGGTTTAAGATTACCGGCGATCCTCCGGCCGAATCGATGGTGGTGGAAATAACCGGGCAGCAATTTGGATGGATTTACCGTTATCCGGGTGTTGATGGTAGCTTAGGCAAGAAAAGCTACAAACTGATTGATGGCGAAGCCAGCAACCCGCTAGGGCAGGACTGGAATGATGTAGCCAATCACGATGATAAGTTTCCTACCAGCATGTTTTTGGTAAAGGGCAAACCCGTAAAACTGGTAATTGGAAGTAAAGATGTGGTTCACGATGTTGGTTTGCCTCATTTCCGCCTGAAGATGGATGCTGTTCCCGGAATACCCACAACCCTATGGTTTACTCCAAAATGGACTACAGCAGAGATGCGTGAGCGTACAGGCAATCCTGATTTTGAATTTGAAATTGTTTGTGATCAGCTTTGCGGGGCCAACCATTACGCCATGCGCGGTGTGATAAAGGTGGTTAGTCAGGAGGAGTTTGATCTGGAAATGGCAAAACTGAAGCCTCAATATTTTGCAGCTTTTCCTGATAAAGACCCTAGCAATAAGCCTGCACCGGCGGCTACACCAACTGCCGATTCGGCTACCGCGACAGTGGCGCCTGCAGTTAATGCTGTAGCAAGTAAATAACCGTATTGATCAGTATAAACAATTGACGGTATAGTCCGTTGTTGAAATAGAGAGAAAGCATATGAGCGACATTGCAATGAATCCACAGACCGGCACGATGACGGTTCCCGATGTGCATCATGATGAACATGGCCATCATCACCATGAGAGTTTTGTAACCAAGTACATCTTTAGTCAGGACCACAAAATGATTTCCAAGCAATTCCTTATCACGGGAATGATGTGGGCAATCATTGGCGGTTTGTTCTCGGTGTTTTTCCGGATGCAACTTGGCTATCCCGATCAGACATTCCCCTGGATGGAAGATATACTTGGTCGTTGGGCCGAGGGTGGTCGAATCAAGGCGGAGTTTTACTATGCGTTGGTTACCATGCATGGTACCGTGTTGGTATTCTTTGTATTAACAGCCGGTCTTAGCGGCACTTTCAGCAATCTGCTTATTCCCTTGCAGGTGGGTGCCCGCGATATGGCAAGCCCCATGCTGAACATGTTGAGCTATTGGTTCTTCTTTTTAGCCGGTATTGTAATGCTATCCTCATTGTTTGTCCAAACCGGACCTTTCAGTGGCGGATGGACAGCATACCCGCCATTGAGTGCTGTTGGCGAAATGTCGCAGGGATCAAAAACAGGAGCCGATTTGTGGATTGTAAGTATGGCCCTCTTTGTGGTTTCATCGCTTTTGGGCGGTCTTAACTACATAGCCACCGTACTTAATATGCGCACCAAGGGTATGACCATGACCCGACTACCGCTTACTATTTGGGCTTTCTTTTTTACCGCGGTATTAGGTGTATTGAGTTTCCCGGTATTGTTTAGCGGCTTCATCCTGCTGTTGTTCGATCGCAACCTCGGTACGAGTTTTTACCTGAGTGAAATCTACGTGCAGGCTACGCAGTCAGCGCTACCAAACGAGGGTGGTTCTGCCATACTTTACCAACACTTGTTTTGGTTCCTCGGGCACCCCGAAGTGTATATTATTCTGTTGCCTGCCATGGGTATGGCTTCTGAGATAATAAGTGTAAACAGCCGCAAGCCAATTTTTGGTTATATGGCAATGATTGGTTCGTTGTTCGCCATTGCCATTCTTGCCTTCCTGGTTTGGGCACACCATATGTTTGTAACGGGTCTGAATCCTTTCCTCGGTTCAGTGTTTGTGTTGCTCACGCTGCTCATAGCTGTGCCGTCGGCCATCAAAGTTTTTAACTGGCTCACTACTTTGTGGCGGGGTAATATCAGGTTTACTCCCGGCATGCTGTTTGCCATAGGTTTCGTAAGCTTATTTATTTCGGGTGGTCTTACGGGCATTTTCCTGGGCAATTCTGCGCTGGATATTCACTTGCACGACACATACTTTGTAATTGCCCACTTCCATATAGTAATGGGTGTAGCCAGTTTCTTCGGCATGTTTGCCGGCGTGTACCATTGGTTCCCCAAGATGTATGGCCGCTACATGAACAACACATTGGGCTATATACATTTCTGGGGCACGCTTATTTGCGCTTACCTGATTTTCTGGCCAATGCACTACGAAGGTCTTGCAGGTATGCCGCGCCGTTATTATGATTACAGCCAATGGCAAAGTTTTAAGCAGTTTGGGGGTCTCAATGAGTTCATTACCATTTTTGCCATCATTAGCTTCGCTTTGCAATTGTTATTTGTCTTCAACTTCTTCTTTAGCATTTTCAAGGGGCGCAAGCTTACCACGCCTAATCCATGGAATGCAAATACCCTGGAGTGGACAACCCCAATTAATGCCGGCCATGGCAACTGGCCCGGAGACATTCCTGAGGTATATCGCTGGGCGTATGATTATGGTAAAGACGGTGTTGACCATATTCCACAAACACAACCTGTGGGTGCAAATGAGTCGCATCATTAGCCCAAGGGTAAATATTTCAGAAAATAGTCTCTGCGGCCGCAGGGACTATTTTTTTGCCGGTACTTTCGCGGCACTTTCAGCATGGTATCGGGCAACACTTTCACAAACAGGCTAAGGGACTATTCGCAGCTCATAAAGTTTACGCTGAATATCACAGTCGTTTTCTCCAGCGTAGTAAGCTATTTGCTGGTGCCCAATATTGATTTCAACCTGAAAATGGTATTGCTGCTGGCCCTGGGTGGCATATTGGTTACCGGAAGTGCTAATGCCATCAACCAGATTTACGAAAAAGATAGTGATGCTCTAATGAAGCGCACAGCTTCAAGACCCATTGCAGCCGGACGCATGTCTTTGCAACATGCCTGGATATTTACGGTACTGACAGGCATTGGCGGCGTGATGATTATGGGTTTGTTTTTCAACTGGCAGGCAGCCATGTTGTCGCTGGTGAGCTTATTCATCTACGGGTTTATCTATACCCCGCTCAAGCGCAAATCGGCATTCTCGGTGCTGGTTGGTGCTTTCCCAGGCGCTTTTCCCTGTCTTATAGGCTGGGTAGCTGGCGCCGATGAATTTTCGGCAGGGGGGTGGGTATTGTTTGCCATACAGTTCATTTGGCAGTTTCCGCATTTTTGGGCTATAGCATGGGTTGCCCATCAGGACTACGACCGGGCCGGGTTTAAGCTTTTACCTAACCAAAATGAACCAACACGTAACACCGCTTTGCAGGCCATTGGTTATAGCGTGCTGATGTTCCCGCTCGGTTTTTTGCCTTACTATCTGGGCATTTCAGGAGCAACCAGCATGTGGTTTTTACTGGCGGCCAATCTGGCTATGCTTGTGCAGTGCATCAGGCTGTATAAGGATATGGATGCCGGCGCGGCACGCAGGGTAATGTTTAGCAGCTACATTTACCTGCCCGTGGTACTGCTGAGCCTGCTGGCAGATAAACTATAAATTTCAGGCAACATTGCCCAATGGCTTGTGTTACCTACTTATATCTATTTGAATTTGAAGATGATGACCGAATCGAAAAGAATACATCCGCATAAGTTTACACTTTGGGTGGCCATGGCCAGTATTGTTATGATGTTTGCCGGCCTCACCAGCGCCTACATAGTTAAACGGGGGCAAACCAACTGGCAGGGATTTGATCTGCCACTCATTTTCACCTATAGTACTATGGTCATTATTGCCAGTAGCATAACCATGCAACTGGCCATAAAAAAATTCAAAGACCGTCAGATGTTGCAATATCGCTGGCTGCTTGTCATTACGGCGCTGCTAGGGGTTGTCTTTATGGTAATGCAGTTTACAGGCTTTAATATCCTAAACCAACGCGGTATAAAACTCATCGGGCGGGGAAGCAATGTGTCCGGCAGTTTTCTGGCAGTTATTGCCGGCATGCACATGCTGCACGTATTAGGTGGTATTATAGCCCTTGCTGTGATGTTAGGCAAAGCATTTAGCACGCGAAACCGCACCTATACAGCGGTACCTGTTGAAGTTTTGGGTACTTACTGGCATTTTGTAGATGGGCTTTGGATTTACCTGTTCATCTTCCTGAAATGGATTAGTTAAGAGGCGAAACGCCTAATTGTTTTCCGCGAAGCTTTCATCTACTTTTCGCATCAATGCCGCCGCTTTGGCGTATTCCGGCATTATATCCGGCAAAATATGCAGGCAGTTCCCATGTCCTGTTGAAAATTTGTCAGCCAACGGCTGGCAGGCACCGTCTTTGTGGCAATGTGGGTAGCATAATTCATTTCTCAAAAAACAAACTATCATATGGCTACAGGAAGCATTCGGGTTCAAACCGAAAACATCTTTCCCATCATCAAGAAATTTTTATACAGCGATCACGAAATTTTT
>JAHEMO010000186.1 GCA_024643625.1 Chitinophagaceae bacterium
AGTGTTGCGCAGCAGCGCTGAGGCATTGGGTACGCCCCTCGTAGGAGTATCGGGATCATGCCTTGCATAATCCAGCAAGTTTTTCACATGGCAGCGCTGCGGCTTTGGGCAAAAACCTCCAACCACTGTATGGACTATTTTCACGACCTGGATCCGGACCTTACAGAAAATCTAGATCACCGAAACGGTTTCTGTATTTTGTGGCCCTCGAAATTTTATGTAGTCGTTGCATGCGCATTCTCATCAGGCTTCCTAACTGGCTCGGCGATTTGGTAATGAGTACCGCATTTGTGCGGGCCATTGCCGAACTGTACCCCGATGCTAAAATCGAGGTGATTGTAAAAAAAGGAATTGATGCTGTGGTAGATTATTTGCCGGGCATTTATAGCAAGCATGTGTTTGATAAAACGGCCTACAAGGGGCTTTCAGGTGCCTGGCGTTTTGGTAAAATGTTGACGGCAGTGGGTAGGCCTGACATCTTTATTTGCCTGCCCGATTCTTTTTCCAGCGCGTGGATGGCTAAAGCAACTGGCGCATCACTGCGCATTGGTTATGCCAAAGAGTTGCGGGGCATTTTGCTCAGCAAAACCATGCAAAAAAACCATTCGCTTCATCGGGTTGACCAATACCTTGAACTACTGCAACTACTTGGCAAAAAGCAAGTGTCGGTACCGGCGGTTTTTTTGCAAAATTCCGCTACGATAATGCCCAATCGGATATTGGTTAATGTAAATTCAGAAGCCGACTCCCGCCGTTTGCCAATTCCCAAGGCAATTGCAATTTTGGATAAATTGCGCAATGCTACCCATGCCGAAATTATGTTGGTTGGTAGCCCCAAAGAGCTACCACATGTGACAGCAGTGGTAGAGGGCATGGCCAATAAACATCAGGTGCTAAATATGGCTGGTAAAACTGATATGCACGGATTGATTAACCTGCTCGGTAGCGCACCGGTAATGCTAACTACCGATAGCGGGCCCATGCATGTAGCCAATGCTCTTGGCACCCATACCGTTGCATTAGAAGGTGCCTCCGATGAAAAAAATACCGCGCCATACAATGCGGATCAGCGCACATTAATTCGCTATGGCCAATTACCCTGCGAACCTTGTGTAAAAAATACCTGCCAGTTTGGTGTACCCAAATGTCTTATGGGTATGAACGAGGAAATTATCGTTCAGGAAGTATTGGCAGTACTAACTTTAGCCTCAGCATCAAATAGTTGAAAGCAACAAACTAAAAAACCATGGCAATTTCAATTTCTGGATTTAGTTATGTGCGCAATGGATTTGATTATGGCGTTCCTTTTTTGGAATCTATTCGTTCTATTTTGCCTATTTGTGACGAAATGGTAATTGCCGTTGGCGATTCTTCAGATGGTACAAGAGAGGCTATTTTGAACCTCAACGATAGCAGGGTTAAAGTTATAGACACGGTTTGGGACATGGATCTTCGTAAAGGTGGTCAGGTTTTTGCACAGCAAGCCAATATAGCACATGACGCAACGAGTGGCTCATGGGCTTTTCACTTGCAGGCCGACGAAGTAATTCATGAAGATGGCCTTCCACTAATAAAGCAGGCTATTGAACGTGAGCATAATAGCAGTGAAGTTGATGGATTCATTTTGCCGTTTTTGCACTTTTGGAGTGATTATCAGCATGTGCGCAATTCGCGGCGGGTACACCCTTACGAAGTGCGCATTTTTAAAAACAGCAAACTTGTCAGATCCTACCGCGATTCTCAGGGCTTCCGAAAATACAGATCGGCTGAGGGATATGCTACCGGCGCTGATAAGGGTGTAAAGCTTCGTGTAAAGAAAATTGATACGCCCATTTACCATTATAACGGTGTGCGCTTACCGGAAAGAATGCGCACTAAGATTGACAGCATGGCCTTTCATTACGGCTTTGACAGCACCGGTTCAAGTGATGCTCCCGATGCAATTTTTCACTACGTGGACAGAGTTGAAAAATTTTTAGGAAGGCATCCGGCTACCATGAACGAATTGTTAGCTGCTTATCCATACATTTTTAATCATGATCGTTCTAAAGCCTATTGGAAGTTTAAAGACAGATTGCTGCAACCAATTGAAGACGTATTAGGCGTGCGATTTGGAGAATATCGCAATTACAATCTGTTGAAATAGTTGGCACTCCAAGGCGCCACGGACGAAATCTTAACTAGATTATGATTTTTTAAACAGCATCTCTGCTGAAAAAAATTGCCAGATAAAAATATTATTTACTTTCGCTGCCCGGCAGGTCTTACACGACCAGCTCCTGCTGAACTCCCCCAGGACCGGAAGGTAGCAAGGGTAGGCGGTTGTAGCGGTGCGATGTAATTAGCCTGTCGGTTTTTTTATGCCTGTAAGTGAGGACCTTTTTACGGCTTCACATATTCTACCAAATACAAATTGGGTTGATAGGGGCCGCTCCATTCCAGCAGTACTTTGTGTTGCCTCAGCATTTTCATTGTGCTATCAGTAACAAACAACCCGGTGGAATCGGCTGCATGTGCTTTGTACAAAATTTCATTTTTATGCTGCATATAGCTGTAGGCAAAATGGTCGGCATTGCCAAGATCAGCACCCTTTTCCAGGTAAAGCCTCATTCCCGCACTGTCTGCCTTTGCTATCACCTGCTGAACAATTGATTGCTGTTCGCGCTGATATTGTCCGCGCTGCGCAATAACAAACCAATTAAAACCCATTCTTATTATTATTACCGCAATCACAATATGTAGAATGGAGTACCTTCTATCAACAAGGGCTATCCAGCCAAAAAGGAGCAAAGCTAGTCCTATTGCAAATGCCTTTAAAAAACGAAAAGATACCGGTCCTGCAATCTCCAGAAATGGCAACACAAAACAAGCTGCACCAATTGCCATTAGCAGGCCGATAATCACCACATTTATACCCCGTGCCAGTTTGCTGCCATTATCATTTGAAATTTGATATTGCCATGCCAACACAGTGAATAATAAAGGCAATATCATAAACAGATAGCGAGGTATTACATAGGGTGAAACATAATACATGGCAAAGGCCGGAATAAAAAGCAGCACATTATACCAAATGAATGAATTGCCTTTGACAAGATCAATTGCGTTGCGGCGAAAAAGCAAAAAAAGATAAAGGGTCCAGGGAAAATAGTGGTAAATAAACAAGAACGGGTAGCTCAAAAGGTGCATGGATAAATCAGTTGCCGGACTCTTAATGAATGTTCGCATGGTACTTTCTGTTACCAACCTGCGTAGTACAGCAATACCAGTGATGTTGTTCTTCGAAAAATAAACTGCATAATAACTCCCCAATACAATAAGAAGCACGGCTAATCCATATAAATGCTGAGGTTTAAAGAGAAATCGAATACTCCTGCCATGTACAGCTATTGCGCCAAACAGGATAACCAGAAAGACCAGTGAGGGAAGGCCTTTCAACATATAACCTACTGCGGTGAGGGCATATGCTGCAACGTAAAACAATGACCAGTTTGCCTTACGATAGTAGCCGTATGCCAGCATAAAGCACAGGTAAACCAGGCTGCTGTAGAAAATATCAATCAGCCCCATCAATGAGTCGTAGAACAGTATGCGTCCGTTCGTGATGAAAAACAATGCAGCCAGCACCCCGGTCTTACTATCCAGCCATTTGGACGCAAAACGAAAAATTATCCATCCAAAAAAGAAAAGTGCCACCAGCATAGGAATGCGCAGGGCAAGTTCATTTGCGCCAAATATCCTGAATGAAGCCAGCAAAATCCAATTGTACAATGGTGGTTTATTCAGGTACAGTTCGCCGTATAGCGTGGGGGTGAGGTAGTCTCCGGTCATCATCATTTCAAGTGTGACCAGTGCCCTGCGTACTTCGTCATCCCTTGGATCTACAGGCAAATAAACCAGATGGGTGCTTAATACAATTGCCAGTAACCCGATTGCCAACCATGTCAGCCGGTCAAAACGCTTATCTCCCGTTATAGATAACATCGGGTAAAAATGGCAAAACTTATTGAATAGCGCCGAATACTTTAGTCAGATTGCCATGGCATTTTTGCATTGGAATGGATTGGCAGACAAAGACTTTGTACAATACACCAAAGGCATGTTACCGCATTTTGCCCATTCCCCGTAACATTGCAGCAAGCTTTCAGCACTGTATATCCAAAAACAAACATCTACATGAAATTTTTTATTGATACTGCCAACCTGGCGCAAATTGCCGAAGCCAATGATCTCGGCATTCTTGATGGCGTTACTACCAACCCTTCGCTTATGGCCAAAGAAGGCATAAAAGGTACAGATGCCATTATGAATCACTATAAAACCATTTGCGAGATGGTAGACGGCGATGTTAGCGCCGAAGTATTCGGTACCGATTTTGACAGCATCATAGCCGAGGGGCAAAAATTGGCGGCCATTCATCCCAATATTGTAGTTAAAGTTCCCATGATTAAGGCGGGGGTTAAAGCCATCAAATGGTTTACAGAAAATAATATCCGTACCAATTGTACACTGGTATTTAGTGCGGGACAGGCTATTTTGGCGGCAAAGGCCGGGGCCACTTATCTCTCTCCCTTTTTGGGCAGGATAGACGATAGCGGTTGGGATGGCATGATGCTTATTGAACAGATTCGTGCTATTTATGATATTCAGGGCTATCAAACCGAAATTCTGGCGGCCTCTATCCGTAGTCCCAATCACATCATAAGCGCCGCGGAGGCTGGTGCTGATGTATGTACCTGTCCGCTCGATAGCATTTTGGGATTGCTCAAGCATCCACTCACAGATATTGGTCTTGCTAAGTTTTTGGAGGATGCCAAAAAAACTGAATTGTAAATTCAATGTCAACTAAAACGCAAAGGCCCATGGGGCCTTTTTTTATTCCGGCAGGTTGGATATTGACGTTTCGGAGGTGTATGGCAAAAAACGCTTTGGTAAGCGACTAAGCCTATAAGCGCCGTTTCGTGTTTGGGTGGCCAAAAGCGGGTTAGCATCCTCTTGCTGTCCCATCAAGGCTGCAAAAGGATTGGGCATTTCGCGGTAAGCAGGTAATGCAATGTCGTTGAGTTGCTGCTTATTAGTTTTAAAATTGACTTCGTAGGGAACTTTCGACCATTCCATCTTACGCTGAACCGAATTGGCTGGAAGTTGCTTCAACTGCCAGTTTTTTTGATCTGCCATTATCCGGTTGATAGTTGCCGGTTTGACTTGTGCAAATAGACTTTTGCAACAACTTGCCACGAGCAGCAATGCAATAGATAAGATTGTAGTGCGGATAATTTTCATACATCCGGATTTGCACTCAAAATAAACTTTTTTGGCTGCAATGCCAAGCTTCCTGCGATAATGACACGCTGTTATCGAGGTTCAGATTCCCTTGCCATTCATTAGGAGCAAAAAAGCCACGGGAGGTATAAGTAGCGTGGAAAGGGGTACCAAAATCCAAAGATTTCCTTTGAAAATATTATACGCCTCAAGCATTTCGTTGAAAGATTTGCCTGCTTTTTTTCCCATTCCAAATTCAAAGAGCAGGGTTAACACACACCATAAGACGCCCATTTGCCACGCCAGGTTAACATTCTTGGGTGGATAGTGCCTAACAAACCAAACGCCAAATACCCAAAACATGGTGACGAGTACCAATGTGCTTACTCGATGTGCCTTTTCACTGGGCCAAGACGATGGATACCCAAAGTCCCGGATGGTACCATTTACCACAGCTAACACCAGCATGCCCAACCATGCTAAAAGGTATGGCAGCAAAATTTCTTTCATGCCATACAAACCTATTGCAGCTATTCAATTTGTAACATGATTGCCGTCATGCAGCGATGGCCTCAATAGGCAATTCTATAAGTGTCAATCGTATTAGTTTCAGTATTGGTTATTGCAGCCAAAATAGTGTTACCACACTTTACCAATTGGGGAAATCCGGTACTTCTTCCGTTGCTTATTTTGGCAACTTGAAGGGTTTGCAATTTTTCGCCATTTGCATGCAGTAGAGTCAGCCACAAAAATCCGTCTTCAAGCCATGATGTAGCAGCATATTCTTCATTTAGCCATACGATATCAACCCTGCCAATGGGTGTGCCGGCATCAAGCCTTATAGGCTTGCCAAAATGGCTACCTGCATCCTTCGAAAATTTTACATGCACCGATGGCTGCATTGCCGGAGCGCCAAAATATACTACTGCTAATTGCTTTCCAATGGCGTCAAGGCGTGGCCCGTTTATAGGGCAGGCATCGGTTTGCCATTGCTGCTCATGCAGCGATACAGGGGGCGCCCAAACCTTGCCTTGCAGCCGAAGGACATAATTGTCGCGAATTTCATCATCGTTTCTGTTGCGATAAATAACCACAGGTCCTTCGGGCGTAATGGCCGTGGCGGTGTGGCAGCAATCACAAACTTTATTGTCGGCTTCCCATTCTTCCAGGGTATTGCCAGCAAGGTCCAGCCGGGCACAGCGCAACGTCATGTTGCCGTTATGCCCATGGCCGGCATGTTCTCCTTCTCCTGCCGCCGTATTGCGTCCGTCGAGCCAGGTGATAAAATAGCCTTTGTCTTCTCTTACACAGGATACAAAGCCATGCTCTGCGTGTACACCATCCGTATGTAATATTTTACCCGGTTGCCAGCTGTTACCACTATCGCTGCTTGTCGTAATTTTTATGTTATAAGTAAAAGTGCCGGTATCACTTTTCTCCATGTACCAGGCAAGCATATTTTCCGCATCGAAAATGGTGATGCCGGGATAATCTGCCCAATTGACAAACCATGTATTACCCGATGCAATTATTTTCGATGGCATCCAGGTATCGTCTTTGAATTGACTCAAAACCAATTGAACGGAGTCATCAAAGCGCTGCTGATAACTCATGTAGACTATGCCATTGGGGCTGGTTTGCAGATTAGGTGTTATGCATGTTGCCGGGTC
>JAHEMO010000187.1 GCA_024643625.1 Chitinophagaceae bacterium
GGGACAGCAATATTTACATTGGTACTCAGGGCGGATTGGCAAGTCTTAATCGAAAAACTAAGGCCATCAATTTTATTGACTATGGCTTTATCAATGGTGCACCTATTGCGGGTCAGGAGGAGGTTAGGGCGCTGAGTATGGACAATGATGGCCGGCTTTGGGTGGGCTTAAACCGGTATGGTGCCGTGTTGCTTGATCAGCGCAGGAAGCCAATACAATATTTTGACAATCGTGCTGAAGCAAGTCGTCGAATTGCAGACAATTTTGTTTTATCGATTGCGCAGGGGCCGCGAAATGATACCTGGTTGGCTACCGGGGAGGGGCTAAGCGTTATAGATAATGAATCATTAACGGAGATAAGCAAAACGCGTTACCCGGCACTTGCCGCAATTGGCCGACGAAACATTTTTCCTATTACCTGGCAGGGAGCGGACAGTGTTTGGCTCGGCGTAGGAAACGGAGTGTATTGCTATCGCTTATCAGATGACAACCTTAATTTTTTTGGTACCGAAAAGGGCATGAATGGTCAGCTTGTGTCCAGCATTTTACCCGATGGAAAAGGAAATATATTTTTTGCCGGTGCCCGTGGGGTAGAAGTAATGGATGGGGCCGGGAACATTAAATTTTATGATCGGGCAAACGGACTTCCCTATGCGGCTGTACTCAAACTTTTGCCCGGATCCAACAATACCATTTGGGCGGTAAATGACTATGTATTGGTGCAAATGGATGCTGATAAGGGCATTATTAAAGTAGCCGATGGCCCCCTGGGCATACCCACATCAGGCTTCAGAATTTTATCCGGATTACAGGCATCGGACGGCACATTTTTCCTGGGGACCGATGAAGGTTTTGTTAGTGTTAATCCTGCGTTCTTATCTAATCAACCGCCTTCGGTCAGTATTCTTATCAGTGGATTATATACTACGGACAGCAGCTATTATTTCACACAAGATGAAACCTTGCACCTGCCTTATACGCGCAATAGTTTTTCAGTTGAAATAAACAGCATTGCGCTATTTCACAATCGTCCATTGCGACTGCAATACAAATTGGAAGGTGTTGATGATGACTGGAAAAATACAAATGGATTAGAACCTGTGCAATATCAGGGTGTGCCACCAGGTGAATACAATATGCTGGTACAATATGTAGGAAGTGATGGCACGCTGATAAAAAATAAAAATAAGCTCAGCATTATTATTGATGGACCATGGTGGACGGCCACATGGTTTATTGCTTTGACGGCAATGCTGCTGGCATTGGCAATAAACACTATAGTACGCAACCGGCTGGCTAAAAGAAAGGCTAAACGTGAAGCGCTGGAAACAGAAAGAGCCGTACTGTATTTTGCCAATAGTATGCACCAGCATCACAATATCAGGGAAATTGTTACTGACCTTACACAGAATAGCATTTCAAAGCTTGGCTTTGAAGACTGTGTGGTCTATATGTTGGATGAGGCGGCGGCGGAATTGTATCAGATATCTGCATGGGGTGATAAAAGTCGCGGAGATGGTACTATTCACAGTCCAATAGCCATACCGTTGGGCAAGGGTATTGTTGGTTCCGTTGCTGTAACCGGCAAAGCGGAGATTGTAAAAGATACGTCTATTGATCCCCGTTATATAGCCGACGATAAACTCAGACATTCAGAAATTGCCGTACCTATTATTGCTGACGATATAGTGATTGGTGTAATTGATAGCGAGCACAGCCAAAAAAACTTTTTTACCCAAAAGCACCTGAGTCTGCTTACAACCTTGGCTTCATTGTTGGGCAGCCGGCTAGTAAGTATTATGGCGGAAGAGAAGAAAGTAGCCGCTGAAATAGCTTTGCATGCCACACAGCGCAAAACTGCGGAGGTAGAAATGCAGGCGCTACGTGCGCAAATGAATCCGCACTTTTTGTTTAACAGCCTCAACTCTATCAATAATTTTATTCTTAAGAATGATGCAGATAATGCAAGTGCCTACCTCACAAGATTTTCGCGACTGATGCGATTGATACTTGATAACTCAAGGCAGGATTGGGTAACGCTCGACGATGAACTCAGGGCACTAAGATTGTATATTGACATGGAAAGCATTCGTTTCGATCATGCATTTGATTTCAATATTACTGTGGCACAGCATGTAGATGTGGATTATGTAATGGTGCCGCCAATGCTGATTCAACCCTATGTTGAAAATGCCATATGGCACGGATTGCTGCATCTTAAAGCACCGGGAGGTTTGCTTAAAATAGACATTTCCAGGCAAAAGGATTATTTGTGCATCGCGATTGAAGATAATGGTGTGGGACGGGCAAAGGCAGCCAGCCTGAAGAGTAAGTTAGGGGAGAAAAAGAAATCGCACGGTATGGACATTACAGGAGAACGACTGCGCATTGTAAATGAAGTGTACAATGTAGATGCCAAGGCACTTATAGAGGACCTTAAAGATGAATCAGGGAAAGATACCGGCACAAAAATTACACTTACCCTACACTATAAGAATCATAGAGCCATTGATGAATCAATAGGGCTGTAAGCCTAATTAAACTATAAGTACCATGAAAGCCATCATTATAGACGACGAAAAACATTGCAGGGAAGTATTGGAAGCATTGCTACTCCGCTATTGTAAACACATAAGTTTGGTGGGGATGTTTGCTGGTGGGGATGAAGCATTGAATCTGATAGACGAATTACAGCCTGAACTTGTATTTCTCGATATTGAAATGCCCGGCATGAATGGCTTTGAATTTTTGCAAAAGGTAACAGACCGAAATTTCAGTATCATATTTACTACCGCCTATAACGATTATGCTATTAAGGCCATTAAGCACAGCGCTCTGGATTATTTGCTTAAACCCGTGGATAAGGATGAATTAGTGGAGGCTGTAGGTAAAGCCATGGGTGATAAGGAAAAACGTACTGCCCAAAAAGTGGAATCATTATTGGCCAGCATGCAGCATGATAAGCCGGTTAAGCGATTTGCAATTCCTACGCTTGAAGGACTTATGTTACTCAATCCTGATGAAGTAGAATATGTAAAGAGTGATGGTCCGTATAGTCATTTTTATTTTATGGATGGCCGGCATTTGCTCATTTCAAAAACACTTAAGGAAGCTGAAGATGTATTGCCTGTTCAATCCTTTTTTCGCATACACAATTCATATTTAGTTAATATGAAGTTTATAAGCAAGTATTTGCGCGGCGAAGGCGGTGAGGTGGTGATGCAAAGTGGTGAACATATTCCGGTGAGCCGATCAAGAAAGCAGGACTTCCTGGCCTTGCTTGAAAAAATTTAAACGATAACGCGGATTGCAGCATTTGTTATTGCGCCGGAATGCTTTTATCTTGATGCCAAATTTTGAATCATGGCACTCGATGTAAAACTTATTAAACTGGCCCAGGCATTGCTTGTAGAAGCTGGTCACCCCATTGGAGATATAGATGGTCTTATTGGTACCAAAACACTTGCTGCGCTTAATGCAACCACAGGTATTGTAAAGGCTTGGAGCACAGAGCAAAAAATTATTGGCATCATACAACTGCATGGCGCCGCCAAAAATGTGTATGATGGGAAGATAGATGGCTTATGGGGACCGAGAACCCAGTTGGCTTACGACGCCATAATGCATATACGGCTATATGGGCATCAGGAAGAAGTGTGGCGTACAGAAGATGTTGTTGCTCCGGTAAATCCTAACGATTGGCCCTTGCAACGGTTGGCGGACTTAAATGCCTACTTTGGAACTGCAAAACCGGAAGGCGCTAATTTGGTTACAGTAAATTTTCCCTATGAAATGGTTATTGCCTGGAGTCCGGCAAAAAAAGTGACTAAAACGCTTTGCAACGCGAAAGTGAAAACTAGCCTTGAACGTGTACTTACAAAAGTTAAGAATGAGTATGGTATTGGTAATATCCAAAACCTGCGTTTAGACTTTTTTGGCGGGTGTTTTAATTACAGACCCATGCGGGGTGGCACAATGTTAAGCACACATAGTTGGGGTATAGCACTTGACTTTGATCCCATCAATAATCAATTGAAGTGGGACCGTGACCGGGCAACCTTAGCCCGGCCTGAATACAGACGTTGGTGGGAAATTTGGGAAGAAGAAGGATGGGTGAGTCTTGGCCGGCAGCGTAATTACGATTGGATGCATGTACAGGCTTGTAAATTGCTGAGTTGATCAAGCGTTTTATCTTATTTTTCACGGGTGAGTAATCGCCCTTTTTTTTTGCACCGATTTGCTGAGCATGCATGGCTTTTACAATTTAATCAGCAAATAGATGAAGCACTAAACGATTATGTTATTTGTCTAGGTCAATTTTTGGTTGAGCAAGTTGGCAGCAGTTTTGAGGTAATTCCTGCCTATTGCAGTTTGCTATTGGTGCAATCGCCGGACAAAGATGCCAGAGGCATGCCGTCGTCTGCTGAACTAACCAGTTTGGTCAACCAATTTCAATATGAGCAACACATGCAGGAATCGTATCCGGCTATTGAAATACCGGTATGCTATGATGAGGCGTTGGGTAATGATTTGAGGATGATGGCTGATATTTTGCAACGCGATGCAAACGAGATTGTCAATCTGCATGTGGCAAGGGAATACCATGTGTATATGATTGGTTTTTTGCCAGGCTTTGCCTATATGGGTAGCGTAGATCCGCGTATTGCCTGCGATAGAAAGTCAAGGCCTGTTCCTACAAAGTCTGGTGCGGTGGGCATAGCTGGAATGCAAACGGGAATTTATCCCACCGATAGTCCCGGCGGATGGCATATTGTTGGCTATACACCCACCACCATGTTCGATGTCAACAGCAATACACCATCCCTGCTAAGGCCGGGTAATCGTGTAAGGTTTGTGCCTGTAAATATTAATGAATACAATACCATGTGTACACCATGAGTTTGGAGGTAATAAAATCAGGCCTATGCGACACCGTTCAGGACAGCGGTCGTTATAGGTTTGCAGCCATTGGGGTAAATCCGGGCGGACCGATGGATTGGCACGCTGCCGGCATGGCTAATGCCTTGTTGGGTAACGATATCAACGCTGCCTTGCTTGAGCATTATTATCCCGCCGCAACTTTTCGGGTGTTAGATGACTGCCGATTGGCCATTGCCGGTGCCGATTTTTGTTGTAGCGTCAATGGTGTATCCGTCGGGCATAACCGCAGTTTTGCAGTGAGGAAAAATGATACCATTACCTATACGCAAAAGAAAGCAGGCGAAATAGCTTATCTCGCCATTCAGGGAGGCTTTCATTTACCCATGATTATGGGTAGTACTGCTACCAATTTGCTTTGTGCATTTGGCGGTATGCAAGGCCGGCGATTGCAGGCCGGCGATCTGTTGCAATGTGTTGCAAATTCCGACACTTTGGTTACGGACATAAATACCAAACTTACCTTTACCGCTAATCGGAGCAATGATACAATTGCCGTGATGGAAGGTGCGGAATGGCAACAACTAAATTCATCCCAACAACACCAGATACTTGCGTGTATGTGGGAGAAATCAACGCAGGCCAATAGAATGGGGATTGCTTTGCATAGTTCGGCATGGCTAAGGCCGGAAATTGCCGGAATTATTTCCTCACCTGTTAGCATGGGCACAGTGCAGCAAATTCCGGATGGAAGCCTGATGGTATTGGCTGCCGACCACCAAACCATCGGTGGTTATGCGCGAATTTTACAGATAGCACGATCTTCATTGCCGGATGTAGTGCAGCTGCCACCCAGGGCCGCTTTTCGATTTGAAATGATTTCAGCAGCAGAAGCTATTACACGCGAAAGCAACATGAAATTACAGATAGCCAATATGCGTACGGTGGTCCTAACGAATAGATTGTATGAAAAAAGTAAATGAACCCATTTGAATAATTCAATTGATCTGAATGCTGATTTGGGAGAAGGTATGGCAAATGACGCAGCGCTTATTGCCTTAGTTTCCTCTGCTAATATTGCATGCGGCTATCATGCAGGTAGCCTGCAATTAATGGAGCAAACCGTTAGGTTGTGCAAACAACAAGGTGTAGCTGTTGGGGCGCATCCTTCATTTCCCGACCGCGATAATTTTGGCCGCACCGAAATGGAAATGCCCCATGATGAACTGCATAATTTGGTCATGCATCAAATACTATTAATGCAGCAGGTATGCAACGCTGAAGGCGTGCAGTTGCATCATGTAAAGCCACATGGCGCATTGTACAATATGTGTGCACGGGATGCCGCTTTGGCTAGTATTGTAGCATCAGCCGTTGCTGGCTGTAGCAAGGAATTATGGTACTATGGCATGGCCGGCACGGTAATGATTAATGAAGCAGAGGTTGTGGGCTTGCGGGTGGTTCCTGAGTTTTTTGCCGATCGGAGGTACGATAGCGTTGGCCGTTTGGTTTCACGCAATAAACTCAACGCGCTGCTGCACAACGAATCTGATATGCTTGCACAAGCTCGTAGCATTATACTTACCCGATCGGTTACCAATATTAATGGTGATGACATGCAACTCAGTAGCTACCATCATCCCGCTACTATTTGCTTGCATGGCGACGGAGAACATGCTATTGCTTTTGCTGAAAGTATTCGGAAGCTATGTGTATCGCTACAGGTTAATATTGCATCAGTTTGACCTGGTGGCGCAACATATTTAATCCCCGGGCAGGTACTATTAGTGGTGCTGCATTCTTAATGGCAACTTCTGCCGTCGGGCCGGGGTTTATCACGCAGACTACAGTTTTTACCATTGATCTGCTGTACGATTTTGGCTTCGTTATCCTGATTTCTGTATTGGTAGATATTATTGTTCAGCTCAACATATGGCGAATAGTAATGCAGCGTCGTCAAAACGCCGCCGTTATTGCAGGAGAAGTAGTAAAAGGTGGTGGGCACTTACTGGCCGC
>JAHEMO010000188.1 GCA_024643625.1 Chitinophagaceae bacterium
AATACAACCAAACCATCGACAACGAAAGTGCCTATGAAATACTTACCGCAAAACTACAGCATGCCGCCGCCGAAGTGGAGAAGGCTAAGGCTGCTGAGGCTGAGGCTAAGGCCGAGGGTAAGAAAGGGGCAGGAAGAAGAACAAAGGAGCCGCCAACGCTCACTGAGCAGATTTTGAATAATTCGGCAGTAAAGTCAAGCCTGCGCACTGCAGCTACTATGCTTACACGCAGTTTGCTGGGGGTGTTGCTGGGGAAGAAGTGATAAGCTGACGCATGTAACTAAAACTTATAACTGTACCCCACCCGTATCACCTGTGTTTCATAATAATCATCGCTGGTGTAGCTGAAACCGTTGCCCTGTACGGTTTTGCGCAATGCCATGGTGCTGAGCAGATCGGTGGCGTTGGCAAACAATTCGCCACGGTCTTTCTGTATTTTGGTTTTCCAACCTGCATCTAGCGAGAAACGCGATTTTACTTTGCCCTGCGGAATAATATCCGGTGCCAGCCAGGTAGCAGATACTTGCGCATCGCTTTTGGCAGATAGTTTAAAATTGTTCAGCCATTTTACATTGCCGCTGTATGCCGTTTGTGCATCCACATAAAAGCTGTTGGGCTGCGGATACAAAGTATTTACCTGAAAGCCGTCGATGCGATTGTGATAGGCCGTAATGCCAAGGTTGGTGCTATACCAACTGTTTACTTTTTCATTCCACAGCAGGTCAATACCGGTTTGATAGCTGCGATCGGCATTTTGGAAAATAGCATAGATCAAACGACTGCCCGGTACAGTGGTGGCAATACGGGTAATTGTACCATCGGTAAATCGATGAAAAGCTGCGGCATAGAGAAATCCATGCTGCCCGGAAGCTTTATAGCCTAACTCAAAACTATTGGTGAACTGTGGTTTCAGTGCCGGATTGCCCACCTTAATAATTTCTGCATCATCATATTTAGGAAAGATGCGGATATCCACTTCAGCAGGTCGGTCTACGCGGCGGTTATAGGCAAAACTTATTTTATTATTGCTGCTGAATTTGTAGGCAAATTTCAAATTAGGGAAGGGTTGAAAATAGTCGTAGCCATCGCTTTTATAGGTATTGTGATTGGGGTTTACGTTGTATTGCAGATCGACATATTCTATACGCAAACCGGCTTCGGCTTCGTAGCGCTCATTTTCAAAAACATAATTGCCATACACAGCGGGTATAATTTCGCTATACGTGGCTTTGCCGCCTGCACCCGAATCAATCGGCGAATTAAGACCGGGAAAAAACTGCATATTGGTGGGAATATCGCGCTTGCGGATTTTGATACCGGTTTCTATCCGGCCATAACGCAGGGGACGGGTATAGTCCACGGTAAAGTCCGCCACTTTTTCATCCGACAATAATTTAAAAGCATCCTCGCCGGTGAAGCTGTCGTAAATATTATCGAAGAAATACTTTTCATCTTCGCGGTGGAAAGTATAGTTAAATCCAATGTTGAGCAAATGGCCTGCCTGCTGAAATTTATGCTGCCATGCTGCAGTTGCCATCACGGTAGTTTTCAGTTCATCTTCCAAAAACTGCCACATACGCAGGCGCTTGGAAATGTCCTCATTAAAAAAGGCCTGATCTCCATTGTCGATTATTTTTTCTGTTCCAAAAAAGCCGGAAACCGTCAGTGTATTGTGGCTGTCGATATTCCAATCGACACCGGATTTGATATTGAGAAAATTAGTATTTCGGTTGCGTTTTAATTGTTGCTTAATAATGGTACCATCATCATAAGTGCGCGTTACAAAATCATTCTTGTTGAGCGTGTGCGTATAGAGGTTATCGGCTTGTAAAAACAGATTGACATTTTGCTTGCGATAGTTTAGCGATAGCGATGGATTTATTTTAGGCGTAAACTGATATTGATCTCTGACGGTAGGATAGTTTTCTTGTCTGATCCATAAAGAGCCAAGCCCTGCTGCCAGTCCTGCTTTACCATTAAAGCCTTCTTTATTTTCTTTTTTTAAGATGATATTGATAATGCCGGCATTGCCGTTGGCATCGTATTTAGCAGAGGGGTTTTGAATAATTTCAATGCGATCGATGGAAGAAGCCGGCAGGTTATCGAGGCCCGATTGATTGCCGAAACCCGTAAGCGCAGTTTGTTTACCATCAATCAGTATGGCCACCTTATCGTTGCCGCGTAGTTGCAGTTTGCCTTCCTGCACGGTAATGCCCGGGAGGTTTTGCATGGCTTGTAATACAGAACCACCCTGCTGACTGATGTTTTGTTCCAAGGAATAAACTTGTTTATCAGGACGCACAGCAATCAGGTTGCTTTTGGCACTTACGGTTACATTGTCGAGGGCTCCGGCTTCGGGTATCAGCATCAGGTTGCCTGCATCAAGAAACGCGGAGAGGCTGCCGACATACAGGTTTTGCAGGCCCGCCTGATAGCCTACCAACGAAGCAACCAAAACATAATTGCCGGGCTTGATCGATGGAAAGGTAAAGCGGCCTTCTTCGTTGCTTACGGTGCCCGTTACAAAGCTGCTGTCTTTGGCCTGCTGCACCAAAATATTGGCATACGACAAGGGCTGCCCGTTGGTCTTATCTTTTACTATGCCCGATACAGTGACTGTAGTGTTTTGAGCCGAAAGCGGCAGGTATGTTGTCAGGGAAACAAGTACTAACAATAAGATCCTGGGAAAAAACATGCGCGGTTAGTCTTTTTTGGTCAGTATTGTAACGAAGTTACCCGCACTGTCAAAAATCAGGTCCTTGCCTTTTACTTCAGCCTCATAGGTGACTATGCCTTTGGCATCGGTGATTCTGGCGGCTTCTTTTATCTTTTCGCCGGAGTATTGCTTTGCAATGTAGGCTTTTGTAGTTTCGGGTAGTGCCGCCGCAGCTATTTCTACTTCTGTTTCCAGAATATTGCCGGCACCATCGATCACAATAGAGTATTCGCCATCCTTAGTTTCAAATCCAGCTTCGTAGTTGGCATCTTCTTTTTCCCAGGTCACTTTTTTTGCCTCCGGGTGAGCTTTTTGTAAACTCATTTTTACATTTTCGGGTACGTCTTTTTCTTTTACTTTCTGAGCGCAGGATACCAGGCTGGTGAGTATAATTCCCGCGGCAATTGATAATGCTTTCATGATTTTTTTATTTGAATTACAAAGTAACAAGCTGATTTAGTAGAAATTCTGAATGATTAGAAGCCGATGGAGAATTGATGCTTGTCATGGCTGAAACGATATCCTAAGCGCCAATGGTACCGCTGGCAAATTTCTTTTACGATGGATAGCCCTAATCCGCTACTGGCTGTTTCTGTCGAGGCAATCGCAAAGCGTTCGAAGACCCGGGTACTATGCAGTTCTTTTTTGCCACTGTTCGACACTGTAAGGGTCTGCCCGGAAAGATGGATATCTATAGCTCCCTGCCGATAGTTGTGCGTGACAGCGTTGATCACCAGGTTACTCACCAATATTTCTATGAGCGTTTTGTTTGCTTTAACCACAAGTGTTGACAGGGACTGTTGTAATCTTATTTCTTTTGAGTCAATATAATCATCCAGCATTTCCAATGTTTCTCCCACAATAAAAGCGAGGTCAACGTTTTCGGTTTCAGGGAATTGATGGTTATCGATACGTGCCAGTAATAAAAGGTTTTTATTAATACGCGACATCCGCTGCAAAGGCAGTTCAATGGCGGCAATGATATCCGTTGTTGCTTTTGTAGCAGAGTCCTGTTGCAGCAATAGTTCTAATTTGGATTGCAACACGGCAAGCGGTGTTTGCAGTTCGTGGGCAGCATTTTCTATAAATGTTTGTTGTTGTTTATAGGTAGCGATGTTATTGTCGAGGAGTTTTTGCAGAGAGCCGTTCAATACGTCAAATTCTTCAATATTGGTTGGCGCAAAATGGATGGCATTTGGTTTGCCTAAGTCAAATGCTGATAACTTTTGCAAAGTAGCATGAAAGGGCTTCCAGACATTTTTGGATAGCCGCCGGTTGAGCAAAATAAAGCCAATAGCCAGCAGGCTAAACATCGATAGCGTGACGATGCTGATGGCGGCGAAGGTTTCACTTGCTTCCTCTACATTGGTTTCAATTTGGAGTTTGTAGTTTTTTCCATCAATAGCAATAATGGCCGATAATCCTCTGAACCTATCCATTTCCTCTTTTTCCTGGTGCCGGTTCAGCCGATCGATGGTATAGATGCTATCGGGCCTTCCTTTCAATTGATGGGAGGCTAGTATACTTGTGCCGGGCAGTATGGTGTTCCAGTGTTGTAGGAGCAACGCCATTTCCTCAGCAGGTATATCGGCGGTAGCGAGGCTTTCTTTTATTTTTTCTTTTACAATTGTATTATGCTCGTCAAGTTCTTTTAGCCAGATATAATCTACCACGGCATAGTACACCGGTATGCTGCCAGCCAGAATAAGAAGCGCATACAGGGTAAAGGTCCGCAGCGGTTTGTCTAGTAGTTTAATTAATTTTCCCATTTGTAGCCTGTGCCATACATTGTCGTCAAATAATTGTCGCAGCCTGCTTGCTGTAGTTTTTTCTTCAGGTTTTTCACATGGGCATAAATAAAATCATGGTTGTCGAACATATCCGCCATATCGCCGGAAAGATGCTCTGCCAATGCGCCTTTTGATATTACCCTGTTTTTATTACTGATGAAAAAGAGCAGCAACGCAAATTCCTTTTTTGTAAGCGGTACAAGCTGATCATGCACTTTTACTGTTTTGGCCAACAGGTCAATGGTCAGCTCATGGTTTTCAATGATGTTGGTATGGGCAAATTGTTTCCGGCGTATAACTGAATGAATGCGGGCAGAAAGTTCCGCATGATGAAAGGGTTTGGTGAGATAGTCGTCAGCACCATTTTGCAGTCCTTTTATTTTGTCGTCGGTGGCGTTTTTGGCAGAAATTATTATAATTCCCTCCTGCTTATTTTGCTGCTGCAATTGTTCCAGTAGTTGCAACCCATTGCCGTCGGGCAACATAAGATCGAGTAGAATGCAGTCGTAGTCGTAGAGGGCTATTTTCTGTTCAGCTTCGCGGTAGCTGCCTGCCACTTCGCACACATAGTGTTCGGCTAACAGGTATTGGGTAATATCCTTCGCGAGTTCGCTTTCGTCTTCTACTATCAGCACCTTCATGTTGGCAAAATACCATTTCAATTTTGAAGAAACCCTGAATTGATGATCATAAGCTTAAGCCGGTTCGGTTATTCAGGTGCTGCTGCAGCCACTGTCAGATGTCGGCTGCGGTTATCACGATTTTTGCTGATACCCGATGCTTTTTTTCGCCATTCGCCGGACCCCTCTGTTTATAATTTGTACATCACAAAATGTATATCCTGATCTACCCCCGTTCCGTTAGGCGCCCTTACTATAATGCCCAGTCTGCCGTTTGTTACCTGCGAAGAGAACGCAAATGCCAATGTATTGAAAACCTGATTCATGGTGGCGACAACAATGTATTGGTGTTCGTCGTATGCAAAGCCATTGAAAGTGATATAATAGTTGCCCGCACCCGGATGTTCTACCGTAAAATTTCCTGTGCCACCCCAAATACTTCCGTTATTGTTGATATTGCCCATAGCTACCGGTAGCAAGTCCTGGTTGTTAGTGGCGGGCCGGCGCATTTTGCCCTCTTCGTTTACCGTAAGCAGGGTAGTACGGGTGCTGTTCGTCTCATACCGGGCTATTTCAACCCCCTTGCCATTAGCATTGGGAAAGCCGAGCGTGAGGCGGCTTGGTTCCATAAACAAGCCCCAACGGCCGGCACCATCGTAGTTGCCTGAGGTGAAGGCATCAAAGCCCCGCGTTATCAGCGGCCGGTCGGCATTATTCAGCAGGATACCAAGATTGGAGCTGGCAAGGCTGATATTGCCACTGGCTATCACCAGTTTTTCGGTAGGGCTGGTAGTGCCAATGCCCACATTGCCTCCCGGTATAATGGTGAGGTGCCGTCCCAATCCTGCACCAAGATGAAGTTTTACACTACCTGAGGACACAAATTCCATTTCATTGGCATAGGCGCCCACATAGCCGATAGTGGTAGTAGAAGTTTCGAAGACTATTTCGGAGGTTGAAACGTTACTCTCCAATCGCAACGGATAAGAGCCGCCGTACACATGCAATCGGTTTTGCGGTGCATTGGTGCCGATACCTACATTTTGAGCCGAAGAAAGCGTAGCCATGCTTATGGCTATCGTGAGAAGTGGTAGTGATTTTTTCATAGCAAAATTTTAGGTGGTTGCTCAAGGTACAATGGATGGGGTGTTTTCGATGGCTTTTTTAGCCATCTTTTGGCGCAAAACGGTAATCGTCAGGTTGTCTGCCTCATCGGGCAGGTTGTTGAAAGGGTATTCCCGCATGCTGGTCAGTATGCGGTGTAATTGATCCGTCCCTTCCCGTTGAGCATTGCTTTCGTTGCCTGCCCGACTTTAAGGTGGGGTTGGATCACTCACCGGCAGCAACTGCCATATAAGGGGTGTAACACGCCCGGTAAAGCCATCCTTCAGGCGATAAAGTATTGGGGCCACCGAAACGAAGGATACCGGCTCAGCAATGCCAATAGTACCAGCTTCAGCTACCGCCGGGATGGATAAAAATTAATTTGGAAAAATTGACCGGGTATAACTACTTTGACTTATGGATCCGAATGAAAATGTGAATACCCAACCGGACAGCAAGGAGGATGCATCGCCTGATGCAGACATGCTGACGCCCCTGGAACTGCAATCGTTGATGCGGGATTTTTACGAATCGGCATTGGAGTTGGGGCTTCCCAACGCGGAAGACTTTTTAGACCCTGGCGAATAGCTACAAAAAGCGGAGGAAAAGCCTACCTGACCATTATGGTGAATGGCGTTGGTAACTGCCCGACGGCCGGGCGG
>JAHEMO010000189.1 GCA_024643625.1 Chitinophagaceae bacterium
GGCAGCCGCCACTCCTTTAAGATATGTAACCATTGTTGGATTCTGATGCAGAAACTCCAGTATAATGTTATCAGCCATTGCAAAATTACCATATAGCCTTTCTATCAAATGTTTCAAACTTCTTCCCAGCAACGTCTCCGCCCCGGGACGTTGCGTATACGACTGGCTCTTAGCACCTTTTCCGTTTGCTTACCTGCATAGCGCTGCGGGCTCTTATGCAACAGGGAAGCACAGTGCCTTCCTTGTTACCAGTTTCCAACAACCCGATGATTTCTTCCGGATAACGTCATGGTTGGAAGACCTTGCCGGGAAAGAAACGCAACGTGCCGGCTACAAGAAGCTGCAGGGAAATAATCGCAACGTCCCGAGGCGGAGACGTTGCTGGGAAAGAAAGAGTGATGCATGAATGCAAGAGCTCAGCAACGTCCAGAAGTGGAGACGTTGCCGGGAAAAAATGATTAGTGCACCTTTTGATTGGATGCCTGTTGCACCAAACCTGTCAGTATCATTGAAGCCGCCGTCCCTGTAAGGCATCAAAATTACATCGTATGATGAGATGCATAATTCAAAAATCTATTTTGTCCGACAAACGAATTAGTAACACAATGATTAAACCATTAACCCAACCAACCAACACACTGTAAGCTGTGATAAGCAAAAGCCTCCAACCAATACTGGCAAAAGTTAAGTAACCAATGCTGCTGAGTACCAAAAATGCAACTAAAGAAAGTCTAATAATATTTTTCCTTTGATCAGTACTCTTATTCATAATCAAAAGCAAAATTAGAAATAAGAGATTGGCTAATGCTGCTGCTATCAGGCTTGACCTGAAAATGCTTTTAAAATAGGCAAAGAAGTTTTCATTTAGAAATGGCATTCCATTCCAAATGCCTTGAAAATAGCTTTCCAATACCTTCATGAAAGCAAGACAACATGCTGAAATGAATGTAGAAACTACTGTTGCGAAAAATGTTTTTAACACCCTAGTGCGGTTTTAAGTTCCTGAAAAGATTTCTCTCCTTTTAGGTACGCTCTTAAGATGCCCCATGCATAACGTTCTTTGACATTCCAAATGAGATTTGAAGTTGCCTTTCCCCCAAGACTATTAATTTTTGAAGTAAAATTATTTATCACATCTTCCCACAACTGGTCGCCTTTATTAAATCCATTAATAATTAGGTCATTTCCAACCTCAGTCCAGAAGTCCCATATTCTATCTACCCCACTTATGTAAAAGATCATCTCGTCTGGGTTCTGTGGATTTTCATAGATACCAAATTGTCGAGTTCCTGCGACAGGATGCTCAAAATCATGTGGCGTTTCAATAGTTGAGAAGTTAAAATAGCTCCATTGGGGAGCTGTTTTGTAATCACTTATAATTACAGAGCCATCTTGATCCATATTTATACTAATTAATGCGCCCTTAGATTGAGTCCCTGTAGCATTAAATCTATCAGTATCATCAAAAATGCCATGCTTGTAAGGTTGAAAATCAACATTTATACCGGGGCTAATAAGGTTTCTTATGTTTATCCTAAAAAGATCAAGCAATTGATCCTTCGCAAAACCTGGAGGCAATTGTTCAATTTTGATGGGAAAGAAATCACAGTTTACTGAAACGCCATCCGCACTATCTAAACTCTGCAGGTTGAAATTATCCACTATCCAATTGGGTGCCAGACTTTTTATTTCGCTTATCCTATCCCTTATGCTTTGGTCCGGTACAAAGGTGGCCAGCTTTTGAAATACAATACCATAGTGTCCAATTCTTTCCAGTTGATCACAGGGAATTAGTGCATAAGGATTTTTGTTAAGCAGGTCGTTTATTGCCCCAATCCTGCTAAAATAATAGCCGTTTTCATCCTGTAGCAGGTCTATATTCAGTTGTCGGGTATCGGTAGCATCAAAAGGTTCAATCCAATCGATTGGCTTACCATCTTCAGACGTGCTGCCTTCTGTTCCTGTTAGTCCGGTGCCGTTGTAGAATTCTTCGCCTGGCAGCATGCCTCCTCCTGCTCCTGATCCAGTTGTGCCGGAGGTAGCATCGGTGCCATTCCAAAAATTGTTGTCGCTATACAAAAGCGGCCCTCCACTGTCAAAATTTATGTGATCACAAACTGTAACGGTAATAACGTGAATAGCAGGTATTTCCCAGACTCTTTGCAGGTTACCCTGCCCCCAAAATGAAATTACATCAAATCCCAGCTCCCATCCTGTTACCACTTCATGGCAATTTCCTGTAGATGTGGTGCTGGACGCAGAAACAGAGCCTGCCACAGGATTTTGGTCATGATTATCAATGATGGGCTTAAACCTCACGTTGGTAATCTTGCCCGGCAGAGGAGCCAATATCGCAATGCTGTCTATGCCATTTACCTGCTTTTCAAAGTACCCAAATAAGGCTTGCGTACTTGCTAAATGAAGTGCTTCCTGTGCGGTGGTCGGCGCAATATGGTTGACGCTGTCACGGTTGTACAGTCTTAAAGTATAAAGACTGTCGCCATGCGCAGCAGCGCTTAAGAATGACTGGATTTCTCCTGTCTGTGCGTGCTCAAAGGGTATAAGCATATAGGCCTTGTCATCCTCACTCTTACCACTAGTATTACTTCCCTCAATACCCGAAACAGCAGTAGCATTTTCCACCACTTGTACAACAGCTTTATTCCAAACCGGTTTTCCATGTTGCTGTTCAAAAGCTTCTAAATCAATATTGTTCCAAAGCCTGCGTTTCAAGCCATCAGCCAATTCGGCAATCTTGGGATGCGTGTCCTCTGGGACGACATAAAATGGAGAGCTCACCTGATCTTGTTGATTTGCAGAGGACAGTTCGGTAATATTTTTTCGACATCCTGCGATAACAAGAAATAACAACGCCAAACAAAAAAATAAACACCTGCTACAGAAATTTAAAGCAAAAATTGCGGGGGGGGTAGTTTTAAGCATCATTTGGATGTTGGCTTTTGAGTAGGGCAAGTGTATAAAAAACTACGCGAAAGGCCATATTATATTTTGCTGGTGAAGTTCCTTGACAGCTTTAGAAGCGATATCGATTATTGACGAAAAGCGACACAAGACACCAATCCAAAATCATCCCTCCCCAATCCCAAATCCTGTTACCTTTCGCCCATGCCAAAAAAGCTTTTTCTCCTCGACGCCTTTGCCCTCATTTTCCGGGCTTACTATGCACTTATCCGCAATCCCCGCGTTACCACCACGGGGCGCAATACCAATGCACAATTTGGGTTTATCAATACCCTGCTCGACCTGATTAATAACCAGAAGCCTACGCATATGGCCGTATGCTTTGATACCCATGCACCCACTGAGCGTCATACGGACTATGAGGCGTATAAAGCCAACCGGCAAGAGGCGCCGGAAGATCTGCTGGCCGCCATTCCTGATATCAAGCGCATCATCAAAGGATTTAATATTCCCTGTATAGAAAAAGATGGCTTTGAAGCCGATGATGTTATTGGCACACTGGCCTGGGAGGCACACGATGCGGGTTACGAAGTGTATATGGTAACGCCCGATAAAGATTATGGTCAGCTGGTGCGCGATGGCGTGTATATCTACAAGCCCGGCTACCAGGGTGGCAGCGCCGAAATATTGGGGCAAAAAGAAATATGCGAAAAATGGGGCATCGACAGTGTGAGCCAGGTAATTGATATGCTGGGCCTGATGGGCGACGCGGTTGATAATATTCCCGGCATAGCCGGTGTAGGCGAAAAAACAGCGGCCAAACTGCTGAAGGAATATGGCACACTGGAAAATGTGCTGGCGAATGCTGAAAACATTAAAGGTAAGCTGGGCGAAAAAATTATGGCGGGCAAGGAAGATGCCATCATGAGTAAAAAGCTGGCCACCATTATCAGCAATGTGCCGGTGCCTTTTGATGAACATGATTTTGAATTGGGCGCGTGGAATAAAGATGCGTTGCGCGAAATATTTACCGAGCTTGAATTTAAAACCTTAGGCAAGCGTTTGCTGGACGAAGAAATAGTGGTGCAAAGCAGACTGGCCGTGCAGCAGGATTTGTTTGGCAACATAGTAGCGGTAGATGTAAAAACTGTTCAGGAAAAAACGAATGACGCGCCGGCAACGGCACAAGGCGATATCAACACCGTAGCCCATAAATACGAACTGGTAGAAGGGGTAGATGGCGTGCATGGTTTGGTAAAATATTTATCGGGCTTTGCCGAAATATGCATGGATACCGAAACCACGGATATAGATGCCAACCTGGCCGAACTGGTGGGCATGAGTTTTGCGGTAAAAGCGCATGAAGCTTTTTATGTTGCTTTTCCTGATGATCGCAATAAAGCGCTGGAACTTTTGCAGGCCATGGCTTCCCTTTTCAATAACGAAAAAATTACCTGGATAGGCCAAAACCTGAAGTATGATATGCTGGTACTGAAATGGTACAATGTATCGCTAAAGGGCAAGTTGTTTGATACCATGCTGGCGCATTATGTAGCTGAGCCTGATGGCCGCCGCAGCATGGATTTGCTGAGTGCACAATTCCTGAATTACAAACCGGTAAGCATTGAAGAACTGATTGGTAAAAAAGGTAAAAATCAGGGCACCATGCGCGATGTGCCGGTACAACAGGTTGCGGACTATGCCGCCGAAGATGCCGATGTAACACTGCAACTGAAACAACAGCTTGCACCGCTTGTAATAGAGCGGCAGGTGGAAAGGGTATTGAATGAAGCAGAACTACCGCTGATACGCGTACTTGCCGATATGGAATTTGAAGGCATACGCATTGACGAACCCTTTCTGAATAAATACAGTAAAGAGCTGGAAACAGAAGCCAAAGCGGCCGAAAAGAAAGTGTATGCCGAAGCAGGTGTAACCTTTAACCTCGCAAGCCCCAAACAATTGGGTGAAGTATTGTTTGATAAACTGAAATTGGATGATAAAGCCAAAAAAACAAAGACAGGACAATACCAAACGGGTGAAGATGTATTGCTGAAACTGGCCGCGAAGGGGCATGCCATTGTGGAAGACATTCTAACCTTTCGTGAACTTACCAAACTCAAGAGTACGTATGTAGATGCGCTGCCGCAACTGATCAATCCCAAAACAGGTAGGGTGCATACCAACTATGCACAGGCAGTAGCCGTAACGGGCAGGCTGGCGAGCAATAACCCCAACCTCCAAAATATTCCGGTGCGCAGTGCCAAGGGCCGCGAAATACGCAAGGCCTTTATTCCCCGCGATGATAAACATGTGATTGTGAGTGCCGACTATTCGCAGATAGAACTACGCATAGTAGCGGCCATTAGCGGCGATCCCAATATGTGTGCCGCCTTTAAAGAAGGCATTGATATCCATACCGCTACGGCTGCCAAAGTGTATGGTATTGCTGCAGGCGAAGTAACCAAGGAACAACGCTACAAAGCCAAGAGTGTAAACTTTGGTATCATCTACGGACAAGGCGCATTTGGGTTGGCCGACAACCTCGGCATATCAAGAACCGAAGCCAAAGAAATTATTGATAATTATAAGCGTGAATTTGCCGGCATTCAAAAATACATGGACGATACCATTGCCTTTGCGCAAAAGCATGGCTATGTAGAAACCCTGCTGGGCCGCAAGCGATGGCTGAGCGATATCAACAGCAGCAACTTCACCGTACGTGGTTTTGCTGAGCGCAACGCCATCAACAGTCCTATACAAGGCACGGCGGCCGATATGATAAAACTGGCCATGATAAAAGTGCATGCCGCCATGCAAAAAGCACATATGCAAAGCAAGCTGCTGCTGCAGGTACACGATGAATTGTTGTTTGATGCGCACATCGAGGAAGTGGATGAATTGAAAGCGCTGATATTGGATAATATGAGTAATGCCATGGTATTACCCAATGGTGTACCGGTAGAAGCCGAAGCGGGCGTGGGTGCCAATTGGCTCGAGGCGCATTAGTATTGTGTGTTCGCGACCCGACACTACTGATACCGGCAACCTGACACAACCATGCTTTTTGGATGAATAATCGGATGTAAATATTTTTACTCTCCTGCGGGATGTAGCGCAGCCCGGTAGCGCGCTTCGTTCGGGACGAAGAGGCCGCTGGTTCGAATCCAGTCATCCCGACTTAACACAAAAAGCAGGTGGTGACATTAGGAATAAGTAGGTCGCGATCTGCCGCTATATTAATGCCGCTTCATAGGCTGCTGCTTACCATAAGTGAGGCTGCGCCACAACCATTCCAACGGACCAAAACGATAATACCTTAACCAGATGGGGCTGTACACCAATTGCAGCAACCAAACGGCGGCAACCACATAATACAGTTGATACAGCTCCAGCTTATTATAGTAACCCATACCATAACCAAAAAAGAACAGCGTACACAGTATAGACTGCATGATGTAATTGGTGAGTGCCATTTGGCCCGCGGCCCGGAAAGCATTCATCAGGCTTTTGAGAAACTTGCTTTTTACCATCAAAATAATGAACGCACTATGCGCCATAACCAACGCAATACGCTGCAAGTGATACAACAGCGAAGAATACTGTATGGGGGTGTTTTCCATATCCTTTAGCATCAGCTCGGTAGTACTGCGATGGGTTACCTGATCCCACAGCGTATAGATTACTACGGCAAGGCCTATAAGATAGCCCAATAGCATAGTGATACCGTACTGCCGAGTTGTCCATCCGCCATTTAAAAAATTGAGTTTAAGGAGTGCCATACCCAGCAACATCAGTGCCACATTGTCGCCAAGTTCCATCAGCAAAAATTTCGTTTCGAACCGGAATGCCATGGGGCGAACTTCTTTGCCCACAGTGGTATAATTGCCCCGCATATTGCTGATGCTTTTTTCATTGTCCTCCACATTGGGGATATACATTTTCTCTACTTCGCGCCAGTCGGCGA
>JAHEMO010000018.1 GCA_024643625.1 Chitinophagaceae bacterium
CTGGCTGTAATGGCTTCGGACGCAAAAGTAACCGCTGATGCCCAATCTCCTTTCCAAAGCGCTACCCTGGCCTGATAGCCGGCAATAGTTGCCTTGCTCAGTCTTATCAAATCAGCAGGTGGTAAGGTAGGCACTCCTGATTTTGCAGTGGCCAACTCCGATTCAATCTGCTGAATCGTCTCGGCCTGTGTAAGGCGGGCAGGGGTAGCCGTGATATTAGATATGGTGGTATAAGGAATGCCGAGTTCGGATGCGCTGTACTTACTTGCGTATCGAATAAGGATTTCGTAATGAGTAATGGCGCGCAGGCCAATCAGTTCAGCACGAACCAATTCTTTCTGCGCGGTTTCGGCAGCATTGGCTGGTGTAACCCTGTCGAATTCCTGCAATACCCGGTTGCCCCGATCAATCATGGCATAGGCGCCATTCCAAAAGCCGGCTAAGGCGCCATCGGAGGTTATCTCCCATTTAAATTCAAACTGTCCCTGACCACGGTTTTCATTGGATATCTTGGCCTCATCAGCCAAAATAGCCCCGTAATACATGTTGTTTTCACCATTGGCGGAACCATATACACCAATCAGGCCCTGCTCAAGGTCGGCTACTGACTGGAATACATTGGCCTGTGTAATGGAGTCGGAGGGCAGCAGATCCAACTGCTTGTCGCAAGAAGTGCCCATAAGCACTATTGCGATCCCACCTAAGGCTAATATTTTCGATTTCATTGTCATACTTTTTTAAAGCACCGATACTATCCGATGCGTTTTCAAATCAACTTTTAGTTTAGAAGGTCACATCAATACCGAAGGTGAACAATCGCGGTAGCGGATATTCATACTGCGCAATATTGTTGTTGTCTTCAGGATCAAATCCGGTCCAGTTGGTCCAGGTATAGAGGTTTTGCGCCTGTCCGTAAATACGCACACCATTTACTACTTTCTGGCGTTGGAAAATGCTGCGCGGCAGATTGTAAGCCACGTTAATATTTCTGAAACGCAGATAGCTTGCATCCTGAATATCCTTGCTGCTAAACTGACGCTGATACAAAGGGCTTTGGATATCCGTTACATCACCCGGCTTTTGCCACATGGTTAGCATTTCGCTACGCAGGTTGAATCCCTGAAGCGCAAAAGCATGGTTCAGCTGGAAGAAATCCTGGTTGTTGAAACGGCTGAATTTGTATTGGAAATTGAAGAAAGCTGAAAACTCGAACCCTTTCCACGACAGGTTGGTATTAAATCCACCGATGTACGGCGCATAAAATGTACCAAAAGTAGCCTGCGACATTGTGGCGCTGTTAAACTGAGTGGTAAGCTTACCATCCAGATCTTCATACAAGGGAGCTCCGGTTGCAGCATCCACACCCGCCCATTTAACTACATAATGCGCTCCAAGCGGTAATCCTTCACGAATGATGGCAGTACCCTGTGGGAATTCAGATACCTGACCAAGGTCGAGAATCTCATTTTTGTTGTAAGTAAAGTTTCCACCCACACTCCAGGTAAGATCACGGTTGCGAATGATATCATAGTTCAATTCAATTTCCACACCCTTGTTACCCATTTTACCTGCATTAACCTGGTTGCTGGTAAAACCACCGGCTTCCGCAGGCAGGGTTTGGGTAATGTACAGGTTGCGGGTTACTTCATTATACAGGTTAAGCGAACCATTCAGGCGATTGTTGAAAAAGCCAAAGTCGATACCTATGTTGGCTTTATCGGCATATTCCCAATCGGCACCGGGGTTACCGGGTGTAGATGGAACCAAACTAGGCAAACCGGCATACGAACCTGCACCATACAGCGCCAGATAACCAAAATTGCCCAGCGGGAAGTTCTGTGAGTTGGCCGAAGAGCCATAGCTAGCACGTACACGAAGGGTATTTATACCGTTCCATCCAGCCGCAAAATTTTCGCGCAACACATTCCATACCACACCACCGGCATAGAAATTCTGCCAGCGGTTGTCAACCGGAAGCCTTGATGTACCGTCTCTGCGTGCAGTAAATTCAAAAAAGTACTTCGAATCATAATTGTACTTCAACTGACCAAAGAACGACACAATAGTGCTTTCAGTTCTGCCACCGCCCACAGGCGGAATAAGTCGGTTGTCAACCGTACCGGGCGTAATGGCTGCCGGAGTATTTGGCAATTTGGCGTTTAAGCCGTAGCCGGTAAAATTGAAAGATTTGGAGAACTCATGAATCGTTTCGCTATTCAGCGTCACATCAAAATTATGTACATCCTTTAGAGCCCATTTGTAGCCCATATAAGCGCGGCCGCTCAACAAAACATAGCGGTCAAACGCATCGCTGTATGCACCGGTGTTGGTTGGGAATCCGGAATTAGTTCTGGCTGTAAAACTGTTGGGGTTGAGCCAAAAGGTGTTATTCGTTTCCCGAAAATCTGCACCAGCCTGAATACCGCCATACAGGTGATCCGTAAAATCGTAATTCACCCGCAAAGACGTCGTAGCTTTTACCTGATTATTATACCGCATGGTGTTCTCAATGCGGTCCATGGCGTTAGGCCCTGTACGACCTCCACCTGTTGATAAGGTACCATCGTCGTTATATAGCCTGTGGTAAGGCAGGCCAAGATAGGCTGCTGCAAAAGGATTGGCCAACGCCACACCATTTTCACTTTCAATAAAGTTGCGCTTGCTGTAGCCAATGGTATTGTAGGTTTGAAAAGTGAGCTTATCGGTGGTATGATCGAGGTTAAAACGGAAAGTATAACGGGTAAGGTCTGAACGAAGGCCAATGCCCTCCTCATCGTAATAACCAAATGAGCTGAAGAATCTTGTACGATCAGTACCGCCTTGTAAGTTTATATCATGTGCGGTAAACTGTCCCTGACGCTGAAAAATATCTCGCCAATCGGTGTTAATGCCGCGAATACTATCCAAAACACGCGTACGTCGTGCCTGCTCTGCAGCCGATAAGGTTGGCCATACAGGATTTGCAGGAGAGTTTACCCAGCCTGGCAGGTTAATACCCGGAATCTGCTTTCCAAGATTTTCCTGAAACAAAAGCAGGCCATCCGTATCCAGCATTTCGAATTGCTGCGTACCAGCCTGACTGATACCATATTGACCACGATAGGACATTTGGGTACGACCGGCTTTACCACGTTTGGTGGTAACTACAATTACACCTGCCGCACCGCGGCTACCATAGAGGGCAGCAGCAGAAGCGTCTCGGATAACGTCAACACTTTCAAAGTCATTGGGGTTAAGCGACTGAAACACAGAGGCTTCCACCTGAACACCATCAATAATATACAACGGCGTACTGCCGCCGGAAATAGACTTGGGACCACGAATTTGAACGGAGGCGGCAGAACCAGGTTGTCCCGACCCGGCCGACACGCGCAAGCCCGGGGAACGACCCTGCAGAATCTGATCGAAACTGCCAATGGGTACGGTTTCAATGGCTTTGGCCTCAACTTTTGAAGCCGCGCCTGTAAAACTGGTACGCTGCTGTTTACCATAACCGGTAACAACAACTTCCTCAAGATCGGCATCACGCTCCTCCAACATCGCATCAATAGCGCTGTTATTGCCTATGCTGATAACCTGCTCTCCAAAACCAACATAGGTAAATACCAGGGCTTTGGCACGGGCCGGCATGGTTAGCGAATAATTACCATTTGCATCGGTTGTTGCTGCCAGTGTGGGGGTTCCCTGCACTGCAACGGTAACACCAACTAATGGGTTACCAAACTTGTCGACTACTCTCCCCTTAATGGTCTTATCCTGCGCAAACAGGGATACCACAAGAAGAAGGCTGCTAAAGAGCAGCACTGCCACTTTTCTCATACGCTGAAATTTGTTTAAATGATTCAAAACCAGTTTTTGATAACAGAAGGTGCCAAAAAAAGTTTTCATTTTACCAATGATGGCACAACAAAATGTTAACAGTCGTTAGTTTGACAATGTTTGAACGCCATTTGCTGCATCAAAAAGCAAAATCGACACAGTTGCCGCTATTCATGACATTTCTATGACGATTGAGCCGCCTTGTCCAATATCTAATAACCCTTCGGTAAAGGACAGCCTCTCCATTACCTTCGCGGCGCTATGCAGGAACTGTTGAAAGGATTAAACGAGGAGCAAAAAGCCGCCGTATTGCACAAAAACGGACCACTGATGATAGTGGCCGGCGCCGGAAGCGGCAAAACCAAAGTACTTACTACCCGTATTGCCTGGCTCATGAGCGAGCATGGAGTGGATGCCTTCAATATTCTGGCACTCACTTTTACCAATAAGGCTGCCGCCGAAATGAAGGAACGCATTGGCAAAATGCTGCGCAATACCGAATCGCGCAACTTGTACATTGGTACTTTTCACAGTGTGTTTGCCCGCATTCTCAGGGGAGAAGCTCATCAACTGGGCTATCCCTCCAATTTTACGATTTACGATACTGATGACAGCCGCAGTGTTATAAAAGCCGTGGTGCAGGAGCTGCAGCTCGACGAAAAAACCTATAAACCCAATGTGGTGCACAACCGCATAAGCGCGGCCAAAAATGCGCTGATAACCCCACAGGAGTATCAGACCGATGCCTTTATTCAGCAGGAAGACCTGCGGCAAAACCGCCCCATGCTGGGCCGCATTTTTGACGCCTATTGTCAGCGCTGCTTTAAAAATGGCGCTATGGATTTTGATGACCTGCTGGTGAAGATGTATGAACTGCTGCGCGATTTCCCCGCCACGCTGCACAAGTATCAGCATAAGTTTAAATACATATTGGTAGATGAGTACCAGGATACCAATCAAACCCAGTACCAGATAACCAAACTATTGGCCGCAGCGCACGAAAACCTTTGCATTGTGGGCGACGATGCCCAAAGTATTTACAGCTTTCGCGGTGCAACTATTGAAAACATATTGCAGTTTCAGAAAGATTACGACGATGTAGCCATTATAAAACTGGAGCGCAACTACCGAAGCACCAGCAATATTTTGCAGGCGGCCAACGAAATAATTGGCAACAACAAAGGACAGATCCCCAAAAAGCTGTGGACGGAAGCAGAAGCGGGCGATAAAATAAAAGTAGTTCGTGTAATGACCGACGGCGATGAGGGCCGCTTCGTTTCTGATGCCATACAGGAGCAAAAACTGCGCAACCATTACAGCAATAAAGATTTTGCCATACTGTACCGAACCAATGCGCAAAGCCGCAGCTACGAAGAAAGCTTGCGCCGCATGGGTATTGCCTATAAAATATTTGGCGGTATTAGTTTTTACCAGCGTAAAGAGGTGAAGGATTTACTGTCATACTTGCGGTTGATTGTAAACCCCTCCGACGAAGAAGCGCTGAAAAGAATCATCAACTATCCGGTAAGGGGTATTGGAAAAACGAGTTTGGAAAAACTGATAACTACGGCCAATGAGCAAAATATTGCTGTGCATCAGGTGGTAGATAATCCTGCCATGGCAGGCATACGGGGCGCCAGTGCCGAAAGCATATCGCAATTCAGCCAGATGATGCGTTTTTTCCGCAGCCTGCTTACCAAAGGCAATGCCTACGATGTGGCCATGCAGGTAGGCAAGCATACAGGCATTGTAAAAGAACTGTTCAACGACAAGAGTTCTGAAGGTGTGGCCCGCTACGAAAACATTCAGGAATTATTGAACTCCATAAAAGAATGGGTAGATGATGCCGACAACCGATCGCGCATTGACGAAGATGGTGTGATAAATACCGGTGAGCAAGCTACCGATGGCAGCGGCATGGTAGCTACGCTTGGCGCTTATCTGCAACAAATAACCCTGCTTACCGATGCCGACGACAAGGATGAAAATGCCGATGTGGTAAAGCTGATGACCATTCACGCAGCCAAGGGTCTTGAGTTTCCCTGCGTGTTTGTGGGTGGGTTGGAAGAAACGCTTTTTCCTAATGCTATGGCCATTAATACCCGCGAAGAATTAGAGGAGGAACGTCGCTTATTTTATGTGGCCATTACCCGCGCCAAGCAAAGGCTGTGGATTAGCTATGCGCAAAGCCGCTACCGGTTTGGCAACCTTACCGCAAACGATCCGAGCCGCTTTTTGGAGGAACTTCCTGAAGATTTTATTGATCGCACCATGAGCGGCGGCGGATTGCGCAATCAGGCGGCATTTGGCCCACAGGGATCGGCTTTCGACAGGCTGCGTGGTGGTGGCAGCGGATGGGGCAATACGCAAAAGGCCGAGCGCCAATACGGGCCGCCACCAGGTAAAAAAACTGCGGCGGCACCTTCCTTTATTGGTCCGCCTGCACCACCCAAAGTGGTGGAGCACCAACCCAGCGCCGACTTTGCTGCCAGCGATACCAGCAACCTCAAGGCCGGACAAAAAGTGGAACACCTGAAGTTTGGCTTTGGCGAAGTGGTAAGCATGGAAGGTGCTGCCCATAACCCCATCGCCACTATTCTTTTTGAAAAAAATGGCGAGAAAAAAATAATGCTTAATTACGCTAAGCTGAGGGTATTATAAATACGTTATCAACGGTCAACAATAGCAGTAACGCAAAGCCATCAAAGCTATAAACCGCCCCCAGATACAGGTAGATTTATAGTAAATCTTGCGCCACCTTCTTTCCGGTTTTCTGCTTGCAGGAGGCCGCCATGCGCTTTTACAATATCATAGCTAAGCGACAGGCCAAGCCCTGTACCCTGCCCTGTAGGCTTTGTAGTAAAAAAAGGCTGAAATATCTTATCCATAATGACTTCGTCAATACCTGAACCGTTATCCTCCACGGTTATGGTTACCGTTTGGTCTTGCTTTGCTGTTGTAAATTTCACTTCTGGCTCGTAGCCATTTCCCTGTTCCTTATCTGTTCTTTGTCGCACAGCATAAAAAGCATTGTTTACCAAATTCAACACTACCCGGCCTATATCCTGCCCTACAATAGTGAGCTCACCAATATCATCAGCAAAACTGGTCACAAGGGCTGTATTAAAGTTTTTGTCTTTTGCCCGAAGACCATGGTATGCCAACCGCAAGTATTCATCGCATAGGGCATTTATGTCTGTAGGTGCCGATTGGCCTGCAGTGGTTCGTGCATGTTGCAACATACCTTTTACAATACCATCGGCACGCATGCCGTGGCTGCGTATTTTTTCTGCATTTGTTTGTATGCCTTTTGCAATGTCCGTTGCTTCTTCAGCATCATTATCCGCCAGGGCTGTCATCAGTTCTGTCGCTAATTCCTGATTAAGTTCAGAGAAGTTATTGATGAAATTGAGTGGGTTCTGAATTTCATGCGCAATACCTGCGGTGAGTTCACCGAGCGATGCCATTTTTTCTGCTTGTATCAATTGCGCCTGTGCAGCCTTTAAGTCGTTTAAAGATTTTTGCAGGTCTGCAGTACGATCCTGCACCTGCTGCTCAAGGGTTTCGGTGTAATGTTTTATCTCCTGCCTGTACTTGCCAAGGCTCGCCACCATATTATTGAAGTGCCGGCTTACTATGCCCATTTCATCCAGTACACCTTCGGGCACCGTAACCGAAAGATCACCTTCGTCGGCCCGCTTCATACCTTCCACCAAACGGCCTAGCGGCTGCACCATGTTTTTGCGCAGAATAATGGGAAACACACCAATGATAAACGCTGCTGACAACACAATAACAATGCAGAGTTTGATTAGTGTTTCCTGATCGTGCACACGCTGTGCCAGATTTACGGCCGTATCGGCATTCGTAGTAAAAGGCACTATAGCCATTATGGTAATGGATAAAATAGCCATGACAACAGCCAGCGTAAAGCCCAGCATCTTGGTTTGAAACGAAACCGGAAAAGAAGAGTAGATAATAAACAAAATGCATTGCACCTGCAGCATAACCCATAAGCCATAAATGTAAATGGGCAATACCATGGGATGATCTCCACCCGGATAAATAAACATCAGGCTGATGAATATGAATACCATGAGCATAAGACCAAGCAAACGGGAGGGATATGCTACTGCTGTACGACCCATTTTACGAAAGTGAGCCGCCTTCCGCAAAAACACAACTACTACCCAACCATCAAGCAACAGGGTATATAAACCCGCCAGCGGATTTACAAATGCGCCATAGCCGTTTGGCGATGACCCGGCGCCATTATGGCTAAGAAAATGGTACCAAACAATGGTAAGCAAATACGCCACCGTTACTACCAACGAAATACGCAATACCAATTTCCTTTCCTTCTCAAAAGCCTTATCGGGAAAAAGATAGGCCACCTGCACAAATCCTATACAAGTAATAGCCAAACCCATGTTGAAGAGCGAATTGGTAATACGATAGGTAAGTTCCCGCCACTGCGTATGTAAACCTCCGCTCAGGAATCCCATACCATGCCAGATCATAAGACCCAAAAAATAAATGAGCAGCCATTCTTTATACACCGCCTGATGAGGCGATTGCTTTATGACGATAAAAAAAAGCAAAGCCACAATAATGATGATCAGCGCCATCAATGAAAACGAACTGAGTAAAAAACTTTGCATGCAGGAGGTATAGCGTTTGCCTTAATGCCCGAAAATAAAATCTCTTAGCTACCCTTTGGTTTGTAATCGGGCGGCGCAGGCGCAATGGTTGTAGTATCAAGATATATTTCCCTGCCTAACCATGCTCCCTGCAAAAGGGATACATCTACTTCTTCTGTAAAATCGGCAGGCGAATACGCATTGCTCACATAGTGCTGCGATAACCAGCCAAGCGCCATATACGTGTAGGCTACCAATTGGCTGCAGGAAAACTGCCCCGCTGCGGAAGCAATATTGTAAAACCTGCCTTCAAGAAAATTGGTAAGCTCTGCAGTTTGATCGTTGCCGGTATAAGGCAGTGTACCGTTCTTACAATCATTAATTACCGTTTTCAGGGTAGCTATCATGTCGGGTGTACGCGGTATCATTTGCTTGCGGGCCATATAGGCGCCATCGTATTTCACCCAAAAATTATGTTGAATTCTATCGGCCAGGTACACCAGTTGCGGCCCGGCCTTTATGGTGTTGGACAACAGGTCGGTAGCCGTATCGGCAGTATTAGCTTCCCAGTAAAGCCTCGCTGCAGGGTCAATGCCGGGCAGGCCGATATCACCTGCTACTACAACCATACCCACGTGCGACCAATTGCTGTTGGTAATGGCTTGCGCCTCTTGACTGGTAATCAGCAGACCCTTCATTACCACAAGATCAAAAGTTTGCAGATTGGCCTGAAAGTCAGTTAATGATAATGGTAAGCGTGTTAGCATAATAATGAATAAGGATGATATGAATTGCGCCAAAGTAGTAAATCCTGCTCTTATACATGCACATCAGTTTAGCATACGGTATTAGTACAGGAAAAAATATCCATTTACCCGATACAAAAAAAATCCTGCCGCATGTGTGGCAGGATTTTTCAAGGCGTCATCATGTGAAATTAAGACTTTGGCGGTCCTAGTTTTCTGACCTTTTCATCGAGCTGTATGATTTTGCCATTCTTAAATTTAAGATCATTCATTACTGCTACGGAATCAATATTACCTTTCATATCGGTTACCACCTGTGTATACCAAAGCGATACATATTCCGATTCTTTGTCTTTAGATATCACTGATTCAAAATCGTGCATGGTTATTACCGCATTTTTTAGCGATGCCCTGTAGTTGGTAATCATAGCCATAGCAGAATCGTGGCCAAGCTTTTGTGAGAAATTATCGAATTCCATCAAAACAGAGTCACCCCAATATTGCGCAGTACCCGCTACATTGTTGGTCTCCCAACCCTTTAGTGCCATCAATGCTATTTCAGTATTTTTCTTACTACCCATTTCCCATTGGTCGGGCTTTTCAATGGTGTAGACATAGTTTACTTGCTCTTCTGCAGCGGCAGGCGCCGGCGTTTCGGTGGCGGGTTCGCCGCAGGCAGTGAGCAAAAGGATTGCAGCAGTTAAGCTTCCAAAAATTTTCATGTTGCTAGTTATTAGGTTTGTTGCAGAATACCTGCGCCGGGAAAATTATACATCGCAATTGAATTTTGCAAGCGATTGAAAGCTTTTGTGTATAACAGGTTGAGTGTTATGCAAACCCCCATTGCTTCCACCCATAGCATATCGTGATTTTACCGGCCACTACTAATAAGCCATGAAGCCGGTGAGTTGTGTTGGTATATGCAGTATTTTGTTTCACTGTATGAATAACAAGGCTTTGTTTGCCCTGGGCGTTGAAAGCTTTGCGGATCAATTTGATCCGCTGCAATACCATCGCATTGGGCTTGTGACCAATGATGCTGCCGTAAATTTTGAAGGCCGGCCGGCCAGGCAATTGTTGTTGCAAAAAGGATTTCGCATTTGCCGCTTATTCTCGCCGGAGCATGGCATTCACATCATTGGTGCAGATGGCCATGCCCAACAGGATAGCCTTGACGCACTAACCCAACTACCCGTAATAAGCCTGTACGGACCAAGAGCCGCACCGGAAAAACATCAGTTGGAAGATCTCGATCTCCTGTTGTTTGATTTGCCGGATATTGGTTGTCGCTTTTACACCTACTTGTGGACGATGACTTATATCATGGAAGCCTGTGCGCAATATGGCAAACGGCTCATTGTGCTCGACAGGCCCAATCCGCTTGGTGCCTTGGCGGAAACTACTGAAGGCCCGATGCTTGATGAAAAAAGCTGCAGCTCTTTTATTGGCCGATATAATATCCCGCTGCGCCATAGCTGTACCATTGGCGAACTCGCCATGTTATTTGCAGCCACAAAATATCCCAACCTTGACTTGCAGGTGGTTACTATGCCCGGCTACCAGCGTGCCTATACCGGTGGCGTTCATTTTCCTTTTTATCCTACATCGCCGGCCATACAACATATGAATACAGCATGGCTTTATCCCGGAACAGGATTGCTGGAAGGGGTAAACGTAAACGAAGGTCGCGGCACGGCATTTCCTTTTGCCCAAATAGGCGCACCATGGATGCACAAAAATTTTGTGCCGCATCAGTTAGCCGCATTTGCTGATTGGGTCAGTTGTAGCCCGGTTAGTTTTATCGCCCAATCGCCGCCCTATGCCCATACGCTATGCCATGGCTTCCGCATGCAGGTTATAAGCACCGCGGGTTTCAGACCGGTGTTATCAGGCATTACCCTATTGCAGGCATTGGCCATCATGTATCCGCATCACCTTACGCCTCGAGCTTACAAAACCCATGCTAATCCGCAGGGCGAAAATCATTTGGATAAATTGCTGGGTATACCGGATAGTTGGACGGCTATTGTGCATGCAATTGCAATTAATACCATCGTACCGGATGACTGGTTTGCGGCAATGGAGCCCTTTTGGTTGTATAAGTAATGAAGCCATGGCACACCGCTGCATATCGCTATTGGATTTAGATCAACTGCTTCTTATAGCTTCCAAAAGGCAGACAGCCTGTAACTTGCAGCAAGAATTTTTTGCAAATTGATCTGGCTCTATACTACAAAAATTACTCCGCGGCTGCAATGGGCGGCTGAATGGCTTGGCCTGCAGCTTAGTGGCAAGGCATGGACCTTAACGGATAACGCAGCAAGTATTGGCGCTTCGGATGCAGTAATAACGTATGCCGCTGAACCCCTGGACCACGATAATCAGTTTTGGATAGCCGCATGCGGTTTAATGCATGATGAATTTGTACGACCTCAAAAACTACATGCCACTACATGGCTACAGCTACCTGCATTTTTTCCCGTATCACAGGGAGATATAGCCTTCGATCTGATTGCTGCATCTTTCTATTTGTTGCAACGCTACGAAGAATACCTGCCCCACGATGATGATGCCTACGGCAGATACAGCCATACCAATAGCTTCGCATTCAGGCAAGGCTTTTTACATCGCCCGTTGGCAGATGAATGGATGAATGCCTTACGCATCTTGCTGCAGCAAAAATTTCCGGATGAGATTTTTGTACAAACGCCTTTTCGCCATTTGCCTACCTACGATGTAGATATGGCCTGGAGTTACCAACACAAAGGGTGGCAGCGCAACCTGGGCGGCTTAGGTAAAACCCTGTTGCAAGGCAATATGGAAGCAGCCAATAGTCGTATCAAAATCCTCACCGGCAATGCGAAGGATCCCTTCGATATTTTTGATGATTTGCTGGACCTGCATGCGGGTGTCGCAAGCACTCCAATATACTTTTGGCTATTGGCCGAAAACCAAAAAGGCTATGATAAGAACATAGCACCGGGCAATACAGCCTTGCAGCAACTGATAAAACGCATGCATCAACAGGCGAAAAGCGGCATACACCTGAGCTGGCAGGCCTCAGCAGATGGACGCCTGATGACGAATGAATGTGATGTGCTGGAAAATATACTGCAGCAACCCATCAGCCTAAATCGCTTTCATTACCTCAACTTTCACCTGCCCGACACCTATCGGCGCATGCTGCAACATTGCCCGCATATAACAGATGATTACAGCATGGCTTACGGCACTATTAACGGATTCAGGGCAAGTACGTCAAGGCCCTATCGTTGGTACAATATCGTGGCTGAACAAAGCAGTTCGCTCATACTGCATCCCGCAGCATGGATGGACGCCAACTGCATATTTGAAGAAAAACTAACACCAACTGAGGCGTTGGCGCAATGGCAACAGCTGCAACAATATGTGGTAAATACCGGTGGCGATTTTATCACGATTGCACACAATCATTTTTTAGGCTATGATGACACCGGCAGGCTATGGTGGAAAGCTTATACCGATGCTATGCGACAATAGCCAATACACGAAGAAAGACGCATTGATAAAAAACAAAACGCCGGGCAACTATTGCCCGACGTTTTACTGTCAAATAATACTATGCCAAACTAATGTGAAGTCTTGCTGATTTGTATGCTGCTTATTTTATCGTTCCAGTTATTGTCCAGACAATTTACATCTGATGTAAAGCTCTTCATGGAACCCCCAAAATTATCATTGATAAATACCAGTACAGAATAGCCCCTCGGCACTTTTATAGATGATATCGTATTGTCGCCAATACCCATCTGGCTTTGGGAAAATGCACCTTCGTGTAGTGTGGTGCTGAATCCGCTAAACCCACAATCCGTGAAAAATGCAACGCCGTTGTCGTAGTTGCCACTGCTGCTGCTACCGCTATTGTTGTTATTGCCCGAGTTGCTTTTCTTATACACATAAACACTCATGGTGCGGTCATTAAAATCGCCGAGACAGGGCACGCTGTTATCCCATGTATCGGAAGCACCGCGATAGCCGGCCTGATCGTAAAGAATGATGCCGTATCCGTCGCTTACTTTCACAGAACTCAGGCTGCGGGTACCAATGCCAAGCTGTCGCCCATCATGATAGCCTGCACTAAGTCCTGATGATGCCCCGCGGTAGTCGCAATCGGCATAAATGGTTACCGGATACGAACCGGCTCCGGAATTAGCCGGACGGGTATTGCTACCCGCTTGTGAGTTGGTAGTGCGGTACACATATACACTTGCAGTGCGGTTATTAAAGTCGCCGAGGCAGGGCACACTGTTAGTCCAGGTATCCTGCTGGCCCCTGAAGCTTTGCTGATCATACAGAATCACACCATAACCTTCAGCCAATTGCAGGGAACTCAAATTTCGACTGCCAATACCCAATTGTCTGGCATCGTGGTATCCGGCGCTCAACCCCTGCGATGGCCCGCGATAGTCACATTCTCCATAAATGGTGAGCGGATATCCACTGCTGGTATTTGTGTTTGCACTGCTATTATCCCTTTCAATTACAACGGCGCGGATGCGGTTGTCCCATTCGTAACCCAGACAATCTACATCGCCGGTAAAACTTATTTTTTGCCCTGTTCCGGGTTCTGTACCATCATATGCCACCACTTTAAATCCATAGGGAATGCGGATGGCGCTTATTTCTGCAGGCCCTATTGAAGTGCCGTTCATGCTATGCCGCCCTTCGGACAACTTTGCTGCCGTGCCCCGATAGAAGCACTCGCTGTAAAACGTAACATAGTCCTGAGCAAAAGCCACCGATGACAGCATAACAACCATCAGCAGCGAAATCCATCTTTTCATAGTCAATTATATTTTTTGCGATCAATGCTCAAAAATACCAAACCCGCAGGGCCAATGCCGAGTCATAGGTCGATTGGCGGCTTTTCAAGGACAAATTTTACCATTTCCTATGCCAATTGCAATTCTGAGCCAGGGTCTGCAGGGTATAATTCCCCTTTAACCAACATATAGCGCCTACCCCCGACATTTGCCGCGCATGAGTTTTCCCGGAAAAATAATTAACGACCCCATCTACGGCTTCATCAGCATTCATCACCCATTGGTGATGCAGGTGATCAGTCATCCATGGTACCAACGGCTGCGGCGGATATACCAAATGGCTTTTGCGCACCTCGTGTACCCCGGGGCTGTACACAGCAGAATGGCGCACAGCCTGGGCGCCTACCACCTGATGCAGCTGGCCCTGAGCGAGCTGCAACGCAAAGGTGTGCAGCTGACACCCGATGAAGAAGTGGGCGCAAGCATTGCTATTTTGCTGCACGATATTGGCCACGGCCCGTTTAGCCATGCCCTCGAAGGTGAATTAATAGGCAACCGCAGCCACGAAGACATGAGCCTGGCCATGATGCATCAGCTCAATAACCAAATGGATGGCAGGCTGCAAATGGCCATTCAGATATTTACCAACCAATACCACAAACCCTACCTGCACCAACTGGTAAGCGGACAGTTGGATGTCGATCGTATGGATTACCTCATCCGTGATAGCTTTTATACCGGCGTAAGCGAAGGCGTTATAGGCTACGACCGCATTATTAAAATGCTTACGGTAAAAAATGATGAGCTGATGGTGGAAGAAAAAGCCATTTACTCTATTGAAAAATTTCTGGTGGCGCGCCGCCTCATGTACTGGCAGGTGTACCTGCACAAAACGGTATTGGCTGCGGAGCAAATGCTGGTGCGCATCGTGCGCCGTGCCCGGGAGATTGGTGCAGAAAGCCACTACCCGCTGTCCTACTTCCTGAGCGGTGAATATGCCGTGGCGCCCGAGCAGTTTATGTTAACCAATTTTGCCATGATGGATGATATAGACATTATGGCTGCCATAAAACAGTGGCAAAACCACAACGACCCCGTATTATCCAGACTTTGCAAGGCCTTGCTGCAGCGGAAATTATTTAAGCTCCGTTTTCAAAACGAGCCCGTTTCCGAAGAAATACTGGCTGAAAAGCGGGAACAATTGGTGCATCGCAGCGGGCTTTCGGCAGCCGACGCGGAATACCTTGCCTTTGCCGGCAAAGTGAGTAATACCACCTACCACCATCATGCTGAGCGCATCAGTATTGCCTACAAAGACGGCTCGGTAAAAGACATTTCCGAAGTTGATCATGCATTAATACAACAGAATCTGGCAGCAGCGGTAGACAAATACTACATTTGTTGGATGACTATTTAGCCGCAGGCGCGGTACCGGCGAACCATAGTAAAAGAGACGAAATGACCTTTAGTGCACAGCAGATAGCCATGATGATTGGCGGCTCCGTAGAGGGCGATGCGCAGGCAGCGGTAGATTCATTTGGCAAAATTGAAGAAGCTACAGCCGGTCAGCTGGCATTTTTGGCCAACCCCAAATACGAAGATTATTTGTACAGTACCGGGGCCAGCGTCATTATCATAAACGACAAACTTGTGCTACGCCAACCCGTAGCGGCCAGCCTGATAAGAGTGCCCGATGCCTACAATGCCTTTGCCATATTGCTTACCAAATACCAGCAATTACAACTGCAGCAAATGGAAGGCCGGCAGGAACCGAGTTATGTAGATGAAACTGCTACAGTCGGAAAAAATGTATTCATTGGTGCATTTGCCTATATCGGCCGGAACGTGCGTATTGAGGATGGCGTAAAAATATACCCGCAGGTATTTATAGGCGACGAGGTAACGGTGGGTGCAGGCACGGTGCTTCACCCCGGTGTGCGGGTGTACAACCAATGCAGCATAGGTGCCGGCTGCACCGTGCACGGCGGTACAGTAATTGGTGCCGATGGCTTTGGCTTTGCCCCGCAGGCCGATGGTAGCTACCAAAAAGTGCCGCAAATAGGCAATGTAGTAGTGGAAGACAACGTGGAAATAGGTGCCAATACCACCATTGACCGCGCCACCATTGGCAGCACCATCATAAGGACGGGAGCCAAAATAGATAACCTGGTACAGATAGCCCACAATGTGGAAGTTGGCGCCAACACGGTAATAGCCGCACAGACGGGCATAAGCGGCAGCACCAAAATTGGCCGCAACGTATTGATAGGCGGACAGGCCGGAATTGTTGGCCATATACGCATAGGCGATGGTGCCCGCATAAATGCGCAAAGCGGCGTAAGCAAATCGCTCGATAACGGCAAATCCGTAACCGGATCACCGGCTTATGATTATAGCGCTGCCCTCCGTAGTCAGGCGCTTAGCCGCAAGCTGCCCGAAATGGACCAGAAAATTAAAGCCCTAGAAAAACAGCTCGAAGAGTTGCGCCGGCTAAGCATGGCCAATGGCTTTTGACGGGCTGCTGCCAATTGCCGCCCCCATCGGGTATTTTGACCCCCACAAAGCTTAAAGCTGATACAAAACGGGAGCCGCCTAAACCTTTGGCGGTAACTTTATCAGCCCATTTTTTTGGTATGAGCACCACCATTCCCGACATAACAAATGAAATTACTCTGAAAACGAGCCGCAGCGGTGGCGCCGGTGGTCAGCATGTAAATAAGGTGGAAACCGCGGTAGAAGGTTTTTGGAACCCCTCGGCTTCTGCACTTTTGAGCGAGGAACAAAAAGCACGCATAGCCCAACGCCTGCAGGGCAGCCTTACCAACGAGGGAACCCTAAGAATACGCTCGCAAAAGCACCGCAGCCAACTGGCCAATAAGCAGGAAGTATTGGAAAAATTTGATGCCCTGCTGCAAAAAGCACTTCAGGTGGCGCGGCCACGTATAGCCACCAGGCCTACTGCCGGCAGCCGGCAAAAACGAATTGAAAACAAAAAGCGCAAAAGCGATCTGAAGCAAATGCGCAAAAAAGAAAACTGGTGAACCATGAAAATAATAACGATGAAAATCGCCATAACCGCCCTGGCCTGTGCCGCCATTTTTACGGCCTGTACCAAAGACAATTCCGGCTCTGGCGCCGGGCTCGCTACCATGGAAATGGCCATCAGCCATCAGGCTTCCGGTAAAGCCATGGTGCTGAACGGAGATGTAAACACCCCCAACGGCGAGCAAATACGCTATACGGTTTTCAAATACTATATCAGCAACCTTACGTTGCTTAACGATCGCGGCGAAGCCCAACCCTCCGCTGCCGCCTATTTTTTGATAGACGAAAGCGATGGCAACTCCAAAATCCTGCCTTTCAATATTCCGGAAGGCAATTATTCCGCCATTCGTTTTTTGCTGGGCGTAGACAGCGCCCGCAATGTAAGCGGCGTGCAGGAAGGCGCTCTCGATCCCGCTAAAGGCATGTTCTGGACCTGGAATACCGGCTATATCATGGCGAAAATGGAAGGTAAATCCATCAATAGCCCCGCCCCGCTGCAAAATGTAACCTACCATGTGGGAGGTTTTAAGCAAAGCAACAGCGTGCTGAAAACCATAACCCTGTCCTTTGGTAGAAATGTAACCGTAAAAGCCAATCAGCAACTGGCCTTACAGGTAAAAGGTGATGCTGATAAATGGTGGACAGGCGCCCATACCATACGCATAGCCAACCTGCCGGTGGTAATGGAAGCCGGCGCCGATGCCATGAAACTGGCGGATAACTACGCCAATATGTTTACCCTGCAAGCCGTTGAAGTGAAATAACTATGCTGCGACCGGCCAACTATATCATCCCTGCGCTGCTGCTGTTGCTGCTGGCCTGCCAAAAGCAGGAGGTAGCCAATGGCGGCCAACCGGAACCGGTGGCTTTTACCGTGCCGGCAGGATGGCCCGCACCCGCCTACGATTTTGCTGCCAACCCGCTTACCAAACAAGGCATTGCCCTCGGCCGCAAATTGTTTTACGATGGCCTGCTGAGCAAGGACGGCCAATTTCCCTGTGCCAGCTGCCACCAACAACCCGCTGCCTTTGGTACTTTCGATCACGACCTGAGCCATGGCTTCAACAACAGCCATACCCTGCGCAATGCGCCGCCATTGCAAAACCTGGCATGGCACCGCGAGTTTCACCACGATGGCGGCATTAACCACCTCGACCTGCAACCGCTTGCCCCTATTACCGCGCCTAATGAAATGGCCGAAACCATAGACAATGTGCTGAACAAACTGCGCAACGACCCCGCCTATCCCGGGCTTTTCAAAGCTGCTTTTGGCAGCACCGATATCAGCACCAAACGCATGACACAAGCCCTTAGCCAGTTTATGCTGACCATGGTAAGTGCCGATAGCAAATACGACCGGGTGAAACGCGGTGCCGCCACCTTTACGCTTCCCGAGCAATTAGGCTACGACATCTTTCAGCAGAAATGTGGCAGCTGCCATAAAGAACCCCTCTTTACCGACCTCAGCTACCGCAATGCCGGCCTGCCCATGGATAATGTACTCCGCGATGCCGGTCGCATGCGCATCACCCGCAACCCCGCCGATAGCCTGAAATTTAAAGTGCCCTCGCTGCGCAATGTGATGGTAAGCCGATACTACGGCCACGACGGCCGTTTTTTTGATGTACTCAATGTTTTTGATCATTACCAAAGCGGCGTACAAAAAAGCGGAACCCTCGATCCATTGTTACAAAACGGCATCTCCCTTTCCAATTTTGAACGCGGGCAGCTACTCGCCTTTTTGCTCACGCTAACGGACGATGAATTTTTAAAGAATAAGTCGTTGGCAGCACCGCAATGATGGGTGTATTAAACTACAAAACCAATTAGCGCAATACCCTTACCGGTATTTATCAGGAAAGTATCGCTGGTCACAGCGTACAACTGTCGGTTTTGCGCAATACTTCTCTCGGTTGGTAAATAGTCTAAATTAGCAGAGCTCAATACGCAAAGCACGACTGGTGTTGTGCGTCATCACAGAGTTGCGGATAAAAAATGGAGATTTCCTAACTTGTTACAAGAACCCGAAGCGATGAATTTTTATGAGTCAACCCACCACTAACGATTGGCCTCTGATTAATCGGTTTGCTTTTCGACTATTTTCAGTTTACATTCTATTTTATATCTTATTTATAAGTGATTTCTTATGGAAAGCAGGTGACATACTCCCGATTCTAAAAGACATAAACCGTCCTTTTAAATATATAAGTACTGCGTTTGGTCGTTGGACTTACCAGATTTTCTTTCATAAATCGATTCCACCAAGGGTACCCATTCACTTTATGGATACTTCTTGGAACATTGTTGCCGCAACGAGTTTTTTTCTTGTAGCCATTCTAATAGCAGTGGCATGGACCTTTTTTGAGAAAAAGAAAAATCATTCATACCTAATCAAATTCACTCACCCTGTTGCCCGATATTATTTAGCCTTCATCCTCTTTGTTTATGGGTTTATTAAATTTTTCGACGGACAGTTTTCGGTTCCTCCGAGCCCTACTTCTTACCTGGGCAATCTTATAGAAATGGATCCGCATAGCGTACTTTGGTTCTTTATGTCGTCTTCAAAAACGTATCCTTTATTTGCCGGGTTGATGGAGATAGTACCGGGTATATTATTACTTTTCCGAAGGACATCTGTCATCGGAGCTTTGCTTTCTATAGCTGCATTAACCAATATTCTCTTACTTGATATCAGTTTTGACGTACCTCTTAAATTTTTTCTTTTAAATCTCATCATTATCAGTATTTATGTAATAGCGCCTTATATAAAATCACTATTCAGCTTCTTCCTTACAGCTAAGCCAGTTTCATTATTTATTATTGCACCAATTGTAGAAAACGAAAAATATAAATGGGTTCAATACATTTTTAAGTCGGGGCTGGTTATATTTTTTATTTTATTTAATATTTTTCCCTCAATAGAAAGAAAGAAGGAAAAAGAAAATGCATCTCCAGTTGTTGGTCTGCATGAAATAAAAGAATGGACAACGAAAGCACAAACTCCGGACTCAGAAAGCAGCAAATTACCTTGGAAGAGAATTGCAATTGATCCCCTTTATTGGGTGGGAATCCAGTTTACCAATGACTCTGTTGCAAACTTTAATAAGCGCATAGTTTCAGCTACCAACGTTCAGTTTTCAGCATGGGATTCTACTTTTACATGCAATCTGTATTATTCAGATTTAAAAGATGGAAGATGGTTGTTCGAAGGAATCATAAATAAAGATTCTATCCGATTTATTTCGTCTAAGATAGATTTAAGAAAAACTATCCATCAAAAAGGTATTGGAAAAATTAAGTGGATTTATAATTAAATTTTCAGCACTTACGTAATTGATTCTAGAAAATCATCCTGGAAAGAGCGAGTATAAAAATTGATAATGTTATAAGGCCCGCAGTTAAAGGAACTAACAGTTTTTGTTTGTAGCGCTTAAATATGTTTTACATTACTTCCTTCATATTTATGCTTTTATGAAAAGAATAGTTCATAAAAAATGGATTAGCGGTATTTGCAACATGAAGATGCCACTTGTTATTTTTATATCTATCGCTAGTGTTATGTGCAAACTCCAGGCACAAACGCAGCCGAAGGAATGCGATATTCCGTTGAACGCTGTAGTAAGTTCGTCTGGAAATCTGTGTAATGATGGAAAAGGAATTTATTCTACAGGCAAAGATTGGGTTGGGCTCTATTTGAATCCAAGTCGCTGGCCTGAACAGTCATTCGTAATTTGCATGAATTGGCCATTTAAAAGGTTCCCTGGATGCGACAGCTCGGCTGCAATAACTCCAACCGGCACTAGTGGCAGTCGCACTCTTCTACACTGGATGAATAAACCAGTACTTAAAGAAGAAGGGAAATCTTTAGGTGTATTCACTGGTCCTGGTGGCGGTAATGACATTGCTATATCGAGACCTTTAACTCCAGCAATAAACTCCTTTCTTGATATGGCAATTGGCTCTTCCTTGTCACCGCAGTCGGTGGAAGTTCGTTTTTGTAATTCGGACTGCAGCGAATATTATAGTGTGATTTTCGGAGCTCATAGTTTATTTGGTAATCAAAATATTCATGGTACAGGATCTACACGGCCTATTGTTACCCGAAGCTCAGAATTGACATGGACAATTACTTTTCCGCCGGGAACGATTGGAAGGTTGTGGAATCGAACACCCGAAGTCCCAACAACTGAACTTTACTATTACGAAGGCAGCCTCGAAATTAAAAAACAGTAATTAAAAGAGATAGTTAGCATTGCAAATGTGTCTCCCTTCTTTTCCCCGGAACCTCTCCCAGTGGGAACGTTTCGGTTAGTTAATCATCATATACCATACCGCAACGTCCCGTTCCGGAGACGTTGCCTGAAAACAAATTGTTGGGGTGGGAAAATGCTGAAAAGCATTCGCCTATTTTTGGGTTAGTGGCAATGTTTAAGAACCACCTCCTGCAGACAACGATTATAATAATATGAAAGTCATATCAATTTTACTACTCCCCTTTTTGTCATTATTTCTTTGTCAAACAGCATTCTCCCAAACCAACGCTAAAAATAGGATTATCGTTCTTTCAGACATTGAAGCAGACCCTGACGATGCACAGTCTTTTGTTCGCCTACTGTTATATGCTAACCAACTTGACATTAAAGGCATGATTGCCACTACCTCTGTCTGGCAAAAAACAAGAGTGGCTCCTGAATCCATAAAAAAAATTGTTCGGGCTTATAAAAGCGTACAACCTAATCTGAACAAACACGAACCCGGTTTTCCCGAAGCGGACGAATTACTCCTAACAGTGAAACAGGGTTTACCACAGTATGGCATGTTGGGTGTGGGCAAGGGTAAAGACTCTGAAGGTTCAGACTGGATCATAAAAATGCTTGAAGACAACGACCCAAGACCCTTACACATAGCCGTTTGGGGCGGTGTAAATACCTTAGCACAGGCATTATTAAAAATAAAAGAAACAAAAACCGAAAGCGAAGCGAAGCGACTCATTTCCAAACTAAGAGTTTATACCATATCTGACCAGGACGATAGCGGTATTTGGTTAAGAAATACTTTTCCTGATTTGTTTTTTATTGTCAGCCCGGGAGATGATTATGGCAGTACTACATGGATAGCTATTAACAGTCAAATTAAAGGCATCAGTAACGAAGAGATTAGTAACAAATGGTTATCACAACATATACAACAAGGCCATGGCTTACTTGGAGCAGCTTATCCGGATGTTTCATGGGGAATGGAAGGAGATACACCTTCCTATTTAAACCTTATTCAAAATGGGCTGAACAATGCAGAACATCCTGATTGGGGTGGTTGGGGCGGTCGTTATGAATTATACAAACCCGACTTTTCAAAACAAAAAAAAGGAAGTTCTGGTGTTCCATTTGAATCGGAAACAAGAGCCATTTGGACAAATGCTTCAGACAACTACACCCCCTTTGTACCAAACGATTTTGGAAGAGTTATAAAATTGGATAGTTCGCAATACAACGACAACAAAGCTACGCTTTGGCGTTGGCGGCAAGATTTTCAAAACGACTTCGCTGCCCGTATAGATTGGTGCGTAACTGAATACAAAAACGCAAATCATCCACCAATACCCGTTTTAAAACAACCGGAAGAAATTACCGTAAAATCTGGTCAGGGTTTTGGTATCGATGCTTCGGACACCTATGACCCTGACGGAGATAGCTTTAGTTATTTATGGTTTAACTATCCCGAAGCCGGAACATATAAAAAAGCAGTAAATGTTTCTCCTGAAAATTATAATAATGTATGGATAACGGCACCCGTAGTTGAGAAAAAAGAAACCATCCATATCATTTTAAAAATAACCGACAAAGGAACCCCTAACCTATCAAGGTATAAAAGAATTATTGTTACCATATTGCCGAAATAAACCAACACTGCCGCTAACAGGCAGTTTGGCAATATGGCGGTACGACGAATACATCCTCAGCTTTCTGTTGCTAATCAGCTTCAGCCAGGTGCTGTCACTTTTCACATACCGCGGCATCGCCGGGCCTTGTCCGTTATAGCCAGGTGGGCCGGACTATCAGTAAACATGCGAAGCCCAAATAATTTTTGAACGGAATTCTTTCCCCGCAACGTCTCCCGTCGGGAACGTTCCGCTTAGTTAATCATCACATACCATACCGCAACGTCCCGTTCCGGAGACGTTGCCTGGAAACAAATTTTTGGGGTGGGGAAATGCTGAAAAACATTCACCTATTTTTGAATTAGCGGCATGCTAAAACCACCAACAGTATTAAAATAAAAAACAAATGAGTTCATTCCACTATGCATTTAAAGTAAAAGACATAAAAACAACACGAAATTTTTACGTTGAGATATTAGGGTGCGAAGAAGGCAGGTCAACAGAATCCTGGATTGATTTTAATTTTTTTGGGAATCAATTATCAGCACATATAAGTGATAATTTTCCAGCATTAGACTATTGTGGCAAAGTGGACGGAATAAGTGTACCAATACCCCATTTTGGTTGTTTGCTTGAAATAGAAGAATTTAAACATATTCAGCAAAAACTAGAAAAGGAAAAAATAACCTTTATTGTTAAGCCACAAAAAAGATATGAAGGAAAAACAGGTGAACAATTAACCATGTTTGTTTTTGATTTCAGTGGAAACCCAATTGAATTCAAAGCATTTTCCAACAACAGCGAAATTTTTTCAGGTAGCTAAAATAAAAGCCAGCCGCTACCATCGGGTTTATGCAAGAGGGGCACGACATTGTAACATAGGCGAATTGTAAATCCTACCTTCAGATCGGGCTTGACCAATAAAGCCGATTTAAAATTCTTAACTTCATCAATAAAACCATGCCACAAATCAACCCCCACATCAACTTCAACGGCAATGCCGAAGAGGCTTTCAATTTTTACAAATCGGTATTTGGCGGTGAGTTTGCCATGATCATGCGGTTTAAAGATATGTCGGGGCCTGAGCACCCGGTGGCAGCGCATGAAGCCAATAAGATCATGCACATTGCCCTGCCCATTGGCAACAATATTCTCATGGCCAATGATGTGCCTGAAAGTATGGGCCCAACCAATGAAAATGAAAACAGATCTAAAATATCGGTAAGTGCAGCAAGCAGGGAAGAAGCCGATCACATATTTAATGGCCTTTCCGCAGGAGGGCAAATAGAATATCCCATTGGCGACAGTCCATGGGGTTCCTATTTTGGCATGTTCAGAGACAAATATGGCATTGAATGGATGGTAGATTTTGATCCCAGATATAAAGGACAGGCATCACCAAACGGTTGAGGAAAAACTGCCGCCCGACAACCCGAGCCTTGGTTAATGACCGTTCAACTTTCCGGTAATATGTTTCGTCCACAGGTGTTTGATTATACAAGATCCTTTCGGCAGGGGAACTACCAAACAGATTCATCAGCGTGGCCTGTAAAGCAGGGGCAAGGCTGCCATTCGGAAAGCCGCGGCTGCTATCGCAAACCATCACAAAACGCCCACCATCGCTTACGCCTCACCGCTGCAAGCATGGCAAAATGATACCCAACCATGGAGATAGCACTAAACAGATTTCTGCAAGCACAGGAGCATGACTATGCACAGGCAGTTGCTGAAATAAAAGCAGGGAGAAAAAGAAGTCATTGGATGTGGTATATCTTTCCGCAGTATAAAGGCCTTGGCCATAGCGAGACTTCAAAGTTTTACGCCATTCAAAGTATGGATGAAGCAAAAGCTTATCTCCATCACCCTGTATTGGGCGCAAGGCTGCGCGCCATTACCCATGAACTTTTATTGCTTACAGAAAACAATGCGCACAAAATATTTGGCAGTCCCGATGACTTGAAACTTAAATCAAGCATGACCTTATTTGCATTGGTGGACAGCTCTGAAGCCATGCCTTTTAAGCAGGTATTACACAAATATTTTGATGGACAGTCTGATGAAAAGACAATCAGTCTAACCAAACAGTAGCATCTGCCAAACGGCATTTTTGGCATTTTCTCCCGGCATAAATACCCTTTTTCAGGTAGCAAAAGCTGCACCGCAACGCTATAGGTTTGCGCCGGCTTGACCTTTTCTCTCGTTCAAACTCATGACACCTGATTGCTAATCCGTACCACCCGGGCATACGGCGCGTTTCACCGGAAAAAATAATACCGGTAGCAGCGAAAAGTAATGACTGCCGCATGTATTTTCCGGAAGGCTTTCCGATAAGGATCGGTCCTGGCATGGCAGCGGTTTCAGGGGCGGAGGTGGTGAACCCGGCCGAACAGTTCACCCGGCAAAAAGCATACCTGTTGAACCTATCAGTGAGGGCCCGGCATAGAATGGTCAAGCTTCAAAACAGCGAACAGATAGTAGTGAGCATCCTGAGAAAAGCACTGCCCATGGTGGGATAACAATGTCATTTGTCGTATTATTAATTTTAAATAATTACCTAAACCACCGTTATGAAAAAAATGTTTCTTCCTGCCGCTATCCTGTTTTGCTTTTCATGGTGCAGTGTGCAGATAAAAGCCCAGGGTAAAGTAGGCATAAATACCAGCAATCCGCAGGCGATGCTGCATGTAAAAGACAGCAGTGTATTATTTAACGGGGATACCACATTAAATGCCGGAAACACCCCTGTAAGTGGCGCAGGTGCCCGAATGATGTGGTACACGGATAAGGCTGCTTTTAGAGCGGGAAGAGTGGAAGTCACACAATGGGACAAAGATAATATTGGTTATTTTTCTGCGGCGTTGGGCAGAAATACTATTGCATCAGGATTTGCTTCAACAGCCATGGGTAGTAATAATACGGCATCTGGAAGTAATTCAACGGCCATGGGTAGCATCACTAATGCATCAGGAAGTAGATCAACAGCCATAGGTTCTATCACCTCTGCATCAGGATTTGCTTCAACAGCCATGGGTGAAAGCACTACTGCTTCAGGAAATTATTCAACTGCCATGGGTGAAAGTACTACCGCTTCTGGATTTACTTCAACAGCGATGGGTGAAAGTACTACCGCATCAGGAAGTAGATCAACAGCCATGGGTAATAATACTTCAGCATCAGGAAATGGTTCCACAGCCATGGGTGATGGTACCGTTTCCCGGGCTTTTGCATCACTAACTATTGGCAGGTTCAATGATTCAATTGCCGCAAGCAGCACCACTAACTGGTTTGATACGGATCCTGTTTTTATTATCGGAAATGGCACGGCTTCTTTTGCAAGAAGTAACGCTTTTGTGGTAAATAAAAACGGCAATACAACCATAAATGGCGCAGCCAGTATTTCCGGCAATACGAACATAAATGGTACAGCCACCATTTCAGGCAATACAACCATTAATGGCACAGCCAGTATTTCCGGTAACACAAACATCACCGGGGAGGTAAACAGGACGGCCACAGGCGCAGCCAACCTCGTGCCTATTGCTTATGGTTCCATTGCACTTGATGGCACTATTAATACGGGTACCGGCAATTTTACCGTTACCAAACCTGCAACCGGGCAATATGAAATTGTGCTTACAGGCATTAGTTATATCACGTCAGGCTTTATTACCAATGTTACCGTAAGGGCTGCTGATGGCACGGTAAGGATACCTGTAACAACAAGTATCAATGGCGATCTGGTTATTCGCATTTACGATCTCACCAATACAAAACGAGACACTGATTTTCATTTTGTGGTGTACCGGCCATAACTGGCATATAGGAAGTTTATTTGGCTACCTGCACTCCCGCGT
>JAHEMO010000190.1 GCA_024643625.1 Chitinophagaceae bacterium
ATAATCAGGAGGTCCTGATCGCCAACAAAACTGCCGATACCATTTTTGGCTACGCCTTTTGCTTCGGACCAAAGCACTTCATCCTGTGTTTTAAAATCGTCGGGGTCATATCCCGGATCTATGCAAGGATTGTAGGTTACCACTACCTGATCGGTAATCTGGCAGCCCACGGGGCTGGTGACGGTAAGCGTGTAAGTACCTTTTTTAGACACTGTCGGTGTTGCCGTATTGGCATCTTTATCTATTATGCCGTCTGCTGTGGTCCAACTGTATTGCGCGCCGGCGGTTGTTGAGGAACCCTGCAGTTGCACCGTTTTGGTGCTGCAACTCACTTCTTTGGTGGGTCCGGCCTCTGCATCTACTTCACATATTTCAAGCGGCACATGTATAAACTTAATGCTGCTCTGAAAATCAATAGCGCCACCAGCCCAAAGGGCACCCTGGTAATCGCTGTTTTGGGGACCAAAGCCTAAAATAATATTACCGTTGGGTACATAAATGGTACCCACCCATTGGCCATTTTTGGTACCGCTGGTATTGTTTATATGCCTCCAGGCCGATACGCCGTCGGAGTTTGTGCTGCCGTTACCCTGCACTTCGGTATAAATGCGGCCCGGCGTTGCGCCATTACGCAGTTCTACCCGAATCTTATCCAGTTCAGCATCCTGGTGCACCAGTATTTTGATGAAACCATTGGTGTTACCCTTGAAATCGAAGATCACCGTGTTGTCATTACCGGTGAAATTCATTTTACGAAACACATACACACCGGTTCCGGATAGTGTAACCACTTGTCCGCCGGTGAGATTGAGGTGGTTGTAAGCACCTGGCATCAGGTCTGATGAACCCACAACATCATTCGCCCCAATTGGGTAACGCGAAAAATCAGTAATTGGAGGTGCAGGAGGAATGGCCGGCATCTGTGGATTTGTGCCAAAGCCCTGCGTAGGGGTGGGTCCGTTGTAAGTGGCTCCTGTAGGTTGAAATACTTTTCCGGTAATGCTGCTGCCGTTGCGGTTAATGTTTACCCCGCCCATTACATGCAGGTTGCCATTAAGTACAAAGGTTTTAGCCGTTCTAAAGGCCGATCCGGATGTGGCGCCCACATACATGTTGGCTGTAGAACTGGTAGCGGGGGCAAAATCTACCGTACCCTTAACCAGCAATGGGCTCGCCAACACGGTGGTACCATTGGTTTTGAGATTGCCGGCCGTGCCTACCCATCCGCCCTTAATGTCGGAGTTGGCGCCAAGGTTCAGATCCTTGCCGGGCACCGCATTCTTCCAACCCGCGAAAATGACAAAGTCTCTTGCCAGTGGTGCGGGCGTTTGCGCAAAGGCGCTGGAAAGGCCCAATAATTGAAAGGCCGTACAAGTTACTAAGCTGAACAGCGTCAGTTTTGAGTTTAAAAATTTCATTTTTTAAGTTTTGGATATTTATTCTTCTGATGCATTAAACATGGTAGTGCTGGAATAAACAACTGATAATTCTTACGGCAGGCTTTTGTTGTAATCCATACAAAAAGCCTTATGTAAATAGTACCGGCTGAATAGTTTGATTGGGTGAACTCCTAAATATAACCGCTTAACACTGAGTTTCAAAGCGTTGCATTCAAAAACTTTGTGTTAAGTAAGGTTTCGAAGGTATGACATTGAACAGTACATTGAAAAGCGGGGGTAAAATGTAGAAGGACTGTGGGTCATATGACGCAGAAAAGCTATACAAGGATTCTTAAAATCTGTATCGGGAAACTAATGAAGGCAAGAAACCGGACCCCGACTTTGTGCAATTAGCTTAGAATAGTACGCCTGACAGCAGAATAATTGCGGTTCAACAGCATAGGCAACGCAATATTCACAAATGCAATGGTGGCTAACCGCCTAATTTTGCCGCCCGAATAACAAAGGCAAAAGTGGCTACCGCTTTAGGGTAGCCGGTTTTTTTAAAAGCACAGTATGAATTTACGCAACATCGCCATCATCGCACACGTCGACCACGGCAAAACTACACTCGTCGATAATATTCTTAAAAGCACCAAGGTTTTCCGTGATAACCAGGATGCCGGCGACCTTATTATGGATAGCAACGATCTGGAAAAGGAACGTGGCATTACCATTTTCTCTAAAAACGCGGCAGTCATTTATAAGGATGTAAAAATCAATGTGATTGATACCCCTGGTCACGCCGACTTTGGTGGTGAGGTAGAACGCGTATTGAAAATGGCTGATGGTGTGATTCTGTTGGTAGATGCTTTTGAAGGACCTATGCCTCAAACACGATTCGTGCTGCAAAAAGCATTGCAGCTTAATCTGCATCCTATTGTAGTTATTAATAAGGTAGATAAGCCAAACTGCCGTCCCGATGAAGTGCACGATGCCATTTTTGAATTGTTTTTCAATTTGGACGCCACCGAAGAGCAGCTGAACTTTCCTACCTATTACGGCAGCGGCAAGCATGGCTGGTTTAATGACAGCCTCACCCCCACCACCGATATTCTGTCTTTGATGGATGGCATTTTAGAACATGTTCCTGCGCCAAAGGTGAATGAGGGTACCCTGCAGCTGCAGATAACATCGCTTGACTACAGCTCCTTTTTGGGCCGCATAGCCATTGGCAAAGTTGGCCGCGGTATCATTACCGAAAATATGCCCGTGAGCCTCGTTCAAGGCGATGGCACCATCAAAAAACAGCGGGTAAAAGAGCTTTATGTTTTTGAGGGCATGGGTAAAAAGAAAGTAACTGAAGTAGTAGCCGGCGATTTATGCGCTATTGTGGGTATCGAAGATTTTAATATTGGCGACACGCTTGCTGATTTTGAAAATCCGGAAGCCTTACCGATAATTAGTGTAGATGAGCCTACCATGAGTATGCTGTTTGGTATCAACAACTCGCCCTTTTTTGGTAAAGATGGCAAGTTTGTGACCAGCCGTCACCTGCGCGACAGGCTCATGAAGGAAACCGAAAAAAACCTTGCCCTGCGGGTAAAGGATACCGATAGTGCCGATAGCTTTTTGGTATATGGCCGTGGCATTTTGCACCTGGGCATACTGGTAGAAACCATGCGCCGCGAAGGCTATGAACTTACTGTAGGTCAGCCGCAGGTTTTAATAAAAGAAATAGATGGTCAGAAAAGCGAGCCCTATGAAACGCTTGTAGTGGATGTGCCGGAAGAGTTCGCCTCTAAAGTGATAGATCTTGTTACCCGTCGCAAGGGCGAATTGCACATTATGGAAACCAAGGGCGAAATGCAGCACCTGGAGTTTGAAATACCCAGCCGCGGCCTTATTGGCCTGCGTACCAATATGCTTACCGCTACTGCAGGCGAAGCCGTAATGGCTCACCGCTTTTTGGAGTACAAGGCATGGAAGGGATCTATTCCCGGACGTAACAATGGTGTACTGCTTTCTAAAGAGCCCGGTAGCACCACAGCCTACTCGCTGGATAAACTACAGGACCGTGGGTTCTTTTTTGTAGACCCCGGTGAAGATGTGTATGCCGGAATGATTATTGGTGAAAACAATAAGCCTGGCGACCTTACGGTAAATCCTAATGAAGGAAAAAAGCTGACCAACCACCGCGCCAGCGGCAGCGATGCGGCTACCAGCATTGCCCCTAAAACCTTGTTGACGCTGGAAGAATGTATGGAATACATTCAGCACGATGAATGCATAGAGGTAACACCCAATTTCATCCGCATGCGCAAAGTGCTGCTGGATGAGCATGAGCGCAACCGTCAGGCCAAAATGCAGAAGGCAGAAGCCTAGGTGGCTTTGGATGAAGGGGGATTACCGGACCGAATGATGTTACATCCTGAGGCCGCCTTTTTATCCGTACGGGTTTTCGGCATGTAAAGAGCACAATCATATTTTGCCTGTAAGGCGGCAAAACCGTTTCATGTTTTTTGAAACGGTTTTTTAGTACGCAGGGCATGCTACAACTTTCTTACGGGCCCCTACAACAGGCTACTTTATTGAAAGTAGCCTGTTTGCATAAACACCTCGCCATTATAAGCACTAATATTGATGCGTGATAGTCGCGCAAAATATTGTACACCAATACCCGGGCGGTAGCAGTTTTACTTACCCCAATATTGCGCTGCATGGTGGTGAAACATTGCTGATAAAGGGAAAATCCGGTAGCGGCAAAACCACCCTGTTGCATTTGCTTAGCGGCTTGCTGCGTTTGCAAAAAGGAGTAATCCATATCGACGATATCGAGCTGCAAACATTATCTGCAAAGTCATTGGATTTGTTTCGGGGCAAGCATATTGGTCTGGTATTGCAACAGCACCATTTTGTAGAAAGCATAAGCGCCGCCGATAATATTCGTTTGGCAGCATTTCTTGCCAACAAAAAAATTGATGAGCAGCATCTGCAACACCTGATACAGACATTAGGCATCGCAAAGCTTTTGCATAAACTTCCGGGCACTTTAAGCGTGGGCGAGCAGCAGCGGGTAAGCATTGCCCGTGCCCTTATTAACAAACCGGGGCTTTTACTTGCCGATGAGCCTACTTCAAGTTTAGACGATGACAATTGCCATGCAGTAGCGTCTTTATTAAAAGCGTTGTGTAAGGATGCGGGTACTGCACTGATTGTAGTAACCCACGACAACCGCCTGCATGCTGATTTTCCCAACCAAATTGTTTTATCATGATTGGGAAACTCATTTGGAAGAATATATGGTTTAAGAAGGGCAACCTGTTGCTTAGCGTGCTGCTGTTTATGTTGGGGACAGCCGTTATATCCCTGCTATTGCTGGTGCAGCACGGCATAAGCGGCAAGTTGGACAGGGACTTGCAGGATATTGATGCGGTGGTGGGCGCTAAGGGTAGTCCGCTACAGTTGGTATTAAGCGCCGTGTACCATGTTGATGCACCTACGGGCAACATCAACTACGATGATTTGCTGGCGTCAACCCGCGGGCCGTTGGTAGAACAGGTTATTCCATTGGCCTATGGCGATGGTTATCGTGGTTATCGCATAGTAGGTACCACAACCGATTATATCACAAAGTATAATGGCGAGCTGGCGCAGGGTAATATATTTAGTACGGCTATGGAGGTAGTATTAGGCGCAAAAGTTGCCAATAATACCGGGCTAAAAACCGGGGAGCATTTTGCGGGCAATCATGGTGGTGATGGTGATGCACATGAAGAGCCTTATACCGTGGCCGGCATCCTTAAGCCCACAGGCACCGTGCTTGATTTTTTAATACTTACACCGGTGGAGAGCGTTTGGCAGGTGCATGCACATCAGGATAAAACGGTTGATGAAAATGGCAAAAGAAGCCATGCCGCAGATACTGCCGAATCTACATCTGCTGATATTACAGCAGCGCTGATCAAGTATCGCAGCCCTATGGCTATCATGACTTTTCCACGCATGATAAATGCGCAAACTAATTTTCAGGCGGTTAATCCCACACTGGAAATTAATAAGCTGCAAAGCCTGATGGGCGTAGGCGTGGATACGCTGAAAGCCATAGCAGGCGTTATTATGCTGGTATCAGCGTTTAGTGTTTTAATCATGCTGTACAACCGGCTTAAGGAACGCCGTTACGAACTGGCACTTATGCGTACGATGGGCGCAAGCCGCTGGCTATTGGCTGTGCTTTTGCTGGCAGAAGGCCTGATACTTTCACTGGCCGGTGTGTTGCTGGGCTTGTTAATTTCTCGGGGCATATTGCTGCTATTGTCGCAAGCCGGCAGCCTTAACCAACAGATACCATTTACCTTTGCCCTCTTGCCGCAGGAGTTGGTTTTAATAGGCGTTACACTATTGCTTGGCCTGGCCGCCGCTATTATTCCGGCAATTGCAGCTTTTAGATTAAACATTGCAAAAACACTTGGCGATGGGTAAGTTATTGATTTGGGTAATAATGTTGTTTGCACCAGCCGTATGGGCGTATGCGCCTCCGGTTACCATTACCTGGAAAACTTTGGAAGACATAGATTTTGAAGAAAAGTTTGTAAAAGAACTGGATGATTATATGCTCTTTCCCAAATTTCCCAATGCCATCAAGCAATTGGCCGGCAAAGTGGTAGATGTAAAAGGATATGTAGTACCTATTGACAAACGTGGCGAGATAATTGCATTAAGTGCCAATCCCTACGATGCTTGCTTTTTTTGTGGCAAAGCAGGTCCTGCATCAGTTATGACGGTAAAGCTGCGTACCAAAAACCCATCGCTCAAGCTTGATCAGTTTCTTACTTTTCGGGGAAAGCTCAAACTGAACGATAGCGACTTCAAAGAGTTTTACTACATTATGGAAGATGCGGTAGTAGTGAGTAAATAGCCTAGCGTTTTTGTTGAAAAAAACGCACCAACGCAAAAATGCTCAACGCTATACTGTAAGGAATAGCAAGCACTACCATCAGTATGCCTGATTCCAATGCATCGGATCCATGCAGCAAGAAGTAATAGCAAAAGCCGGTAACAATGAGATAGGTGATATAACCTGTAGTAACCATTTTACCTACATCCTTTTTGTATAGCGCCATACCTATCAAAGCAGGAAGCAGCGTAACAAAGTGCAGGGCCAACTTTAAAAATTCATCATTTTTCTCGTCATCATTCAGGGCGGAATGTTCGTTTAAGAGATGCACCCGCATATACACGGCAAACATAATTATGAGCCCGGCTATTATGCTGCAAATGAGAATAGTGAGATTCTGTTTTTTCATGATGAGTAGATGACCTTGACATTTCAAAGTTAGGGGCTCATACCTGCCGTCACTTGCAGGCAGTGGCGGCTGTGGGTAAACTGTTAGCGGGGCAATGCGTCCAAGATGGCTTTTACTGCATTATTCATAGCGCTATACTCAATCCATCGCAACAC
>JAHEMO010000191.1 GCA_024643625.1 Chitinophagaceae bacterium
GATGTTTCCTATAAATTACAATCCTGATTTTTTATACGCTTCCAATATTCAACATTAGTAAATAAAAGCACCAACAATGAACGGCTTAGCTACCATCGACTACATTGTATTTTTTGTATACTTCGTAATTGTTGCCTCCTACGGTTACTGGGTATATAACCGCAAGAAAAAGGAATCTATGAACACACACGATTTCTTTCTTGCCGAAGGATCACTTACCTGGTGGGCCATTGGTGCATCACTTATTGCCTCCAACATTAGTGCCGAACAATTTATTGGCATGAGTGGTGAAGGTTTTTTTGTAGGCATGGCCGTGGCCGCATATGAATGGATTGCCGCGGTGGCCCTTATCATTATTGCCATTTGGTTTATTCCCATTTATCTAAAGAATAAGATATATACCATGCCGCAGTTTCTTAAAACGCGGTACAACGAAACGGTTGCCCTTATCATGGCCGTCTTCTGGTTGTTTCTTTACATCTTCGTCAATTTCACATCGATATTGTATCTGGGATCAGTTGCTATCAATGAATTGCTTGGTGGTGGCTACCTGCATATAGTAATGATAGTGCTTATGGCCATGGCGCTTATCATTACGCTCGGTGGTATGAAGGTGATTGGCTATACAGATGTTATTCAGGTGGCCGTATTGGTTATTGGAGGCTTTGCCACTATTTATCTGGCTTTACAAATAGTGGACACTAGAGTTAATGGTGCGGCAGTGGGTAATGCTATTACAGGTTTTAAAACCTTAATGGGTCAGGCACCTGAGCATTTCCATATGATATTGCCTAAACCTACCATTACCTCCAGTACAATTGACATGCCGGAAAATCTTAGTATTCAGAAGTATGTGGTACTGCCGGGTATAGCCATGTATTTTGCAGGACAATGGATAGTGAACCTCAACTATTGGGGTTGCAACCAATACATTACCCAACGTGCACTGGGTGCCGATTTGCTAACAGCCCGCACCGGTATTCTGTTTGCGGGATTCATGAAATTATTGATGCCCATCATAGTAATGCTGCCCGGTATTGCTGCCTATGTTCTATATAAAAACGGTCAACTTCCGGGCTTTGAAGGTGGTAAGGATGGTGCTTACTCTGCCATACTTGCCTTTCTGCCTGCAGGACTCAAAGGCCTTGCTGTTGCAGCGCTTACTGCCGCTATTGTGGCATCACTTGCAGGCAAAGCCAATAGTATTTCAACCATCTTCACACTCGACGTTTACAAAAAATATATTAAGAAAGACGCCGATGAAAAAAAGATGGTTTGGACCGGCAGATTAACGGTTTTGATCTCCATGATAATTGCTATCATATTTACATGGGAAGACGTATTGGGCATTGGCGGCGAGGGTGGATTTACCTTTATTCAGAAGTATACCGGCTTCATTAGCCCTGGTGTGTTTGCCATGTTTATCCTCGGCTTCTTTTGGAAACGAACTACAGGCACGGCTGCATTGGTTGGCCTTATTCTGGGATTCGTTCTCGCCATATTTTTCAATAATTATGCGGTTGATATTTTTGGGAAAGAAACACTGTTGTACACCGCGTATGAGTACCAAAAAATGGAAGGTGGTGTTGTAAAAACGATAACTGAAATTCCGTTTCTCATCAATATGGGTTGGTCGTTCTTTATTACCGTTGCAGTAATGGTGCTGATAAGCCTTGGTGGGCCAAGAGTTAATCCAAAGGCATTTGAAATAGATGCATCTATGTTTAAACTGAAGCCGGTAACCATTGCCATGATTGTAGCAACCTTACTAATACTTACAATGCTTTATGTGAGATTCTGGTAAGCAATAGGTAAATCATGAAAAAAGTGCAGCTATGATTGGCTGCACTTTTTTTAATATTTGTAAGATGCGTTACAAGGCTTTCCTGTTCGACCTCAACGGCACCATGATTGATGATATGCAATACCATATCAATGCCTGGTATCGGATACTCAATCATTTGGGAGCAGATATTACTATAGAAAAAACAAAAGCCGAATGCTATGGCAAAAATGACGAGCTGTTAGAACGAATCTTTCCCGGCAGATTTTCCGTTCAGGAAAAAGGCGACCTTAGTATAGCTAAAGAACAGGCCTACCAAACTGCATTTAGACCGCACCTGCAATTGCTGCCGGGCCTCGAGACATTTTTGCAGCATGCTCGGCAACATGATATTAAGATGGCAATTGGTTCTGCTGCTATTCGCATGAATATTGATTTTGTTTTAGATGGACTTAGCATCAGGCACTATATTGATACCATTGTAAGCGCTGATGATGTAGCCTTTAGCAAGCCTGATCCCGAGACATTTTTACAATGCGCATCACAACTAAATATTGCGCCGGAGCAGTGCCTTGTTTTTGAAGATTCACCCAAAGGAGTGGCAAGTGCTGCAGCTGCAGGTATGCATGCAGCTGTGCTGCTTACACTGCACGAGGCCAATGAATTTGCAGTGTTTGAAAATGTGGTTGCTTATGCAAAAGATTTTACGGCATGGACAGCGGCACAAATTGGTAAAGGATAAATCATGAGGATTAAGGTTAGCCTGCTATAACTGTTTATTCGTCCTTTGAATACATGTGCTACCCTTTAGTTGCGGCTATTGCGTTATTACTATTAATATCTGTGGCATAAAAAAAGCCCCGCGAATGCGGGGCAATTTCTTCAGGCTTTTATCCTGTTTGGGTTAGCCATTAAGCCAACTCAACTTCAGCGCCGGTTTCTTTCAACTTAGCAAGCAGGTCTTCAGCAGTAGCTTTGTCCACACCTTCTTTTACAGGCTTGGGAGCACCGTCAACCAGTTCCTTAGCTTCTTTCAAACCAAGTCCGGTAAGGTCTTTTACCACCTTAACAACATTAAGTTTGTTAGGGCCGGCAGCCTTAAGAATTACGTTGAATGAAGTCTTCTCTTCTTCTGCAGCAGCAGCAGGAGCAGCAGGACCAGCAGCTACAGCTACAGCCGCAGCAGCAGGCTCAATGCCATACTCTTCTTTCAGAATTTGTGCCAGTTCGTTTACTTCTTTCACAGTCAGGTTAACCAACTGCTCAGCAAATGCTTTTAAATCAGCCATTTTGTTTCAATTTTTACCGCCTTCATTGTTCAATACTCCGGCGGCAGGTTTTAAAAAAATTGCTTCGGTCATTTAAGTCCCCCGAAACTTGGGACAGTATGGTTGTATTAATTAACCCTTAGTTAGCGCGATCTTCCAAAGCCTTAATAAGCGAAGCTAATTTGCCACCGGCGTTCAGGGCGCTGATAACATTCTTGGCAGGCGATTGCAACAAGCCAATGATTTCGCCCACAAGCTCTTCTTTGCTCTTCAGTTGCTTCAGTGCAGCCAGTTCGCTATCGCCTACAAAAACACTGCCGTCAATAAAAGCAGCTTTTAGTTCGGGCTTTTCAAGCTTACCACCAGTACGAAAATCACTAATGATCATCGCAGGTTCTTTCGCGTTTTCGCTAAACATGAGTGCCGTAACACCATGCAGGCTATCAAAAACACCTTCAAATCGCTCGGCATCCAGTGCTTCCAAAGCCTTACGAATCAAAGTGTTCTTAGCCACTTTCATTTCCACCTGCTTATTAAAGCACACATTGCGAAGCTTACCCACCTGTGCTACGCTCAGGCTTTCTGTATTGGTAATGTAAAAATTGTTGTACTGAGAAAACTTTTCCTTCAGCACTTCAATCACTTCATTTTTTTGTTCTTTAGTCATGATTTTAAAAGTTTTGATCCCTCTTTATACAAAAGGAACTGCCGAAGGCATTATTAGTGAATAAAGTTTTTAGTATCAACAGAAATACCGGGGCTCATGGTGCTGGCAATACTTACACCCTTAAGGTAAATACCTTTTGCAGAGCTGGGCTTAAGTTTAATTAAAGCCTGAATGAGCTCCGCAGAGTTTTCGGTAATTTTTTCGGGTGCAAAACTTACACGACCGATAGAAGCATGCACAATACCTGCCTTATCAACCTTGAAAGCTATTTTACCACCTTTCAAATCATTTACTGCTCCGGCAACTTCGTTAGTAACCGTACCGGTTTTGGGGTTTGGCATCAGGTTACGCGGGCCTAGTATGCGACCGAGTTTACCAATTTTAGGCATTACTGATGGCGTAGCCACAATAACGTCTACATCGGTCCAGCCACCCTCAATCTTTTGGATAAATTCATCCAAACCAACAAAGTCAGCACCTGCTTCTTTCGCTTCGGTTTCTTTATCGGGGGTGCATAAAACCAATACACGCTTGGTTTTACCGGTGCCATGTGGCAGGGTTACCGTTCCGCGGATAGCCTGATCGGCTTTCTTTGGATCAACACCCAATTTAACGTGAATATCTACACTACTGTCAAACTTGGTGCAGTTTACTTCTTTTACCAAAGAGGCAGCTTCGTTGAGCGAATACAATTTATTCTTGTCAACCTTAGTTTCGGCCACTTTTCTTTTCTTGTTCAGTTTCATGGTCTGAGTATTTTATAAAGGTTGATAAATTAATTGTTACTCCAGGGAGCATTGCCCTCGATGTTTAAACCAATGCTGCGGGCAGTACCGGCAACCATTTTCATTGCGCTTTCTACAGTAAAGCAGTTCAAATCGGGCATTTTGTCTTTAGCAATTGCTTCGATCTGATCCCAGGTTACCTTACCTACTTTCTGGCGGTTGCTTTCTTTGGAACCCTTTTGCACTTTGGCGGCTTCCATCAATTGCACTGCTGCAGGAGCAGTTTTAATAACGAAGTCAAATGATTTGTCGGTGTAAACCGTAATGAGAACGGGAAGAATCTTTCCCATTTTGTCCTGGGTACGGGCGTTGAACTGCTTGCAGAAGTCCATGATGTTCAAACCCTTCGAACCGAGGGCAGGTCCAATTGGTGGTGCGGGGTTAGCCTGCCCACCTTTTACCTGCAACTTAACGTAGCCTGTAATTTCTTTAGCCATGCTTTAAAATTTTTTGGTGTTAACGTGCTACCACTGCGGCAGCACTCCCAATTCCTTATTGCTCAAAATGTTCCTTTTCAGGAATATCAGGAGAAATGCGAAAGAACTTTTTGGGGCGGCAAAAGTAGGCAGCCACTATGGTACAACAAGGGGTTTAGCAAAAATTTTATGATTTTGACATGCATGGCACCTTTTTCAGCTCTTTTTACGGTAAAAAGCGAGAATAACAAGCACCCAACCCACCATAAAGCCAAGACCGCCAACCGGAGTAATAGGTCCTACCCATTTAAAATTCTTACCAATAAGCCGGCCAATAGTCATGAGATACAAAGAACCGGAGAACAGTATTATACCCAGTACAAAAGCTATGAAGGCATTTTTTAAATGCGGCGTTTGGCGATAGCGATACAATATGCCGACTATAATAATGGCGAAGGCGTGGTACATATGATACAGAACGCCTGTCTTAAAGGTATCTAAATGCTGAGGCTCAATTTTTTCAGCAAGAGCATGAGCCCCCAAAGCACCAAGGGCTACAGCCAATCCGGCCATTGCAGCGCCCGTCAAAATATATAGTTGTTTCATGACAGCAAGGTTTGTGGTGTTTGCAAATAAAAATCAATCCAGTTGTAAAATGCTATTGACTAACCAATCCATATCAGGGGGGGCTTCGCCTACTACAATTCGACTCTTGCCATAGCAAACTGTCCGTTGTTCGAGCAAGTCAGCAATATATTGTTGCAATGATTCAACATTGGGTAGTGACGCAATCTTTGGGCGTTCCTCGCGATTACGCCAAAGCCGTTCTGTAAGGTCTTTAAGTGAAGGGTTGAGCCAAACCGTAATGCCATTCGCCTGCATAATGTCCATATTGCTGTAAAAACAGGGAGCTCCCCCACCCGTACTCACCACTGCTTCTTCCCCAGAAGCAACAAATTGTTGCAACCAATTATGCTCCATTTGCCGAAAACCATCTTCGCCCAATCTCGCAAAAATGGCACTAACCGTTTGCCCCTGCTGCGCTTCAATAGCATGGTCCATATCAATGAAAGGCAAGCCCAGTTTGGAGGCAAGTCTTTTGCCACAACGCGTTTTGCCGGCGCCCATCATGCCAACTAAAAAAACTGTTCGTCGCCTTGCCACCTGCCAATATTATAAAAGGAAACCAATATGCAGCCGTAAAAAGCTTATCAACTCCATTGTATATGAATGCTTTTTCAGAATGTTTGACCATGCGTCATGGCTATGACTTTGCGCGATAGCCAGGGCATCCGATGCATTGTCGCATAAAATGCGGTTGAAAGTCCAGGTACTGCAAACAGTCGTTGTACCAATCTGCCCGTAGCGAGGCGACTGCCAAATGCACTATGCCAGGCTGTTGTGTAGGCCAGTAGCATTTGCGGGTAGGTTATGCTTCCTTGTCTGTATTGTGTCAATTGGTCAAACGCTATCACAGAAGCATGCAGGGCCATACTCATGCCATTACCGCAAAGCGGTGCAATTAAACCAGCGCTATCGCCCAACATGAGCATATTTTGCTCGGTTTGCCTTTTCGGCAAAAAGCTTACCTGCGAAATGACCATGGGCTCGTCGTACAAAAATTCGGCCCGCTTAAATATCTTTTCCAAAGCAGGATTTTGGTACAGCACTTCGCGTTCCATTTTCGGAATACTACCGCCATTATTGCGGAGGTTTGTTGCTCTGGTTAAATAACAGAGGCAGGCCTTGCCTTCCTCAATGCGCGAAATGCCGCAATAGCCATTTGCAAAATTATGCAAAGCAATCCTGTCCTTTTGAACATCATAATTGATATGGTACTTCACGCCTACCCAATTGTCTAATGCACCTGGCTTCTTTTGAACAAAATTTCGCTGCCATTTGAT
>JAHEMO010000192.1 GCA_024643625.1 Chitinophagaceae bacterium
TAGCAACCCTGGTTGGCACTCCCCCAAATGTGGCCTATGCCGCGTTTGTAAAAAAGCAATACGGATTTTCCCTGCGGTTTGTAGACTGGATGATGATAGGACTACCCATTGCCTTATTGCTCATCACAGCTTTGTATTTTATCATGACCAAATGGCTTTTCAGAAAAGAATTGCATCATCATGGTATTGGGGGAAACCTTATAAAGGATGAGCTGGAAAAATTGGGTAAAATGACAAAGCCTGAAAAACGAGTTGCCATTGTATTTGCAGGCACTGCGTTGCTATGGATTTCCAATAGTTTCATCAATTCCTGGCTGGGTACGGGCTTCGATGATAATATGGTTGCCGTATTGGGTGCCATACTACTATTTGTAATTCCAAGCGGGTCAGTAACCAAACCAGATGCTATGCTTTTAGCCTGGAGCGATACTTCAAGAATGGCATGGGGTATTCTACTGCTTTTTGGTGGTGGTATATCGCTGGCACAACAGCTGGAACACACAGGCATTATCGCATCGCTTGGACAATGGATTGGTGGCCTTGCCGGCAATAACCTTTTCATTTTAATTCTAGCTATAACCAGCCTTTCTATTTTCCTAAGCGAGGTTATGAGTAATGTAGCACAGGTAATAGTTTTTGCCCCGGTATTGGCAGGCATTGCCGATGCTATGGGCTACCATCCATTGCTTTTGGCCACGCCTATGGTGTTAGCAGCCAGTTGTGCCAGCATGCTACCCATGGGTACGCCGCCCAATGCAATAGTATTTGCCAGCGGGCGGCTGCAATTGCGCGATATGGCCAAAACAGGGCTTGTCATAAATTTAATTGCCATTATTCTTATCACCGGATTTTGCTATTGGCTGTTGCCGGTGCTCATGCTCCCTTCCCTCTAAATTTGGAACAGGCGGCAAGCATTAGCAGTAGTTGTACTATCAATTTCGCTGGCGTCGGTGCCGTAAATTTCAGCAAGTTTTGCCACCACATAAGTTAGGTAGCTGCTCTCATTTCGCTTGCCCCTGTAAGGCACAGGGGTTAGATAAGGTGCATCGGTTTCCAGCAGCAAGGCGGATAACGGCACTTGTCTCAGGGTTTCATCAAGTCCTGAATTTTTATACGTGACTACACCACCAATACCCAGATAAAAACCTAAATCTAAAATCTGAGATGCCATCGCGGGGCCATCTCCAAAACAATGAAAAACCCCTTTTAGGCCTTTTGCGGCAAAAGGCCTTACGGCATCAATGGTTTCCTGCATGGCCGATCGGGTATGAATAACAATAGGCAAATTGGCCTGCAGGGCCCAATCCATTTGCCTCTCAAATGCCTGCAATTGTTCGGCCATAAATGTTTTGTCCCAGTAAAAGTCGAGACCAATTTCGCCGATCGCAATAAATTTTCTGGCTGCCATCTGTTGGGCTACATGTTTCAATTCTTCTTCCCAATCAGCATTCACTGAGCAGGGGTGCAAGCCCATCATGGCATGGCAGTTTGGATACCTGGTTTCCATGCCAAGCATGGCTGCCGTGGTAGACTGGTCTATAGCTGGCAGCAACATGACAGTTACACCGGCAGCGGCAGCGCGGTCCATTACTGCCTGCCGGTCCTGGTCAAATTGGGATAAATAGAGATGGGTATGCGTATCAATCATCTTTGCGCTTAGCTTTAGATAAAATATTTTTTGAATATTGTTAAACCTGGCATATGAGGTGCCGTCTATTTCCTTACAAAACAAACACTACAACTATGAAAAAACTGCCATTACGCCTTGGCTTGGTTGCAATAATGGGTTTGGCCATTTTAGCCGGCTGTCAAAAATCGGTAAATGACGATACAAGTACAGCAGAAGAAACTGAAATGAGCGAATTGTCTATTGACGACGATGAGGCTGCAGGTATTTACTCTGATATTTTTGAAATGGTTTCCGGCGTTGATGGTGAACTCGGCTTTGGCGACTCCCCCATTTTTGGCGGCGCCAACGATGGCGGCGATGATGGCATTGCCCCCGGCAATCCCCCACCCGATCGCTGCGTGGAAATCAAGATTTCGCCTCTTGACCCCGGCGTATTTCCAAAAACCGTGGTTATGAATTTTGGCACCGGCTGCACAGGACCCGATGGCAAAGTGCGCAAAGGCAAAGTGATTACCGTGTATACCCAAAGGTTGGTTGTTCCCGGAGCTGAAGCCACCACCCGTTTTGATGGTTATTATGTAAATGGTAATAAGATTGAAGGCGTTCATATCACAAAAAATGAAAGCACTTCTGCGGTACGCATCATTACCCGTGTAGTGCGCGAAGCTAAAATTACCCGGCCCAACGGCGATTATGTAAAGTGGGGAGGAAAGCATACCAATACGCAGGTAGAAGGGCTGGGCACTCCCGGTTTTCAACGCGATGATGTCTTTACCATTACCGGTGGCGCAGAAGGCGAAAGAAAAATTGGCGACAAAATTGTAAAATGGAGCCGTGTAATTGTTTCTCCGGTGTACAAGGCTGTAGCCTGCAAATGGCCTTCAAAAGGCGAAGTACGCATTACCCGAAACGATCTTAAAGCATTACTGAATTTTGGCAACGGCGACTGCGACAATAAAGCAACGGTGACTGTGAATGGTCGCACCCGCGATATTACCCTCCGTTAACCTAAACGTTCCGAAAAAGCAAAAGGGCTTCTACTCCGGTAGAGGCCCTTTTGCTTTTGGCAAAGCGCATGACTGCAACCCATTTTGCCGCAACCAGTGCAGCGTGCGGGGCAGCGCTTCTGCCAGACGCGGCATGGCTTTACCACTGTCGTGAAACACAATGATGGAGCCCGGACGGATATGCCTGATGGTCTTTTCAAAACATTGCGCACCGGTTTTTGAAGTGTCAAAATCGCCGGACAACACGCTCCACATTACAATTTGCATATCCGAAAATCGGCTTTTGATGGCCGAGGCTTGCCTGGAAGTAATTTGGCCATAAGGCGGCCTGAAATAATTACTGTGGATATGCGCATCTGCAGCCGCCACATTATCAGCATACGAAACAGCATCCGTCAGTTTGCCATTTACATGGTGCATGGTATGGTTGGCAACGGTATGACCGCTTTCAATTATCTGTGAAAACAAATGCGGATATGCCACCACATTTTTACCAATACAAAAAAAACTGCCCTTCATGTTAGCAGCACTAAGTTGGTCAAGTACAAAAGGTGTAGCTTCTGCATGCGGCCCGTCGTCAAAGGTCAGAAACACCTCATTACCCTGCGGGGCAGCACCCTGCCATAATAGCCCCGGAGGAAAAAGCCAGCGCAACCAAACTGGTGTATGATGCAGATAAAACATGGTAAAAGAATCCAGGCCACCCTTTGAGGTTCCGCCATTGATTACATGACAAATATCAGGTGGTGGATTGACGAATGTTACGAAAAAAAATGGAGCTTCTTGCTACCTCTGCCCTTGTAAAACAATCCACAATGGCAAAAACAAAGAAAGCCACCCGCTATGTGTACTTTTTCGGCGGTGGCCGTGCGGACGGAAATGAATCCATGAAAAACCTGCTGGGCGGCAAGGGTGCTAATCTGGCTGAGATGGCAGGCCATGCCAACCTAAAATTACCTGTACCACCGGGCTTTACCGTAACAACCGAGGTATGCACTTATTACTATGATAACAAAAGAAGCTACCCCCGCGAACTTCAGGCGCAGGTAGCTGAGGCGGTAGCAAAGATGGAAAAACTGTCGCGCAAGCAATTTGGCAGTAACACCAATCCGCTATTGTTATCCGTACGATCAGGCGCCAGGCGCAGCATGCCGGGAATGATGGATACCGTGCTAAATATTGGCTTGAACGACAACACTATTGAAGGCCTGATAGCCCAAACCAACGATGAGCGATTTGCCTACGATGCCTACCGCCGGCTGATTATGATGTATGCCGATGTGGTAATGGAAAAAGCCGCCGGTATAGAACCTAAAGGTGGAAAAGGCATTAGAAAGCAGCTGGACGAAAAACTGGAAGCCGTAAAACACAAAAACGGATATGCCAACGATACCGAACTAACCGCTGCCGACCTGAAAAAACTTGTAGCAGAATTTAAAAAGACAGTGAAAAAAGTGCTGGGGGCCGATTTTCCTGAAGACCCATGGCAACAGCTTTGGGGAGGGCTGGGTGCCGTATTTGCCAGTTGGAATGGCAAACGCGCTGTAGAATATCGTCGCATTGAGCACATACCCGATGAATGGGGAACCGCAGTTAATGTGCAAACCATGGTATTTGGCAATCTGGGTAACGATAGTTGCACAGGAGTTGCTTTTACCCGAAATCCAGGGAACGGAGAAAATAAATTTTACGGCGAGTATCTGGTAAATGCACAAGGCGAAGATGTGGTGGCCGGCATACGCACACCTGCTCCAATTAATGAATATTCCAAAAACGATCAAAGCCGGCATTTCGATACCCTTCAGGAGTTGATGCCCGATTTATACAAAGAGCTTGACGGCTATCAGCGGGCGCTGGAAAAGCATTACCGCGATATGCAGGATATTGAATTCACCATTGAAAAAGGTAAGCTGTATATGCTGCAGTGCCGTGTAGGCAAGCGCAACGGCATAGCCGCCGTAAAAATGGCTACCGACATGCACAAAAGCAAACTGATTGATGCGGCTACAGCCATTAGGCGTGTAGCACCGGATCAATTGGTAGAATTGCTGCTACCCATGCTGAGTCCACAGGAAGAAGCTACCACCAAACCCATTGCCAAAGGCCTTCCGGCAGGTCCGGGCGGAGCCATCGGCCGCGTGGTATTTACTTCCGAAGATGCCGTGGCCTGGGCCGCCAAAGGCGAAAAAGTAATTCTGGTGAGAGAAGAAACCTCGCCGGAAGATGTGGATGGTATGCACAAAGCGCAAGCTATTCTTACCACCAAGGGAGGAATGACATCACATGCTGCATTGGTAGCTCGCGGATGGGGACGGTGCTGTATAGTAGGTTGCGGCGATATTGAAATACACGAAGCCACCAATACCTTTCATACAAAGGATGGACAAATAATTAAAGAAGGCGATTGGATTAGTCTGAATGGCACCAAAGGAACTGTGTATGATGGCCGGCTTGGTTTGGTAGACATAGATATTGATAGCAACCAATCTTACAAAGACCTGATGAAACTGGTGGACAAAACCAAGCAAATTGGTGTACGAGCCAATGCAGAAACTCCGGGCGACGCGGCACAGGCCATGCGTTTTGGTGCCGAGGGCATTGGACTCTTCAGAACGGAGCATATGTTTTATGGCGAAGGCAGCGATGAGCCACTTTTCCTGCTTCGCAAAATGATAGTAAGTAAAACGGAAAAGGAAAGAAGATCGGCCCTAAATGAACTATTCAAATATGTAAAAGCCGATGTAAAAAAGACCATGCAAACCATGCAGGGGCTACCCGTAACCATTAGGTTGCTCGACCCGCCTTTACATGAATTTGTACCGCACGACAAAGAAAAACTACATGCACTAAGCGCCGAGTTAGGCATTAGCATGAGCGTGCTAAAGCGCCGCGTACTGGCACTGCACGAAAATAACCCGATGCTTGGCCATCGCGGGGTTCGCCTCGGCATCAGCTATCCGGAAATAACAGAGATGCAGATTCGCGCCATTTTTGAATCGGCAGCCGAAATAATGAAGTCAGGACAAAAAGCATTTCCGGAAATCATGATTCCGGTTACTTGTACAGCCCGCGAACTGCGCCATCAGAAGGCCATTGTAGATGCTGTGTATCAGGAGGTGACAAAGGCCAAAGGCATCAAAAAGATACCCTATCTCTTCGGCACCATGATTGAAATACCAAGAGCTGCCCTGCGGGCAAACCATATGGCCGAAGTGGCAGACTTCTTCAGCTTTGGCACCAATGATCTCACCCAAATGAGTTTTGGATTTAGTCGCGATGATGTAGGTGGATTTCTGCCCAACTATCTCGATCAAAAAATCCTTAAAGGCGATCCGTTTGTAAGCATTGATCAGGATGGTGTAGGCGAACTGATACAGATAGGTACAGAACGAGGCCGAAGCGTAAAACCCAATTTGAAAGTGGGTATTTGCGGCGAACATGGCGGCGATGCAGAGAGTGTGAAATTCTGCCATCGTATAGGCATGAACTACGTGAGTTGCTCACCATTCCGCGTACCAATTGCCCGGTTGGCTGCAGCCCATGCGGCGCTTGAATCTCCACGACATAAATCTTAACAGCACAACAAATATTTCAACAAACAAAAATTACAACCATGACAAAAGAATATCTGATTAATGTTCGCCATGTAGACAACCGCCTGGTTATTTACCTCAATGGTGAAACCGTATTCGATAGCGGCATTGTGCACGACGATCCGGAAATGGATGCATATGTGGACATTACCGACCACCTGCTCGAACACATTAATGACACTTCGGAATTAATCTTCGAAGGATTCAACGACAATTACGACCCGGGCAGTAATCCCGACGGCCTCAACAGCTGGCATTTTGATTATCGCGTTATTACCCGCGTTCGCGACAGCCACGGCACAATAGTGGAAGAAACGGATTTGATAAGACCCTACAACGAAAAACACCTGTCAAATCCAAATATTAAGGCTATTGAAAACGCCTATCGTATTATCCGCAAAGACAAAGAGTTTAGGGTAGTATCCAACAGCATGTACCAAAACTTTTACGCATAAAACCAATACTGTAGTTGCAGCAGCGGTAAGTAAAACGGGCGGCCACTTGTGGCCGCTTATCTTTGCGCCCTATGAGCAAAAAGGTAAGAGTGCGTTTTGCGCCTTCACCCACCGGGGGCTTGCATTTGGGAGG
>JAHEMO010000019.1 GCA_024643625.1 Chitinophagaceae bacterium
ACATGTAGCACTTATTTGCCAATCGTAAGTAGTGCTGGCCAGCAAATCGTTAAGCTGATAATTATTACCAGTAGCAGCGGTAGCAATAGTGTTCCAGATTTGTGATCCGGTTTCTTTCAAACTAACCACATAACCGGTTGCCAGCGAAGATTCGGTCCAACGCAGAACAGCTGAAGTGATGGTAATGTCTGTTGTATTTAAACCGGTAGGAGCGGGGCAGGCTTCGAGCGTCGTAAACTGATCGATAGCATAAGGGCTTGTGCCACTTGCACAGTTTGTGGCAACGCGCCAGTCGTACATCGTGTTTTGTTGCAAGCCGCTTATTGAAATACTTGTGTTGGGATGGTTGCTTGCGGCAACTATCCATGTACTGCTGCTTGCCGCTTTGTATTCAACCAGGTAGCCGCTTGCGCCGGAAGCGGCCTGCCACTCGAGCGTTGCCGCCGTTTGACTAATGTTACTCGCTATAAGTGTTGCCGGTGCATTACATGCCGGCGCAACGCCGTAAAGTGGACGCTCCCATACTCCACGGCCATAAGTAGCTATGCGCAAAAGGCTTCCACTTTTCTGGATTTCAACTTCATTGATGGCCACTTTTGGCAGGTTATCGCTAAGATCTACCCAGGCAGACAAAGTATTGTTGGTGTAATAGACTCCAATGTTGGCCCCAACGTAAACGCTTTCGCTTGCATCATCGTCTACGGTGATGGATCTTACAGTAACTATAGGCATGCCTGAAGATTTGTTTGTCCAGGATATACCACCGTCATCACTGACAAATACGCGACTACTACTATTGTTGCCGGCTATCCAAACCCGTAAAGGATTGGTAGGATTAACGGCTATAGCATTTATATTAGCCGGAGCAGTAATTGTAGACCATGAAGCACCACCATCAGAAGATGCATATAGACTGTTAGCTACAGATGCATATATATAACGGCTATCAGAAGGTGCCAGCGTTAAAGCAACGCAGTTGCCGCTAATGACGCTTCCGCTTAGCTTGGTCCAGGTTGCGCCAAGGTCTGTGCTCTTGTACACACCATTCCAGCCGGCATAAATATTATTGCTATTGCTTTCTACGGCGATAGGGGTAACCCAATTTCCGGTAGCAGGTTCTGAAATACTTGAATAGGAAGAGCCACCATTTGATGTACGATATAAGGAGCCGTTTTGCGATGTACCCCATTGCAAATTCGCATCAAGCGGACTAATAATAGCATCCATGCCATCTGCGCCCAGCCAATCAATCCATCCGGTAGATTTATGAATGCTGCTACCATTATCCTGCGCACCGCCGGAGAAGGTGGTGCTCACCGTTTTGCTATTGGCAATCCGGTAAAACTGTCTGATGCCGAGGCCGGTAGATAGGTCTGTCCAGTTATCACCTCTATCGGTGCTGCGATAAATGCCACCGTCGCTGCCGCTGAATACTTTTCCACTTATCCATTCCAATCCGTGCACATCGGCATGGTTGTAGCCAATGCTATTGGGCAGACTCCACGCGGTCATGGGGCTGAATGATGAGCCTCCGTTGGTAGAACGCCACACAATAATTCCGGCTATATACACTTCGTTAGCATTATCATCTGCTACACAAATGGCCATGTCGTAGCTGGCTTGACCGCCGGTGCCACAACCAGATGTTTCGTAGCCAAAAAAGTTAGTGCAACCTGCAGATGAGCCTGTTATGGTAACCGAAAAATTTTGCCCTGCGTCGGTTGATTTGTACAATCGGCCAAACTCGCTTCCATTGGCCTGTACAAGGTATACGATATCAGGGTTAGCCGGCGAAACCCCTATCAAAGTACGTGCTGAAGCAACTATACCATTGCCACTGCCTAAAGTGCTCCAGGTTATACCTCCGTCTATAGATCGGAGGACGCTACTGCCGGAAGCATACATAACCGATGGGTCACCAGGCTTAAACTCTATATCCTGGGTTGAAGTAGTGCTTACTCTTGTCCAGGTATCGCCGGCATTGGTGCTGCGGTAAATGCCGTTGACAGCTGCAGCGTAAACTATTTGGCTGTTAGTAGGGTGAAAAATGATTTTCCAGACAGTACCAAGCCCGGTAGTTTCGGTAACCCAGCTTGCTCCACCATTAGTTGACCTAATCAAAAAACCACCATTAGATCCAGCCAAAACGAGATCAGGGTTATCATAAGAAGCTGCTACGCTAAACATGCTCATCCATGCCGCATCGTTATCTGTTAATGGGGTCCATGTAACACCACCATTCAGCGTTTTCCAAATGCCGCCACCAGGCGATGAAATATAAATTTGATCATTGTTTGCGGGGTTCACCCAAAAGGAGGTTACCCGACCTACGCCCGGATTCCATCCGGAGGTCCTCGTCCATTTAAATGGCCCCTTTTCTTCCCAAAGATTTACTGAATTGGATTCAATCAGCATCTCTTTTCTTCCTTTCTGATAAGCAATCCAATCTTGTTCCAATGGCTTTATATAGCCTGCGTCATTCAGGTGAAAATGCGTTTCGTACAGCCACCTTTGGTATTGCTTGTAACCGGTGCCTTTGCCGGTGCCTGCGCTGTCAAAATATCGATCGGCAATCTGCTCAATCTGTTCTAAACGAAGATCTCGCCGCTCCATCAGTTGAAAGATGTCGGCTTGCGCAGAAACATAATGGGTAGTTAGCAGGCACACTATTAGCAGTGCGCCAAGCTTTAGTAATGACTTGTGCATTTGTTTAGGTTATGTGATCAATAAGTGTTGGAACAAGAATCCACAGCGTGGGCAGGCTGCCATTTACATGGCAGTTTTTAGACATCCGTTCTGGTTTTATTTATCCTTTCTGAGGTTAGTAAGTGTTAGGATAGTGGACTCTTTTACGAATGAGAGAAAGCAAACTAATGCTAAAATGGTATTAAAAAGCCTGAAATATGCAAGTTCATTTATCCACATCTGTGGATAAATGTGTCTTTTCGGAAAGATGGCTTGAGCAAAGATAATTTCAATAAAGGCCATATTGCATTGATAAAATGGCAATTACGCAGTAAAAAAATACGCGAAATTATAGTAATGGAAAAGCTGGCCTGAAGCCGCTTTAGGCCTAAGATTAGGCTGTGGATAACCCCTGATTTTTTTCCACAGGATTCGGATTGTTTGGTCTGTTGGAAGGGTTTGAATTGTCGGGGGTTCCCCTGCGCAAAAAAGCACGGGGTCAAACCAAAATCGGGTTTTGCAAAATGCAAAAGTTACCGTTACTCAGAAGACCACCTTTGCGCACCCGTTTAAAGAAATTGGTAATTGCCTGCAATCATTATAAGCAACGCGTTTCCAGCCGCTGCGTACACACGGACTGATAAAAGCCTGAGATCAGCAAAGCATCAGACTATTTCTGGTTATCGCGCCACTCGTACACCCAACTGCTTTGGATCATTTCCAAATGACCTTCGTTAGACTCTTCGCGTTTGCCGGCAAAATTGGGAAGTTGCAATACCCACTCCAGTAAGTCGGTAAATCGTATCCGGTAAATTTTGCCTTCGCCAAAATCATCGCCAAACTTTTCGTACAGTTTCAGGGCTATGTCCTCGTAATCATTCCAATGGATCGGTGGTTCGTAGTGGCTCATGGTATAAAGTGCTAATGTGCTATTGTGATAATTGGAGGGGCGATTTGAAAATGTGTTCGAAACCGCTGCCGCCTTGCTTCCTCTTGTTATTCGCCCAGAAACTGGCTTTGGTCCGGAACATGAATCTTTAATACACCGCTGCCTGCCTGCAAAACGCATTGGCAACCCAACCGGCTGGTTAGCCTTGGGTTTACCGCCCGGTCTATGAAATCCTCTTCCTTGTCGGTAATCTCCGGCAGATGATCTTCGCCTTGTTCTACATATACATGGCAGGTGCTGCAGGCACATACGCCACCGCAGTTATGGTGAAGCTCAATATTATGCTCCAGCGCAATTTCCAAAATGCTGTCGCCCGTGGCTACATTTTGCAAGGTTACCGGCTCAACTCCCTTCTCTTCAAACGTAAAATGAATGGTATACATAATTCCTATTTCCTGCTGTTTAGCATTTGGGCTGCGAAGGTAACCGCATGCCTTTTATATCAATTAAAACAAAACAACTATAGGATTTGGTTTAAAGATTTCTTGTAAAAGTTTTGCCGATGTCGCAACTATTTAGGGTGATGAATGGCTTCATGTTGCCCGATAGCTTTGGAAATGAAGGCATAAAGGGCCGCAAATTCCTCATGATGTTCCAATAAGCCAAGATGTTTCTCCATGGTAGCGCTATCTCCGCGAACCGCAGGGCCGGTCATAAATTCTCCGGGGTATGCGATGCCACTTCGTGTAGCGGTCTCCATAATTAAAGGATGCAGAAGCCCAAAAGGAAGATGAGCCTGAGCGCAAATATCAGCCGCTGCCGTAAACATATAGTTGCCGAAATTATTGGCAAAAACGGCGGCCAAATGGTATTGCAACCTTTCGTTATCGTTAGCCTGCAGGCAGGAGAAGCCCATACTATTTACCAATTCCACAAGTGTATTTACCTGGCCCGGTTCGGCACTGTTTACTAAAAAAGGAATATCTGTATAATCCATTTTGATTTTTACCAGACTTTGCAAAGGGTAAAGCACGCCGGTGTGTCTCGCTTTGTTTTGCAACACCTGCATACCAACCGAGCCTGCAGTATGCACCCATAATCCGCTTTCACCTAAATCAAACGCCGGTAACTGATATAGCACATTATCGCTAAGGGCAATAATGTAGAGATCTGCAGCAACAGCCGGTTGTAATCCGGTGCGTTCAGCGGAAGCAGTGGCACCAAATTTGTCCGCTAACGCCGCAACATGTTCCGGATTTCGGCCGGTTATTTCCGCGATGGTATGACCGGATCGGTGCAGATGATGCGCTAACACATGGGCTACATTTCCGGTGCCAATAATGCTTACAATCATTTTACTTTTTTGTGGGTATGCGGCTGCTTTACTTTGCCACAAACAGAATCGGTGTGAACAGGAAAACTATGAAACCAGCACAAAGATTGGTACTTGGTTATTATCAGGCCAAAATCAATATGCTGCATGCCATATCTCCATCGTTGGGTGGGCGGGCAGCGCTTAAGTTGTTTACCACACCTGTTACTGGTCGGCGTAAAAAACTGCCGGCTATTATGAAACATGCGCATCCGCTTCGAATGCTAATAAATGGTAACAAAATTGAAGGCTACCAGTGGCAACCCAGGCAGCAAATTCAGGCCAAATTGTTGATTCTCCATGGTTACGGCAGCCGTATTGCTTCTTTTGAGCCAATTATTGCCATGAGCCGCCGGCTGGGTTACGAGGTCTATGGTTTTGACGCTCCTGCCCATGGAGATAGCAGTGGCAAACAGTTGAATGCAATCGAGTATGCCAAACTGGTTCAGGCAGTAACCGATGCCTACGGGCCCTTTGATGCCATGGTGGCCCATAGCATGGGTGGGCTGGCATTGATGTTGGCCATGGAAAAAAGGGCTTTTTTACCCAAGCCTAAAGTAGCATTAATCTGTCCGGCGACGGAAAGCAGCACGGCTGCCCGAATGTTCCTCGATTTTATGGATTTTCCTGAGGGCTTGCGGCAAAGCTTTTACAAAGAAGTAGAAAACAGGTCGGGCCTGAGCATCAATTGGTACAGCATAAGCAGGGTGATAGATAACATTGCCGCCGATATCCTTTGGATTCACGAAAAAACAGACGAGGTAACGCCTTTGAGCGATGTTCAGCCGATTATGGACAGGCAATTGCCACATGTTGAATTTTACCTGACGGAAGGGTTCAGGCATAACGGTATTTACCGGCAAAACGAGGTGAAGCAAGTGCTGGAAAATTTTTTATCGCTGCCCGGTGTTCACCTACCGGATTAATGTGTAGCGGAAGTATCGGGCATTGGTGGTGGTGGTGCGCTTGGTATGGCTTCCACAATAGGTTTAAGGCGTTGCAGGCCGGTCCGTAAGTCGTTGCTTATCATTTCCTCAATATTCATAAACGCCAGCATGAGGTTCATAGGGTAATTCATATGCCCATCAAACCCCCAGGTAAGTTTAGTTGCTCCATCTGGAGTGTCCTCAGTTTTCATATAGGCTTTTTCCTTGCTTTCAAACGGTTCTATAAAACGGAGCTCGTATTCTACCCGGTCGTTGGGCACAATGCTCAAAATTTCCTGCTCGCCCTTGCCGACAGAGTCGGCATCGCTCTCCCATGCCGATACGAAGCCGGGCTGTCCGTCGGTGCCACGATATTCCTTTTTCATATTGGGGTCGGCCAAAGCCCATTTACTATAATTATCCTGGTTTTTCAAATATTGGATATAAGCAAATACCTCGTTTCTCGGCTTGTTGATTACGATTGATTCTGCAATGCCATAGTCTTTGGGCAAAAATGCAGCAGCAATGAGGGTAACCACTATAATGGCCAGCACCGCCAACAGGATAGTTTTTAGAATTTTCATGGCTTGTTTTGGTTTACCATAAATATAGGTATGGTCAGGGCGGGGGTCGTTGTTTTTGGGATAAATGGTCATTTTTTCTGAGACAGGAAAGCAGCGATGATTCCGCTTTCCAAGGGGGGAAAATTGGGTCTCTTTGATTGATTTTGCGTTGACTACCTAATATTGCGGTGTAATTGCGCTATTGCCATCCCCTAAAATCAAAGCCTTACACACACATTTAGCTAAACACTTTATATGCCAAAAAACCTTCTGATAGTAGAAAGCCCTGCCAAAGCCAAAACCATAGAAAAATACCTTGGAAAAGATTTTCAGGTAAGAAGTTGCTATGGTCATATCCGCGATCTGACCAAGGAAGATATGGGCATAGATATTGATCATGGATTCGAGCCTCGCTATGCCGTTAGCGACGATAAGACAAAGATTGTCAGTGAGTTAAGGAAACTAGCCAAAAGCGCGGAAGAAGTATGGCTGGCTTCGGATGAGGACCGCGAAGGAGAAAGCATCAGCTGGCATTTGGCAGAAGTTTTGGGCCTGAATCCGGCAAGCACCAAACGCATTGTTTTCAACGAAATAACCAAACCAGCCATACAGCGTGCTGTGGAAAATCCCCGCACCATTGACATGAATTTGGTGAACGCTCAGCAAGCACGCCGCGTTCTAGACCGTATTGTGGGTTTTGAAATCAGCCCGGTACTTTGGCGCAAAATAGGCATGCAGCGTAGCCTGAGTGCAGGTCGTGTGCAAAGTGTTGCTGTGCGCCTGATAGTAGAACGTGAGCGGGAGATATTGCAGTTTGCGGCAGAAAGCAGTTTTCAGGTAAAAGGATTTTTTGAAATTGATGATAAAGGGAGAAAGGCAACATTTACCGCCGAAGGCAAAAAAATTACCGCGGCAAAAGATGCGGAAGCTTTTTTGGAAAGTTGCAAGGGTGCCAATTACACCGTTACCGATCTGCAGGTAAAGCCTGGGAGGCGAAGCCCGGCGCCGCCATTTACAACCAGTACCCTGCAGCAGGAGGCAAGCCGCAAACTTGGCTACAGCGTAAGCCGCACCATGCAGATAGCTCAAAAACTGTACGAAGCCGGCCATATTACTTATATGCGTACAGACAGTGTGAACCTGAGCGAAACGGCAAGGCAGGATCTGGAGAAAACTATTGTAAGCGAGTTTGGCAAGAACTATTTCCAAAGCCGGAGATTCAAAAATAAAAATGAGAGCGCTCAGGAGGCACACGAAGCCATTCGGCCCACCTATTCAGAAAAGAGTGCTGTGCCGGAACCGGATTGTCAACGGCTATATGATCTTATCTGGAAACGCACGATTGCCAGCCAAATGGCCGATGCCCAATTGGAGAAAACTGAGGCATCTATACAAATTAGTACCAATAACGCCATACTTGTGGCAACAGGGGAGGTAATCAAATTCGATGGTTTTCTGAAAGTATACCTGGAGAGCAGCGACGAAGAGGAAGAAAATGAGTCGGGCAAATTGCCGGAGCTCAAAGTTGGACAGTCGCCCGCTTTTTTGAAGATGACCGCCACCGAAAAGTTTAGCCGCCCCGCTGCCCGCTATACAGAAGCTTCGCTGGTAAAAAAGCTGGAAGAACTCGGCATTGGCCGGCCTTCAACGTATGCGCCTACCATTAGCACCATTGAAAAAAGAAACTATGTAGAGAAAAAGGACAAGGAAGGGATGCCAAGGCCTTACCAGTTATTTACCCTTGAAAATAATAGCCTCAAAGCCAGCAAGCCGGTTGAAAATACGGGTGCTGAAAAATCGAAACTGTTTCCAACCGATCTTGGTTTTGTCGTAACTGATTTCCTTACCGAGCATTTTGGTGATATTATGGATTACCATTTTACCGCAGGTATTGAGGAAGAGTTTGATAAGATAGCCGAAGGCAAAAAGGCCTGGAATGAAATGATACGCGAATTCTACGGGCCCTTTCATGCCGAGGTGGAAGAAACGCTTGAAAATGCCGACCGGGCAACCGGAGAGCGCATTTTAGGTGAAGATCCGCAGAGCCGCCGGCCGGTAATTGCCCGGATGGGACGGTACGGTGCCATGATTCAGATTGGTAGTGCAGATGAAGAGGAGAAGCCATTATTTGCCAGCCTCAAGCCGAGTCAAAGTATTGAAACCATTTCACTGGAAGAAGCACTCGAACTATTTAAACTCCCCATGAGCCTTGGCGATTATAACGGCCTGGAAATGGTAGTGAATATTGGTCGTTTTGGCCCTTATGTAAAACATGGCGATGTATTTGCCAGCCTGCCCAAAGGAAAAGATCCACTTAGCCTTACGGCAGAAGAAGCCCAACTGCTATTGCAGCAAAAAGCAAAAGAAGACGCGCCGGTGGCAACGTTCAAAGGTGAACCCGTAACCAAAGGAAAGGGACGCTTTGGTCCATTTATCCGGTGGGGCGATTTGTTTGTAAATGTGCCAAAGCGATACAATTTTGACGCGCTGACCCAGGCCGATTGCGACGAATTAATTGAAGCGAAGCTGGAAAAAGAATCCAACCGATACATACAGCAATGGCCTGAATTGAAACTGAGCATAGAAAATGGCAGATGGGGACCCTACCTGCGCTTTGGCAAAAAGATGCTGAAACTGGGTCGGGAAGGCAAGAGCAAGTTTACGCAGGAAGAAGCCGCAACATTATCGCTTGAAGAAGTGAAAGCTATGGTTGAAAAGCAAGTGCCCGGAGCTTTCGATGCAAAGAAGGCAACGAAGAAGGCTGCACCTAAAAAGGCTGCGTCCAAGAAATCAGCAACCAAGAAACCTGCAAGGAAAAAAGCAGCGAGCAAGTAATGCTTTAAAATGTTTTAGGCATAATCGCTGTAATCAACCTGGTTGCGGCGATTTTTTTTAGTTTCCTATGCTTGCATATATAATCAGACCTTCCCCTTTTTAAACAAGATTTTTATGGAAGAGCGTTACCTCGACATAAACCGGGCCAATTGGAACGATCGGCTGGCATCGCATATCGCATCTGCATTTTACGATCTGCCAGGTTTTCTGGCGGGCAAATCATCGCTCGATGATATCGTATTGCAGCTATTGGGGGATATCAATGGAAAAACAGTCCTGCATTTGCAGTGTCATTTTGGTCAGGATAGTATTTCCATGGCTCGACTAGGTGCTACCGTTACCGGTATCGATCTGTCGGATAAAGCAATTGCAAAAGCGAAAGAACTGGCTCTCGAAACTAACGCTGATGCTGGTTTTATTTGCTGCGATGTATACAGTACCCGTCAGCATATCAGCGAAACATTTGACATCGTATTCAGTAGCTACGGCACCATAGGATGGCTACCCGATTTGGAAAAATGGGCCGGTGTAATAGCCCAAAGTCTTAAACCCGGCGGACGATTTGTATTTGCTGAGTTTCATCCGGTAGTGTGGATGTTTGATGATGATTTCAGCAATGTTCAATACAGTTATTTTAAAACGGATCCAATAATTGAACATCAGGACTATACCTATGCAGGCAGTGGTACAGTAAAGCACGCCACTTCCGTTAGTTGGAATCATGCTTTGTCTGATGTACTTACTACCTTATTACGGAATGGCTTACGGCTGCAGGCATTTTGCGAATATGATTATTCACCGTATGCCTGTTTTCGGCATATCGAGGAATTTGCACCGGGCAAATTCAGGATAAAACATATGGGCAATAAACTACCCATGGTGTATGGTTTGGTAGCTATAAAGCTTTAAGTAAAGCTGCAACTGTTACGGCAGTTTCTATCTAGCGCCTATGCATCATCCAATCTTTAAAACCAATGTAGCTATTAGCCATGGCGATGCTTCTTTTGGGTAGTTGCATTATAGGTGCAATAGTTGCCGGTATGGGTACTTGTTGTCCTGTGGCTTGTTCCACGGGTTCCGGAAATTTTACAGGGTGTGCAGTTTCCAGCAGGTAGCCTGCGCCACCATTTATTTTCAGATAATCACTTAATGCCTTGTATGCTACTGCGCCATGCGGGTCGAGCGTGTACCCATAGGTGCTGTACACTTCACGCATTACGGACAGCGTTACTTCATCTGATACTGCTGCTGCCGAAAGGTTGACCAGCAAGTCCCGTAAACTGTTATTATACATCTCCATGATGCGCACAAAATTGCTGGGTTTGGCTACATCCATGGCATTGCTAATAGTAGATGTTGTTCCCTTTTCGGGCATTATACCTGTTTGTAAATATTGGTATATCGTATCATTGGCATTGCATGCAGCAATAAAATGCTTTACCGGTAAGCCACTTTTATGGGCAACCATACCAGCACATATATTACCGAAATTTCCACTAGGCACACATATAACCGGCGCTTCGTCAAGCCGCCACTGTTGGGCAGCAAAAAAATAGTAAAACTGCTGCGGCAACCAACGCGCTACATTAATGCTGTTAGCGCTGGTGAGCTGGTATTGGGCATGCAAATCACTGTCAAGAAAGGCTTGCTTTACCATGGCCTGACAATCATCAAAAACACCGTCTACTTCCAATGCAATAATATTATCGCCACAGGTAGTCAGTTGTTTTTCCTGCACGGGACTTACTTTACCTGAGGGATAAAGAATGATTACTTCTACTCCTTCTACTCCTTCAAAACCATTGGCTACAGCGCCACCGGTATCGCCGCTTGTAGCTACCAGCACGGTTACTTTTTGGTTATTGCTGCCGTTGAAATAACCAAGGCATCGGCTCATGAATCTTGCCCCCACATCTTTAAACGCAAGGGTAGGGCCATGAAAAAGTTCCAATGCGCTGATTGTCTCGTTTATGGGTATCAGCGGAAAGTTGAAATTTATTGTTTCCGAAACAATTTTATGTAGCACGTCATCGGGAATTGTTCCGGCTACATAAGGTCTGATAACTGTGAAAGCAATTTCCTCCTTACTCAATTCAGAAAGCCCGTTGAGCAATGCTTGGGGAAGTACCGGAATGTCGGAAGGATAATAAAGCCCTTTATCGGGTGCCTGTCCGGTAATCGTAGCCTGCCTGAAATCGGCGGTGATATTTTTGTTGTTGGTGCTGTAATATGTCATTATGGTTCAGTCTGAATCACCCGCACACCTTGTGGTGCAATGCGTGTTACGTATACATGATTTTGGATAGCTAGTGCGTCAAAACTTTGCTGCATGGCAAGTCCCACGTTCTCTGCTATTGCACGGGTGGCGCTGAGCATAAAAACAGATGGGCCCGACCCCGAAATGCCTCCACCGATTGCGCCTGCATCCAAACATTTTTCTTTCAGTAAATCAAAACCCGGAATTAGAATACTCCGAACAGGCTCGATAATATGATCCTGCAATGAGCGGCCAATAAGGCCATGATTGTTTTGTAAGATACCAGCCACTAATCCTGCAATATTGCCCCATTGTTTTATAGCATCTTTTAACTCTACACGCGTTTTGAGAACTGAACGGGCATCTGCTGTCTTCACTTCTATTTGCGGATGTACAATGCTTACAAAAAGATCGGGTGCGGGCAACGCTACGATATCCAAAGGGTGGATGGCACGAATTAAAGTGATGCCTCCAAGGATACATGGTGCGATATTATCGGCATGTTTTACTCCGCTGGCTACTTTTTCGCCGTGCATGGCAAATTGTATCAGCTCGTCGTTGCTAAACCGATTGTTGAGCATAGCGTTTGCTGCCACCACCACGCCTGCTGCGCTGGCTGCTGAAGAACCAATACCACTGCCGGGTTTGATACGTTTATTGAGTTTTACACTAAAGCCTATATTGTCGTCAATAGCTTCAAGCATGGCCAGTAATGGTGCGCCGGAAACATTTTTTTCAGGATCGGTAGGCAGATCAAATATGGGATCGGGCTCCATAATCACTTTACGCTCATTAAGGCGCGTTACTATAATGGTATCGCAAGGTTCTTCTACTGCAAAACCCAACACATCGAATCCGCAAACCATGTTGGCCACTGTGGCGGGAGCTAGTACGGTTACTTTCATGCTTTTGGGTTAATTATGAACTTGCAATTACCCGAACAATATCTGCAAATACACCGGAAGCGGTTACATCGGCACCGGCACCGGCACCTTTTATCACCATCGGTTGGTTTACGTATCGGTTGGTATAAAAGAGAACAATATTGTCTTTGCCATACAGATGGTAAAAGTCATGTTCCGGAGAAATATGCTGCAAGCCAACAGCAGCTTTACCGTCCTTAAAAGAAGCTACAAACTTCAGTTTGCAACCTGCGGCTTCGGCATCATGTAAAAGTTGTTTAAAATGATCTTCATAAGTAGCCATGCTTTTATAAAAATCTTCCACAGAACCCTGCATGCAAGCCGATGGCATAAAGCTATTGTTGGTGATGTCATTCATCTCCAAAGCAAAACCAGCTTCGCGGGCAAGTATTAAAATCTTTCTCATCACATCTGTGCCACCAAGATCGAGCCGTGGATCCGGCTCCGTGTAGCCTTCCTGCTGAGCCTGCTTAACAACATCTGCAAAAGGACGGGTACCATCGTATCCATTAAAAACAAAATTGAGGGTACCACTGAGCACTGCCTGAATTTCGTTTATGCGGTCTCCGCTTTTTACCAGATCGTTTAGCGTGCCTATTACCGGCAAACCCGCGCCAACATTGGTTTCGAATAGAAATGAGGTATTAAATTCACGGGCTAATTTTTTCAATTCTTCGTAGCGTTTGAATTCATCACTCGCTGCAATTTTATTGCAAGCAACCACAGCAATACTTTTTCGTAAAAGCTTTTCATATTGACCGGCTACTTTTTCGCTTGAAGTAATGTCTACAAACACAGCATTCCGAAGGTTAAGGGCGATTAGTTTGTCGGTAAGTTTATCCAGGGTTTGTTCTTCACCATGCTGTAAGGCATTTTGCCAATCGTCAAGCGAAAGTCCCTCAACATCGACCAGCATTCTGCGGCTATTGGCAATGCCCACCACCTTCATGTCAAGGTTCATGTTGTCGAACAGCCATTGGTGCTGTTGGTGAATTTGCTGCAGGAGTTTACTACCTACATTACCCACGCCAACCACAAATACATGCAGTTGCTTCTTAACCGTTTCAAAAAATGCTTCATGCAGTACGTTTACCGCTTTTTTTACATCGTGCGAAGCTATTACGGCCGATATGTTTTTTTCGGAACTGCCTTGCGCAATAGCCCGTATATTGATACCATTTCTGCCCAACGCGCCAAACATTTGACCGCTTATACCAGGGTGGCTTTTCATGCCTTCACCTACAAGCGCAATAATGGATAAGTCAGTCTCTACCTGAATGGGCTCTACCTTATTGTGTAATATTTCAGTTTCAAATGCGGCATTAATAGCTTTTACCGCATCATCTTTTTCAGCATGCTTAATGCCAACACAAATGGAATGTTCTGAAGAGCCCTGGGTAATTAAAATTACATTGATGCTAGCATTGGCAAGGGCTTCAAAAAGTCGTTTGGAAAACCCGGGAATACCAATCATACCGCTGCCTTCAAGGCTTAGCAGTGTTATGTTTCCCATACTCGAAATACCACGGATAATATTATCCTGCTCTTCTACTTCGTGTTGTATAAGCGTGCCCTTATCCTGTGGCGCAAATGTGTTTTTTATCCATACCGGCATTTTAAGTTGCATGGCCGGTTGAATGGTAGGCGGGTATATAACTTTGGCACCAAAATGAGAGAGTTCCATGGCTTCCTGATAGGTAAGTACATCAAGGGGCCTTGCGTTAGGTACCCATCTTGGGTCGGCAGTCATCATGCCACTCACATCGGTCCACACTTCTAACGAAACAGCGCTGGCAGCGGCGGCATAAATGGCAGCCGTATAATCAGAACCACCACGGCCAAGCGTAGTTGTTACATTATCCTGATTGCTGGCTATAAAACCCGGTGCAACCATCAGGTCGGTATTATAAGACTGTATAGCCTGCTGAATTTTCTGATTGGTGATGGCAAAGTTTACTTCGGCATTACCAAAGCGGCTATTGGTTTTAATGAGCATACGGCTGTCAAGCCAGGTATTGCTATGTCCTGTTGCCAACAAATAGCCTGAAAGAATTTTTGAAGAAAGCAACTCTCCATAGCTTACTATTTTGTCTTTGCTTCTTGCTGAAAGTTCATTAAGCCGATAAACACCTTCACACATGGCTTCCAGCTCATTAATAAGCGTCATCACTTGACTGAGGCAACTGCTTTGGTTGCTGATGGGCAGCAAGGTCTTTACAGTATCCAAATGCCTGAGTCTTATGGATGCCAGTATTTGTAAATAGCCCTCATCGCCGGTGGCAGCTATTTCACCGCAGGCTATTAGTTGATCGGTTATGCCACCAAGGGCAGAAACAACTACTATTATTTTTTCAGTCGGATGACTCAAAACGATATCAGCTACCAACTTTATATTGTTGCTATTGGCCACCGATGTTCCGCCAAATTTCAAAACTACCATATGTACAAATGAATTGCGTTTGTAAGATTATGAGCAATGTTTTTGCTCTGCAAAGAATGGAATGTAATTCCCGTGATTTAATATGAATTATTGCAACCCTTATCGGGTTGTAATAATGGTGGTAGTGATACCATGCCCGGTAATGGCAACAAAGGGGCAAATGCCAAAAGCATTCCAGTTTTGCATGTATAGATGGCCCATTTTCATTCGGTCGCAAATATAGGTGCACAGCCATTGGGTTGAAAAGAATTTATTGATTCAGATAGAATATTGAACATTCTCACGTCAAAGTCATCTTGGTTTGAAAATGGTACAAAAAAACCATCCCCTGGACAGGGGATGGTACTCATGATGCACTATTTGAACTAAACGAAAATGGCCTCTAGAATGAAAATATGGCGGCTACAAGGGCATTGGCGGCCACTTTAGCACCGTTGCCGTCCTTGTCTACATAAATGTTTTGGCTGCCATTATCAAGCCTGAATTCCGGAATGATAAGAAAGTTGCCTAGCCGTATATCTGCTGATAAAGTATTAGAGAAAACATTGCCGCCGGCAATACCTGGTATACCGCCAAATACATTCAACTGTTTTTTATCTTCAAAGTATTCGGAACGCAGGGTAAGGCCGAATTTTTCAGAAAGGTCAACATTGAAATATAATGCCGAGCCCCACCAACTATTTGCTCCGGCGTATTTTCCATCATCATCCTTTTCTTTAAAACTGGCCACCGTGCCGTTATACCCAATAGAGAAATTGTCACTTACGCCAAAAGTAGCTACCACATCGTATTGGTTCATTTTGCTTTCGTCGCTGGTTTTCCCACCAACATAATTGAGGTATAATGCTAGTTTCTCATTGGATGAAGCTGTCCGGAATTGCGCCAGCAGCATTTTGGGACCAAAATCTGTAGTGCGGAAGTCAGTAGTATTAGCTATGCCCAACATGACGCCGCTGTTGCCAAAATTATAATCTGCTTTTACGCCTGTATGCGAAAACGGTCCGTATGAAAACATATGGCTCATGCTGTAATTTCGATTTACAGGTGCATCCAGCACTTCATATCCCACATGGGTGGCCCAACTACCAGCGGTTATAGAAAATTTGTCGCTGATAGCGTAAGTAGCATACAATTGCTTGATGGCTTGTGTAATGCCCTCGTCATTGTAAGCAAACTCTTTGGCGCGTGTGCCAAATCCTAAGTCTAAAACGCCGGTAACTTTTCCTATGGCTGCTTCCAGTTTTACGCTTGCCATTCCCAGTTCAAAAGAATTGTGAGAATTGGTAAAACTGGTGTAATTATTGTCTTTGCTGTTGGCAAAATCGTATTTGTAGTACGTGTCTAAAAATCCTGAAACCGTTAATGATTTTTTATTTGTTGAATCTTCCTGACCTATAGCCACAGAAGTTAGGGTGCCGAGTACTACGGCAGCGGTTAGTTTTCGTAACATTGTAATGCAATTTTTATTGTTTGTAAAGGGTACAGTGCCGGCTATGCCAGTAGCCACAGTCGCTGTACCTTTTTTAGTAAAAAACATCTCCGGCCGTGGTGCCAGCTAACGGCCGGAGATTATAACCTGATTAAACTGGTTAGGGGTTGAGAACTAAATTGTTGTGTTGCTTATTCGAAAGGTTACAGTTCGGCTTCAATGGCTTTTTCAACCATTTTCCCGTTGTGATGATGTACCAACAAGGTTCCTTGCATGTACTTCTCATCGTGCTGAGAAGCGTCAAGACCCAATTCTTCATCCTCAGATGATACACGAAGCGGAACAATCATTCCGATAAAACGGAAAATCAGGTAGGACATTACAAAGCTGAAGCCTACCGCGATGATCATGCCTTTAAACTGGGTCCACAAAAATCCGGCATTGCCATAGGCCAGTCCATCAGCACCAGCACTATTAACGGCGGTTGTAGCAAAAACCCCAGTCATAAGTACACCCACCATTCCACCAATACCATGGCATGGGAAAACATCTAGCGTATCATCCAATGTTGATTTTTGCTTATAGTAGACAGCCAAATTTGAAATGATTGCCGCAACCACACCTATAAATATACTTTGTGGAACTGCCACGAAGCCTGCTGCAGGTGTAATAGCTACAAGACCAACCACAGCACCTATGCAGAAGCCAATTACAGAAGGCTTTTTGCCTCGCACTACATCGAAAAACATCCAGCTTAATCCGGCAGCTGCCGCAGCAACGTTGGTGGTAAAGAAGGCAGAAACTGCCAGGCCGTTGGCACCTAAAGCACTGCCGGCGTTAAAACCAAACCAACCAAACCATAATAAGCCTGTTCCTATAAGTACGTAGGGAATATTGGCCGGAGGAACTTCTTCCTGCAGCAATTTTGACTTGCGAGGTTTGAGCACTAAAGCTCCGGCCAATGCGGCGCATCCGGCAGAAATATGGACCACAGTGCCACCGGCAAAGTCCAGCACTCCCATTTTAAACAGGAATCCTTCGGGATGCCATGTCCAGTGTGCCAGAGGTGCATAAACCAACAACCCAAATAATGCTATAAAAAGAATATATGCCGTGAAACGGATTCTTTCTGCCACTGCACCCACTACAAGGCCAGGGGTGATTATCGCAAACATGAGTTGGAAAAGGCTAAAAAGTGATTTTGGAATGGTAGGTGCACCGGCCCAGGGTTCTCCGTTTAAAACATCTTTAAAGAAGAAATGGGTAGACGGGTTCCCAATAAACCCGCCAATGCTTGTGCCAAAAGCAAGGCTGTAGCCTACTACAACCCAAATGATAGTAATAATACCGGCAGCTACCACACTTTTAATCATGGTGCTGATTACATTTTTGCGGTGAACCATGCCACCATAGAAAAAGGCAAGGCCAGGTGTCATGAGGAATACCAGCGCTGTTGCTACCATAATCCATGTGATATCAGCGCCGTTGTATGCGTTGCCCCCATCAAATATGGGTAGGGTAGGAATGAACAGGGCGCCAATGGCCGCCAGAGCCAAAAGCGCAAATGGTGCAATTTGCTTCATTGTTTTTTTCGCCATAGTCAGATAGTTTTAGTTCGATTAATTCAAATCGAATGTAAAAATATCTATATGTGGTATACGAAAACCTGCAAAAGGCTAAAAATAATTCACATAGTTATATTTTTAATATTTGCAAATGTTTGCAATGGTCAATTGTTAGAAACTCTACAGGAAAGAAAATGAATTAGCTACGATCTTGAAGTGTGCGGTAATTATTGAAAAGGCTTAAAGAAAAATGCTTACGAGATGAATATTGTAAAAACACTATGGTTTTGTATTCTATATGATGACTTCATTTTGTCGAATTACGTTTACATATAGAGATTAATCAAATATATATTTTTACGAGCCAGCCTAGCGAAAGGCATAATTAAACGAAATAACGCCGCATCTGACTATTTGCTGATAGTCGGTATATTATCAATGCCACGCCATGGGTGTAGGTGCCCCGGCGGCGTAAATTTCTTTTCAATTGAGGTAAATTACCTGGAAACCAACTGCTGCATGGTGAGCTTGGGGCTACGGTCTGTACGAAAAAGACCCCAGTGTTTTTCCGGTTCGAGGGGCTCAGGTGATCCCTTCCAGTTTTCGTCAAATGCTTCAAAAAAGAAGCAGGGGATATGCTCTGCCGAAGTCCATTCCATCAATTGGTGATAGTAGGCTTGCTGATATTCCTCACCTACATGTGCCGGATCAATTCCTCGGCCGTTGGAGTTGGTGGCCCAGCCGGCCTCCGTTATTATTACCGGCTTATTGGGGTATTTATCCGCCACAGCGTAATAATTGGCTTTGGTGTATTCTATGCTCTCGTTTAGGTGCTTGTACTCCCAAACCGGATAGGTATGTATGCTTATAAAATCAATAACATCCACTAAGGTGTCCAAGGAATGCAACCAGGGAACATAGTTTTCGCAAAAAGTGACGGGTTGCTTGCATTTGGCCTTTACGAGGCTGGCGAAGCGAGCCACTTGCTCAGGGGGGACATAGTGGTCCGTCCATTCCACACAAGCTTCATTACCTACTGATAATGCAAATATGATTTGCGGATATTGGTTAGCAAGTTCAATCAACTTGTTTATGCGGGAATTATTGATTTTCTTGTTTTTTTCCAATTGCTCAGCGGAGTAAACACCACCATGCCATGGGCAATTGTAATTATTCATTTCTGCCTCTATATAGGCGCCCATAAGAATCTTAAAATCAAAACCTTCGCCCTCAATTACCTCCAAAACGGTTTGTCCGTGCTTGTCACAATCGTAAAGGCGCAGGTATCGCCAATGATCCTTGAGCAATAACAAGTCATCCCGCACTTGATTGTAGGTAGGATATGCGCCGCCAGGTTGCTGGCCGTCGCGAAAGCCAGAATAACAAATGGCTTGCCCTGCCTGTATGCCGAGGGCTTCAAAGTTGTCCATCAATATTTTAGTTTTTCGTGCTTGTCCCAAATACCCCAATAGGCGCCAACTTCTCCCTCAGCGCCAACTTTCCACGATTCATCAAAACTTGAAAAGTAAAATACCTCTGCCTGATGATTGGCCGCCCATAATTGGGTATTAATAAAATATTGCAATGCAGCATCCTTCGAGGGTAAAGCTGAACCCAGGCCTTCGCCCTGACTAGGCCAGCCCGTTTCGGTAATAATTACTTTTTTGCCATTGGCAATACGAACTACCTGATGATACATGTGATGCATGTGGCTGATGGCATCCTGAATGCCTGTGCCTTCCCAGTAGGGATAGCAATTACACAATAGCACATCGCATGCTTCTGCGATCTCAGGTCGTTTTACAAATTCATAGTAAGCATCTACATACCCAACCGGGATACCGGGAAGCGCCTTTTTTACCCTTGCGATATAAGCAAGCAAAGTTTCAGTATCCAAGTCCTTTCTATATAAAACCTCATTGCCTACGGCAGCAATATCAACCATACCTGCCTGCGCCAGTTGAATAAGACCCTCAATCTCCGCCTCGTTTTTTTCTGCGTCGCTTCCCAACCAGGCCCCGACAAGTGTTTTAAGACCATGTTTTCGGGCTATTTCCGGAATTCTTTCGTTGCCTTCCGTGCAGGAAAAAGATCGAACCCATGATGTATAAGGTTTCAGGATTTTAATTCGCCTTTCAATTTGTCCGGTCCCGATGATATCTCCCGGCTTTTGCCCGTCTTCATACAAGCTAAAGCAAATGCCATGCATGCCGTTGTTCAATATTTCAAGAAACAAACTATGTACTTCTTCGGGCTTCAGACCTTCTAAAAAGGCTTCCTGGGCTGTAGCTCCCAATGTTGGATAGCTAAGAAATTTTTCTTCTCTAAATGACATAACACAATAATTAAAGGGTTACAATTCGCCTCTGCGGCTCACCAATACTTCTTTGATTTCTTTAGCACGGTCTTCTGTCAAATCATATTTCCACATCACCAAAATAGCCAATGCTGCTGTACCCATAGGTATTATGATATCTGCTAATCTAAGGTTTGTTATTGTCTCACTGGTTTGGATGGCTGCAGTTTGATCAAACCCTACAACTTTCAGAACCCAACCACCAAGTACCAATGCAAGGCCCTGCCCCAGTTTTACCATCCACCAGTATATAGCACCAAAAGTGCCTTCTTTGCGTGGCATGCCGTTGTTGAGTTCATCCAGATCGCACACATCAGCAGTCATGCTCATCATAAGCGTAAACAGCCCGCCAATACCAAATGCCATAAATGGAATGGGTAAAAATATCATCCATGGATTTGAGGGATTGAAGCCCCACCATTTTAGGCCATAACCAATAATGGAGATGAGCGTAGATATGATAAAGGCACGGCGCTTACCTAACCGGGTAGCCATGGCCGAAATAATAGGAATAACTAAAAATGCCGTAGCAAAAGCACTTACTGTGGAGAACCAGGCGGGCCATGATCCAGCCATGCCATAATCGCCCTTAAACAAATAAAACACAATGATGAAGTAGCTGAAAGATGCTACCATTTGGAAACCATTGAACACCAAAAATGTGGCGCCGCATAATTTCATAAAGGGTTTGTTCTTTGTAATCTTTACAATGTTTTGAAACAGCCCTTTCAAATTGGCTGCAATGTTGCTAAAAGAAAGTTCTGCCCGGTTCTGCAAATTGGACTGATCCATCTCTTTGCAAAAAATAGCAGGTAAAATTCCCAGCAACATGCAAATACCGCCCACCAGCACCGACAATTTGCGAACACCTACTGCCTGATTTTCAAATAAGTTCGGATTGGCAATGAGTACCCAAAACCATGGCACCACCATCCAGGCTATTTGCCCTATAGTTTGAGAAAATGCCATCAGCCTTGTTCTTTCATTGTAGTCTGATGACATTTCGTATCCAAGCCCAATAAGAGGAGTAGAGAAAATAGTATTTGCAGTTAAATAGACCAATGACATGAGCAGAAAATACCAGAAGTTGTAAGACTGGGATCTAGTTTCATCCAACTGCCAAAGCAGCGCAAATAAAATTCCGCAAAGTATGGCGCCAATAAAAATATAAGGCCTGCGCCGGCCCCATCGCGAATTTGTGTTGTCTGATACAAATCCCATAATAGGGTCAGTAATGGCATCGTAAATTCTGGGCAACCCGCCTAGAAGGCCGGCTAAAAATGGGTCCATACCAAAGGCCGTCAACAAAAAAAACATGAATACACCCAGCGCGCCCGGCAGTAAATTATTTACAAGGTGGCCCGCTCCAAATGCAGCTTTTTGCAACAATGGCACACGGTCTTTTGCTTTGGTCTGATACTTTGACATGGCAATCAATTTCGTTTTTGTAATACAAGTGTTTGAATAGATTGGGGAGATAGTTGAAAAGCCGTTAGCTGATCGTTGCAGCTAAGGTTAATTTTTTTTCTTTGTTCGGTAGGGTTGAATAATACTACCGCTATTGATCCATCAGGATTCACAGCTGCCGTTGCCTGAATATCTTCATCCTGCATAGCTAAACCAATTCTTTTTGCACCTGGCCTGATGTAGCGGCTAAAATGCGCCATGGTATAGTATAAGGGTGTGAGATATACTTCGTCGGCGGTAGTATCAACTATTACCGGTGCTACACACCAATTTTTAAACCAATTGGGGCCGCCCTGCCTGTCCAAAACCATATTCCAGTCCACCCATCCATCTACCCAATTATTAAGGCACCCAATAATATCACGGGCATAACGGAAAACCGGAACATATTTAGGATGAAGGTGCTTATCCTTTTCGGGAGCCCAATCGTATCCCCAGTCCGTTGCTTCTGCGCTCCAGTACCAATCGTCCTGCTGCCATCTGGGGGTATCGGCATCCACGCATGCTTCGGTTTGAATCAGGTATTTGTCCGGTGCGGCTTTATGGGCATAGGCCAGGTTGTCCGGAAAATAATCTACCGTACTGGCGTACCAATGGATTGCCGTTCCACTATAGTAATTTTTCTTTTCATTTTTTGGATACATGATATCTACCCAATGCTTCAACTCTTCTCCGCGATTTTGGTCGTACCCTAAAATTTTTATGCCTGATAAACCATCTTTTTCCAATTGAGGACCAAGATAGTCTTGTACAAACGCCGTCATTTCTTCCGCACTAAAATGCATGCTCTCCCAATTGTTATCGTTGCCAAGTGGCTCATTTTCTACAGTCAGGCCCCATATATCAATGCCCTCTGCTTTGCATGCTTTTATATATTTTGAAAAATACAGTGCCCAAGTACTATTGTAGGCAGGGAGCAACTTACCACCCCGCCAATCGTTATTATCCTTCATCCATGGTGGTGCTGTCCATGGCGAGGCAATAATGCGAAAGCCCTCTTTGCTGGTAGCCATCGCATCTTTAATCATGGGTATAAGATCGTCCTTGCTTGGTGCAAGTGAAAAATTTTCAAGCATCGTATCGCCAGGTATGGATGCATACGCATAGTGACCGGTTGAAAAGTCACAGGAATTGATATGCGTTCTCGTAAGCGAATACCGTGCACCGCTTTCGCCAAAATAGGCTTCAATAATTTTTTGCCGGTTGGCCGCACTTATTGCGTTAAGCAGGTGGGCAGACGATTGCGTAAAGGATCCGCCAAATCCGGTTATGGTTTGGTAGCTTTCGTTGGTATGAAGGGTAATTGCAACGGCAGAATCTTTATCGCTGTTGTCCAGTAATGCTATTGAAGCAAGCTTATTTCCTGCTGCCGATGTTTCAAACAATTCAGCAACATACTGATTATGATTATTGGAACAGGATATTAAGCTCATACTCATCAGCATAGTTATTATGATGGTAATTAGCAGTCGATTCAATTGAACATATGTATTGACCTTTTGCATAAGGGTAGATAGCTAATGTCTCTGGAGTTGGCCAGGTTGCAGAAAAATGGTTACTTGTTTTATTATGCCCGTTCTATTGAGTATCGCATTGCTTTCATCATGGGTGAGCCGGCTTTCATTCCTTTCCCTTATTTCGCCCGAATGCAATTGAATTTGCAAGCCGCTCTGCTCTCCAAGTTGATATACCACAGGGGTTTGGCAACAACTAAAGCATATTTGGTATTTTTCCATAACACCCTGATGCTGTTTGCCGTCAATGTCAACAAACTGAATATTTCTGGGTCTTGTGGAAAATGCGGAGTCTGGTAATAACGCAGGATTGAATTGCAGGCATCCTTCTGCTATTTGCACGCCAAGTACAATGCCATTTACCAACAGGTCTTCTTTTACCTGTCCGGTCATACCAGGTTGTTGGGCACCTCTGTGCAATGGTGTGTGTGAGTATGGGTCTGTTGGAAATGCACCATACACCATTGGTGGCTTGTGCACACCAATGCCTGCTTCAATATTTTGAAAATGCCTTAAGAGACGTTGTGAAATTTCCTTGTCTTCATCAGGATCAAGCGCTTGAATAATTTCTGCTACGGCAAGATGAAGTTTGGAAACCATATGCCAGTAGATAGACCCCAATCCCTCGTAACCAAAAAAAGTTCCTGATCGTCCTGTAAAAGCCTTGTGATTAAAAACTTGCTCAAAAATATCCAGCAAAACCGGCAATTCCTGTTCAGCAAGTTTTGCATGTTCGCTATGATTAAGTTGAGCTACTGCCTGCTTTAGATCGTTGGCGTTTTTAAAATTTCCGTTGAAATGTATTTTCCCTTCAATATCTTTTTCTATGAGAGATGAATCTCCGGTTGACAACATTTTTTGTAACAGTACAGATGATCCAATTAACGATTCGGGAACTACATTTTTGTCAAGAAACCCCTTCAGTTGTTTATTGGGATAAAGCAGGTAGCTGTTCTGATCTTCTCTATACAACTTGCTTATTGCCATCGCATCAAGAACGGATACGGCTTCAGCAGGCGATAGCATGCCCGCGCTCAAAATGCCAACCTGACCTTCCAGCATTTCATCAAGATTTGAAATGGCCATACTGCCCTCAGTGATGGTTAACAGATTATAGGCATGGTACAGGCCATCATCCCTTTTATTACAGGCTATGGTTTGCCTGATAAATTCTTCACAGGTATCACAATAGCTGACAATGGCTTTGGTCGAAATTGTTTCTGTTTCGCCACTAAAACTGTTGTCATAAATCTGTTCGCGATAGCTGCTTCCGGCGCCGCCAAGTGCATCGGCCAGTTGTCTTCGCTGCACATGGCTAAATCCTGTGGCTAACAAGGGTTGGTACTGCTCCAGCGTGGCTACGAGAGTGTAAAAGAACTTCGCCAACTCGCTGCTTACCTGCATATAGGGCTGAGCGGTGTTGTTATAGAGCTTCTTGGTAAATGCAAAAAACCGATGGAGATAGTACAATGTCACCATCGAAATGCCATTGCCTACCAATGCATTGTTGGCATCGTTCCATTCCGGTCGTTGGGTGTTCATCCATATGCCGCCTTCCGCAATGAAATTTGACATCTTGGATAATGAAGTAGCCAATATTTTTTCAGTAAAACTGACTTTGTGTATGGATGCTACCTGATTTGTCAGCAAGGCTGCATCGGCGCCCTGGGTTGCCATTTGATGGCGCATCTGATGATCCTGTTTGGCATCAAACAATATGGTGTCTTTAGGATCTTTCAGTATTTCGCCGTATGGCTTTATACGATAGGGGACATTTGCATATACAAACCATCTGCTATCAAGCCAATGGTCCAGGCTTTCAGCACCAAGTGCATATTTAAATTCAAGAAACTTGAGGAGGTAAATAATTTGATGATCGCCCCAATAGCCAATGTAAGACCAGGGATCATCGGGTTCAATAGATTCCCAATCGATACCTGACTTTGTGATGCGATAAGGGTTGTATCCATCAAAAGTAGAGGCATTTAGAAATTTGAAAATCATGCCATCCAGAAACGTGGGAAAGGCGTGCGCTAAGGCTTCCCAGTTTTGGAAAATATCGCGCCAATTGCCTTCATAATCCAGTATTTCAGCACCATCTTTTTCACTGAGCGTATTGATAGAAAAACGATTCCATGGCCGGCTTGGATCTCCATGGCGCCGGCTGAATTTTAGCGGCAGATATTCAATACCCAATCTTATCAGATCGGCATCTCCCGTTTGTAAAACAAGGTTGGTCCACTGCTGGTAATTTAGCGTGGCAGGTAGTGCTTGCAATAAGGGCTCATGTAATGCAAATACAGCAGGATTAGCACTTTGTATATGGGCTACAAGATCAGAAGTTTTGAGTTGATAGTTATTGTCAAAAATACCACCACGCATGATGTTGAAAAGCGTATTGGCGTAGTGCCTGGAATCTTTTAACGGATCTGCTGTGTATTGCAGTCCATCTGCACTGGCTACCAATTTCACTAATGCTTGCGTGCCTGCATGTATATCTTCCTCTAACTGCGTACGAAGCTGATTATTGCTTTGAATGGCATGGGCCAATGCTACCACCTGACGCTGCGTTTGGTTTACATTGGCAATAATTTTCCATTCACTTGCGGCCTGCGGCTGCAGGTGAATGTGGCTATGCAGCAAATAAGCACCTGCTTCACCTTTTATGTCAGATTCCTGGTGAAGTGATTTGCCGGATTTGAAAGCTGACACTTGTTTGGTTGATAACAAATGCATGGCATCATCAAGCCCTAAAGACCATGCTACATTTGCCTTTAGTGCTTCGCTCGGTTCTGCTTTATCTACAATTATGGCACTCAATGCATATATGCCAACGCCCGAAGCCTGATGCAGTTCGCTGCGTTTATAGGCATCAACGAGGTTGCTGGTTCTGTTTTGAACATCGGCACCAACGCCATGCGGCATAATATTTTGAAGGCCATCGAGCAAAGCGATCTCGCATGGTGCGGATGAATCATTGCGCAAGGTTGCGTTGCGTACAAAGCCATACAGATTGCTAAAATTCCATTCATAGCTAAAACTAAGTTCCAGCGCATGGTTTACTTCTTCAAAAATCACTTTATTGCCATAGATGCTTTTGTATAAAGCACGGGTGCAGTTAGTGTCCTCTATAGTATCGACGGAAAATGGTTCCCATAGTGTCTGTGCATTGGGACGGATTACGCGTATTAGCGTTAGGCTTCCTGTAATGTTAGCGGAGGCCACTAGTTTATCGTCAGTATAATAAGGGAACAAGGCCATATCCGCATCCCTGCGTCCCGCACTTAAGCCTCCATTACTGGCTACAAACATCCAATGATTGGAGTGGCTTACCACACTCATCAAAAACGGACGCATGTTTTGTACATCTTCAATTTTGAAAAACAATTCGC